>NZ_JAOWHW010000030.1:0-128084 GCF_030332425.1 Citrobacter sp. Cpo142
ATGCGGCGTGCCGCCTTATCCGGCCTGCAGGGGCTGGGCTGAACGTATTTTGTAGGCCTGATAAGCGCAGCGCATCAGGCGCATCACAACACCACGGTTACCATCTTATCCATTGCGTAACAAAATCAGCAAGTTGCTGTATATCGTTGATGTCTAACAATGGAACATCCACCGCCAGCGGAACATCACTGGCAACCGCGATAACATATTCGTCTATCGCCAATTCTTCAGGACTATGCCCGCAACCGTCGCGAAAAAGCACGATCTTAGCGACAGGTTCATGCTTAAACCCTTCAACCAGCACTAGATCCAACGTCGCTGCATCCATCCGGCTTACCAGATACGCTAAATCCAGTTCGGGCTCTTCCGGTGTTTCTACCATTAATGCCCAACGTTGCTGGCTGGCGACCAGCGTTTGTGCTGCACCGGCTTTGCGCAGTTCATAACTATCTTTACCGGGCTTGTCGACATCCATATTGTGATGAGTATGTTTAATCAATCCGGGACGTATACCTCTGGCACGTAGTTCCGGGATCAACTTTTTGAGCAGCGTGGTTTTTCCCGTGCCGCTCCATGCCGCAATGGCGAGTAATGGGATCATGATTTTTCCTGCCATTTTGCGAGCTCTTCGGGGGTATTCACGTTTACGAACGCATCTTTATGATCGCTGAAATCGACAGCATGACCGCCAGCCAGACGCATAAAGACCATGACACGTCGTTCACCGGACTGAAGATAATCCTGCAGCAAAGGCTGCATAGAGCGGTGCATCAGCGCAATGGTTGGGTGATCTCTTTCCCCATCATGCACCCAGACAACGGGTGCATCTTTACGTTGCTCTTTTAGACGAGCGACCAGATCGTGAGGAATATAGGGCATATCGCACGGGCAAAACAGAAACCACTCCCCCGTTTGCTGCAGGAATACCGATAGCATCCCGGCCAGTGGGCCAGGGAAATCGGCCAAGGAATCGGGAATAACTTTCAGGCCGCTTTGCTGGTATATATCCCGGTGGCGATTGGCATTAACCACCACGGTTTCGACCTGCAAAGCGAGAATGTCGGCCACATGCCGCCAAAGAGGTTTACCGTCCAGTTCAAGCAGACCTTTATCGGTTCCGCCCATCCGTCTGGCCTTACCGCCAGCCAGCACAACCCCTGTTATTGCACTATCCAGAATCACTGATATCGCCTCTTTTAATGTGGGATTGACCCTGCTAACGTATCTGTATTGAGCCTAAGGAGCACAACCATGAAATGTAAACGTCTGAATGAAGTTATTGAACTCCTCCAGCCTGCCTGGCAGAAGGAACCCGATCTTAACCTGATGCAATTTTTACAGAAACTGGCGCAAGAGTCAGGTTTTGACGGCGAACTGGCGGATTTAACTGATGACATTCTGATCTATCACCTGAAAATGCGTGACTCGGCGAAAGACGCGGTCATTCCTGGTATTCAGAAAGATTATGAAGAAGATTTTAAAACCGCACTACTCCGCGCACGTGGCGTAATTAAAGAGTAAAAGCTTGTAATCGCCGCCACCGAAAGCGCTGCGAGATGATATCCTGAATCATTCGTAGTATTTTCCGGATGATGGGATGAACGACAACGCTTTTAATTTCCAGACGCTACACCCGGATACCATCATGGATGCACTGTTTGAGCAGGGGATCCGGGTGGATTCCGGGCTTACTCCGCTTAACAGCTATGAAAACCGTGTCTATCAATTCCAGGACGAAGACCGTCGACGCTTTGTCGTTAAGTTTTATCGCCCTGAACGTTGGTCTGTCGATCAGATCCAGGAAGAGCACCAGTTTGCTCTGGAACTGGTAAGCGATGAAGTTCCGGTAGCTGCGCCGTTGGTACTGAACGGCCAAACGCTGTTAAGCCATCAGGGTTTCAATTATGCGATCTTCCCCAGCGTCGGTGGACGCCAGTTTGAAGCCGACAACATCGATCAGATGGAGGCGGTGGGGCGCTATCTCGGGCGTATGCACCAGACCGGATGCAAGCGTACTTTTGCCTTCCGCCCAACGATTGGCCTTGAAGAGTACCTGGCTGAGCCGCGTAAAGTTTTTGAACACGCACAGCTTATCCCATCAGGGCAAAAAGCGGCTTTCCTGAAGGCAACGGATGCGCTTATCGCGATTGTTACCGAACGCTGGCATACGCGTTTTACCACGTTACGCCTGCACGGTGATTGTCATGCCGGTAATATTCTGTGGCGCGATGGCCCGATGTTTGTCGATTTAGATGATGCCCGCAATGGTCCGGCTATTCAGGATTTATGGATGCTCCTCAATGGTGATAAAGCTGAACAACGCATGCAGCTAGAAACCATTATCGAGGCTTATGAAGAGTTTAGTGAGTTCGACACGGCGGAAATCGGACTGATAGAACCTTTACGCGCTATGCGTTTAGTTTATTATCTTGCCTGGCTGATTCGACGTTGGGCTGACCCTGCGTTCCCAAAAAACTTCCCGTGGTTAACCGGAGAAGATTACTGGCATCGTCAGACCGCGACCTTTATTGAGCAGGCAAAAATTCTGCAAGAGCCCCCCTTACAATTAACGCCAATGTATTAATCGGAGAAACTTGAACATGAAAAAAATATGGCTGGCGCTGGCTGGTATGGTCTTAGCTTTTAGCGCATCTGCAGCGCAGTTCCAGGATGGTAAACAATACATCACCCTGGAGAAGCCTGTTGCGGGTGAACCGCAAGTGTTGGAGTTCTTCTCCTTCTACTGCCCGCACTGCTATCAGTTTGAAGAAGTGCTTCATGTATCTGATAACGTGAAGAAAAAACTGCCGGAAGGCACCAAGATGACCAAATACCACGTCGAGTTTCTTGGGCCTTTGGGCAAAGATCTGACGCAGGCATGGGCGGTTGCTATGGCGCTGGGTGTTGAAGATCAGGTCACTGTTCCGCTGTTTGAAGGGGTTCAGAAAACTCAGACCGTTCAGTCCGTTGCTGATATCCGTAAAGTGTTTGTCGACGCAGGTATTAAAGGCGAAGACTATGATGCGGCATGGAACAGCTTCGTGGTGAAATCACTCGTGGCGCAGCAGGAAAAAGCGGCAGCTGATTTACAGCTGCAGGGCGTTCCGGCGATGTTCGTGAATGGCAAATATCAGGTCAACCCGCAGGGCATGGATACCAGCAGCATGGATATCTTTGTGCAACAGTATGCGGATACCGTGAAGTACCTGGTTGGTCAGAAGTAAAAGCAAAAGCCGGTCACTGACCGGCTTTTTTACTTGATGCTTTAATCGCATCTATTTGCGCGTCTTTCTCACTCCACAGCGTATTCAACCACAGCTGAAAGCGGCGCTTGAATGCCTTATCGTTCACGTAATCACCGTGTAACTCTTCATGGATTGGCTCCAGATTCACCCGCACGACAATCCGCGTTAGCTTACCGCTCAGCATATCGTAGAACGGTCGGCTACTGTTTTCCGGATAGCACAACGTGACGTTCAACATTTTATCGAACTGTGACCCCAGTACGTTCAATGCCATTGCAATACCTGCCGCTTTAGGAGGGAGCAGGTTTTGATAAGGAGAGCGGGTTTGCTCACGTTTATCTTTGGTAAAGCGTGAACCTTCGACAAAATTCACAATGGTTGTCGGGTGTACGCGAAACTTCTCGCAGGAACGACGCGTTGTTTCGACATCTTTACCACGGCGTTCCGGATGGCGAAGCAGATAGCCACGTGAATAGCGTTTCATAAACGGCATATCCAGCGCCCAGCAGGCCAGGCCAATAAAGGGCACCCAGGCCAACTGCTGCTTGAGGAAATATTTATTCATCGGGATGTGCTTACGGAACAGAACGCAAAGCACAACGATATCGGCCCAGCTGTAATGATTACAAATGAGCAGATACCAGTTTTTCTTGCTAAGACCTTCCAGCCCTTCAACATCCCACTTCAGCCGCGGATTAAGGTGCAGCAGTAGCGCCAGACCTTCACACCAGCAGTACATCATGAAATTACAGAAGACGGAAACCTTGCGCCAGACGACAGGAATGGGCAAAAGGAGTTTCACAACTCCGGCAAGGATGATCGGCACAGAACAAAAAATCGTGACCAATATGGTCAACACGATACTCAGCAACAGCGTTATCGCAGCGAGTATTCTCGTCATAATTAAATTATTCAAAAGGTTAGCCATAGACAGTGCGCGAAAGAGGCGCAAGGGGCTGATTTTATCAGAAAACGAACCAAATGATGGATCTTCCCTGAATAGAAAAAAAGAGAATATCTATCCACATCAGGATATAAGCTGTAAAAATGGAATAAAATGCCGTGAGTTTATTTAACCAATTGAAATTGTTGTATAAATATAATGAAGCATTAATTTCCTTGCTATATTTAAAGAGCTGAAAATTATTTATTCACAAAGTTATCCACAGCTGTCTTTGCGAGCAAAGCAGAAGATCTGCAAAAGTTTTTCGACAAATGCGGAGAAAAACTCATGTTTTCATCCTGTCTGTGGCATCCTTTACCCATAATCTGATAAACAGGCACGGACATTATGGTTCAGATCCCAGAAAACCCACTTATCCTTGTAGATGGCTCATCTTACCTGTATCGCGCATACCACGCGTTCCCACCGCTGACTAACAGAGCAGGAGAACCTACGGGCGCGATGTACGGTGTCCTCAACATGCTGCGTAGCTTGATTCTGCAATATCAACCAACCCATGCAGCGGTGGTATTCGACGCCAAGGGTAAAACCTTCCGTGATGAATTATTCGAACATTATAAGTCTCACCGCCCACCGATGCCGGACGATCTGCGTGCACAGATTGAACCTCTGCATGCGATGGTAAAGGCGATGGGGCTGCCACTGTTGGCTGTTTCTGGCGTGGAGGCGGACGATGTTATCGGTACGCTGGCGCGGGAAGCAGAGAAGATCGGTCGCCCGGTGCTGATTAGCACCGGTGATAAAGATATGGCTCAGTTAGTGACGCCGAATATCACCCTTATCAACACCATGACCAATACGATCCTCGGCCCGGATGAAGTGGTGAATAAGTACGGCGTCCCGCCGGAACTGATCATCGATTTCCTGGCGCTGATGGGGGATTCCTCAGATAACATTCCTGGCGTTCCAGGCGTAGGCGAAAAAACCGCTCAGGCACTGCTGCAGGGGCTGGGTGGGCTGGATACCCTCTATGCCGAATCAGACAAAATAGCGGGGCTGACCTTCCGTGGTGCGAAAACCATGGCGGGCAAACTTGAGCAGAACAAAGAGGTGGCGTACCTCTCTTATCAATTGGCTACCATCAAAACGGATGTTGAGCTGGAATTGACCTGTGAGCAGCTGGAAGTCCGTCAGCCCGCTGCAGAAGAACTGCTTGGCCTGTTTAAACAGTATGAATTCAAACGTTGGGTTACTGACGTTGAAGCGGGTAAATGGCTACAGGCAAAAGGAACGAAGCCGGCTGCAAAACCGCAAGAAACTATTGTCGTCGATGAAACGCCTGAGGAGCCGGCTACGGTTCTTTCGTACGATAACTATGTGACGATTCTGGACGAAGCGACGCTGGAAGCGTGGATCGCTAAGCTGAAAAAAGCACCTGTCTTTGCCTTCGATACTGAAACTGACAGCCTGGACAACATTTCCGCGAATCTGGTTGGCCTGTCTTTTGCCATTGAACCGGGTGTGGCGGCGTATGTTCCTGTTGCCCACGATTACCTGGATGCCCCTGACCAGATCGCGCGCGACCGCGCGCTGGAGCTGCTAAAGCCGCTGCTGGAAGATGAGAACGCGCACAAAGTCGGGCAAAACCTGAAGTACGATCGCGGCATCCTGGCGAACTATGGCATCGAGCTGCGCGGCATCACTTTTGACACCATGCTCGAATCCTACATTCTTAACAGCGTCGCTGGACGACATGATATGGACAGCCTGTCGGACCGCTGGCTGAAACATAAGACCATCACCTTTGAAGAGATTGCTGGAAAAGGCAAAAACCAGCTGACCTTTAACCAGATAGCACTGGAAGAGGCTGGTCGTTACGCTGCGGAAGACGCCGACGTTACGTTACAGCTGCATCTGAAGATGTGGCCAGAATTGCAGCAGCATAAAGGGCCGTTGAACGTCTTTGAAAATATCGATATGCCGCTGGTGCCGGTTTTGTCTCGCGTTGAGCGCAACGGTGTGAAAATCGATCCGGCTGTTCTGCACAAGCATTCAGAAGAGCTGACGCTGCGTTTGAATGAGCTGGAGCAAAAAGCGCACGAGATCGCCGGAGAAGCGTTTAACCTCTCTTCCACTAAGCAACTGCAAACTATCCTGTTTGAAAAGCAGGGTATTAAGCCGTTGAAGAAAACCCCAGGCGGCGCGCCATCAACGTCGGAAGAGGTACTGGAAGAGCTCGCGCTGGATTACCCATTGCCGAAAGTGATCCTGGAATATCGTGGTTTAGCAAAACTGAAGTCGACCTATACGGATAAGCTTCCGTTGATGATTAACAAGAAAACCGGACGCGTGCACACCTCCTACCATCAGGCGGTTACCGCCACCGGGCGCTTGTCTTCAACGGATCCAAACCTGCAAAACATCCCGGTACGTAATGACGAAGGTCGTCGTATTCGTCAGGCGTTCATTGCGCCAGAAGACTACGTGATTGTCTCTGCGGACTACTCACAGATTGAACTGCGTATCATGGCGCACCTTTCACGTGATAAAGGTCTGCTTACCGCGTTTGCCGAAGGGAAAGATATTCACCGCGCAACGGCGGCAGAAGTTTTTGGTTTACCGCTTGATGCTGTGACCAGCGAGCAACGCCGCAGCGCGAAAGCCATCAACTTCGGTTTGATCTACGGGATGAGCGCCTTTGGTTTGGCGCGCCAGTTGAATATTCCGCGCAAAGAAGCACAGAAGTACATGGATCTCTACTTTGAACGCTACCCAGGTGTGTTGGAATACATGGAACGTACCCGCGCGCAGGCGAAAGAGCAAGGCTATGTAGAAACGCTGGAAGGTCGCCGTCTCTATTTACCGGATATTAAATCCAGTAATGGTGCTCGTCGCGCTGGTGCTGAACGTGCGGCCATTAACGCCCCGATGCAGGGAACTGCCGCAGATATTATCAAGCGAGCCATGATTGCTGTGGATGGATGGCTGCAAACCGAGCAACCGCGCGTGCGCATGATCATGCAG
This sequence comes from Citrobacter sp. Cpo142, assembly GCF_030332425.1. Classification (NCBI taxonomy): domain Bacteria; kingdom Pseudomonadati; phylum Pseudomonadota; class Gammaproteobacteria; order Enterobacterales; family Enterobacteriaceae; genus Citrobacter; species Citrobacter sp. Cpo142. Next base: position 7,174 of record NZ_JAOWHW010000030.1, read on the forward strand.
GTACACGATGAACTGGTGTTTGAAGTGCACAAAGATGATCTGGAAAGCGTCTCTAAAAAGATCCACCAACTGATGGAAAACGAGACCCAGATTGACGTGCCGTTGCTGGTGGAAGTCGGGAGTGGTGAAAACTGGGATCAGGCGCACTAAGGGTTTACTTAATAACGCCCCTTTTTCGTAACTAAGCAACATAAGAGAGAGCTTTTTGTGATGTCCATTAGAATTCCCTATGTAAGGAATGAAAAAAAATTACAAAAAGTGCTTTCTGAGCTGCTCAAAAAAGAGTAAAGTTATTCTCGTAGGGTACAGAGGTAAGATGTTCTATCTTTCAGACCTTTTACTTCACGTAATCGGATTTGGCTGAATATTTTAGCCGCCCCAGTCAGTAATGACTGGGGCGTTTTTTATTTTGCTCGTCATACTTCAAGCTGCATACGCGTTGGCTTCCTCGCTCACCCCAGTCACTTACTTATGTAAGCTCCTGGGATTTGCTGCGTCGCCGCCTTTATGCAACTCGAATTATTTAGAGCAAAAATAAAGATCTGTAGGCCGGATAAAACGCGCTACGGCGCCATCCGGCATATCGGTGGGTTATTCCCCGTCCTGCTCCTCTTCAACCGGTGCCAGTTCACTAAACCAGCTATCCAGTTTTTGCCGCAGTTTGTCCACACCCAGTTTTTTCAGCGATGAAAATGCTTCTACCTGCACATCACCGTTAAATGCCAGTACGGCTTCACGTACCATATTCAGCTGCGCTTTGCGTGCACCGCTGGCCAGCTTATCTGCTTTAGTCAGCAGTACCAGAACCTGAACGTTGCTCTCAACTGCCCACAGGATCATCTGTTGATCGAGATCTTTTAACGGGTGACGAATATCCATCAGCACTACCAGACCTTGCAGGCTCTGACGCTTTTCCAGATATTCAGCCAGCGCGCGCTGCCATTTACGCTTCATCTCTTCCGGAACTTCGGCATAACCGTATCCTGGTAAATCGACCAGGCGTTTGCCGTCAACGACTTCAAACAGGTTGATGAGCTGAGTACGACCCGGCGTTTTAGATGTACGCGCCAGACCTTTTTGATTCGTCAGGGTATTTAGCGCACTGGATTTGCCTGCGTTGGAACGGCCAGCAAAAGCCACTTCGATACCGGTATCGGAAGGTAAGTGGCGAATATCAGGCGCACTCATCACAAAGTGCGTCTGTTGATAATTCAAGTTAGTCAAAGCAGTCCTCTCCATCAATCAGGGCTTTGCAGCGATTATACCTGAACCCCAGCAAAAGGCTGGTTTTTCGACGAGTGGGCTGTGTAAGTAAAAACCCCGCGCTTTGTGAGACATTGCCGACAGTTTCTATACGAGATGACAGAGTAAAAAATGACAGAACTAAAATAAATCATATGGTTACATTTGGGCGCTATTCTTAAAATCAGAAATTGTTACCCAGGTTACTTGTACGTTTAAACCAAAACGGTAAAGTAGCATCCATAGCGAGGAAGCTGAAAGGATAGACGACTCAGGATGAGGGTCAGGAGCGCCAGGAGGCGAAGACACAGGATTGTCAGGAAGACAAACGTCCGGAGACGTTAGTAAAAGGAAATGGAAACAACACGGAATGTTACAGGCTAAGGGAAAAACAGGGTGTGTTGATAGCCAACAGGGATTGTAGAGCCCGTAAGGGTTGAGAGTCAGGAAAAAAGGCGACAGATTACTCTGTCGCCTTTTTTCTTTATTTCTGCTAGATTCCGGCGCAATTATATACTGAATAAAAACAGCCAAAGACGAATCATGATGAAACCAACTTCTACACCACGCGGTAAAGGTCCTGCAAAAGCGCGTCGTAAAACACGCGAAGAAATTAACCAGGAAGCTCGCGACCGTAAGCGCCAGAAAAAACACCGTGGTCATGCGGCAGGTAGCCGTGCGTCCGGTAGCGAAGGCGCATCTGGTGGCGGAAACCAAAATAAGCAAAAAGATCCTCGTATTGGCAGCAAAACCCCCATTCCATTGGGCGTGACCGAAAAAGTCACCAAACAGCACAAACCGAAGAGTGAGAAACCTATGCTTTCACCACAGGCTGAGTTGGATTTACTGGAAACGGATGAGCGCCTGGATGCGCTGCTGGAGCGTCTTGAAGCAGGAGAAACCCTGAGCGCGGAAGATCAGTCCTGGGTTGATGCCAAGCTGGATCGCATCGATGAGCTGATGCAAAAGCTGGGTCTTTCTTACGATGACGAGGAAGAAGAGGAAGAAGAAGAAAAGCAGGAAGACATGATGCGCCTGCTGAAAGGCGGCAACTAACGGTTTTACACCGTGGGTCTTCCCGTCCTGCTTATAACCCTTCCGGTTATATGTTATCTGGTGTGGTTATTCGTTAAACTACAGCGGTTGTCGCGGCGACAGAAGTGGCTGCGCAACCGACTTATCACCCGTACAGGGGTTAAGTCGGTACGCCGTACCCGCCAGAGACGCCATCGGAAGGAGTGAGCATGTCAGAGCAGTTAATAGACTGGGACCTGGCCCTGATCCAGAAATATAACTATTCCGGGCCACGATATACCTCGTACCCGACCGCGCTGGAGTTTTCTGAAGACTACGGCACTGAGGCATTTCTAAAGGCCGTGGCGCGTTATCCTGAGCGTCCTCTCTCGTTGTACGTTCACATCCCGTTCTGCCACAAGCTGTGCTACTTCTGCGGCTGTAACAAGGTCGTGACTCGCCAGCAGCATAAAGCCGATCAATACCTCGATGTCTTAGAACAAGAAATTATTCATCGCGCACCGCTGTTCGCCGGACGCCATGTCAGTCAGCTGCACTGGGGCGGCGGCACGCCAACGTACCTGAATAAAGCGCAAATCAGCCGTTTGATGTCGCTGCTACGTGGCAACTTTAACTTTAACGACGACGCCGAAATTTCGATCGAAGTGGATCCGCGTGAAATTGAGCTGGATGTGCTCGATCATTTACGCGCTGAAGGTTTTAACCGCCTGAGCATGGGGGTGCAGGACTTCAATAAAGAAGTTCAGCGCCTGGTGAACCGTGAGCAGGATGAGGAGTTTATCTTTGCGCTGCTGAATCATGCGCGTGAGATTGGCTTTACCTCAACGAACATCGATCTGATTTATGGTTTGCCAAAACAGACGCCGGAAAGTTTCGCCTTCACCCTGAAACGCGTTGCTGAGCTGAATCCAGACCGACTGAGCGTCTTTAACTACGCGCACCTGCCGACGCTGTTTGCCGCTCAGCGCAAAATTAAAGATGCCGACCTGCCCAGCGCGCAGCAGAAGCTGGATATCCTGCAGGAAACCATCTCTTCACTGACCGAAACTGGCTATCAGTTCATTGGTATGGATCACTTTGCCCGCCCGGATGATGAGCTGGCGATTGCTCAACGCAAGGGTGTGCTGCATCGTAATTTCCAGGGTTATACCACCCAGGGTGATACCGATCTGCTGGGAATGGGCGTGTCAGCCATCAGTATGATTGGTGACAACTACGCGCAGAACCAGAAAGAGCTGAAGCGCTATTATCAGCAGGTAGACGAGCAGGGTGACGCGCTGTGGCGCGGAATTGCCCTGACCCGCGATGACTGCATTCGTCGTGATGTTATTAAGCTCCTGATCTGCAACTTCCGCCTCGACTATGCCGCTGTGGAACAGCAATGGGATCTGAACTTCGCTGACTATTTTGCCGAAGACCTGAAACTGCTGGCACCGCTGGCGAAGGATGGGCTGGTGGATGTCAATGAGAAGGGGATTCAGGTCACGCCGAAGGGCCGTCTGCTGATCCGTAATATTTGCATGTGCTTCGATGCGTATCTGCGCCAGAAAGCGCGGATGCAGCAATTCTCTCGGGTGATTTAACGCTTTTCCGGGTGGTGCTTCGCTTATCGTGCCTACGAAAATCTCAATACGTAGGTCGGGTAAGCGAAGCGCCACCCGGCGAACCCGCTAGCTGAAAAGCCCAACAAGCGCTGCGCACAATACTGCGGCGACCGCAGTTTGTGGCGTATGGCTTTCGACTGCACCGCTCGACAGCAGATTAATGATTGATTCCAGCATGATGACTTCCCCCCGTTTTCCGGGCACGATCATACTTAACTCATCGGAACAGTAAAGCGCAAAATAGCAGCTATTTGCGCTCAATTATTAATCTTTACACAGTGACGATATGTCACTCCATTCCGAGTTCTTTTAGCTTACGCGTCAAGGTATTACGACCCCAGCCGAGCAAGCGTGCCGCTTCCTGTTTATGCCCCTGAGTATGACGGAGCGCGGTAGTCAACAGCGTGCGCTCCATCTCCGGTTGGGCCTCGGAAAGCAAGTTTTGATGGCCGGAGCGTAATGCCCGATCTGCCCACTGTGCCAATAGCGTTGCCCAACTATCCGGCTGCATATGGGACGGTGCGTCTGGCACGGAGGTTTCAAACAGCTCGGTTGGTAAGTCCTGAATCAGTACTTCCTGCCCGGCGGCCATTACGGTTAACCAGCGGCAGGTGTTCTCAAGCTGACGCACGTTACCTGGCCAGGCCAGACGGGTGAGCGCAGCCTCAGTTTCCGGGTGTAATTGTTTGGCTTCCACCCCCAGTTCGCGGGCGGCCTCCTGCAGGAAATGACGCGCCAGGCGGGGGATATCCTCCCGACGTTCACGCAGCGGTGGCAGATGTACCCGAATGACGTTCAGCCGATGGAATAAGTCCTCACGGAATTTGCCTTCTTGCACGCGTAGTTCAAGGTTTTGGTGTGTGGCGGCGATAATGCGTACATCTACCTTTACGGGCGCGTAACCGCCTACGCGGTAAAACTGTCCGTCGGCTAATACGCGCAATAAACGCGTTTGCACGTCCAGCGGCATATCGCCAATTTCATCGAGGAACAGCGTACCGCCGTCTGCCTGTTCAAAGCGCCCCTGACGAATGGTATTCGCCCCGGTAAACGCGCCTTTCTCGTGACCAAACAGCTCAGATTCGATCAAATCTTTCGGAATAGCCGCCATGTTCAGCGCGATAAACGGCGCTTTGACGCGCGGGCTATGACGGTGCAACGCATGGGCGACCAGCTCTTTACCGGTCCCTGACTCTCCGTTTATCAATACGCTGATTGACGATCGGGACAGGCGGCCAATAATGCGAAAGACGTCCTGCATTGCTGGCGCTTCGCCGATGATGTCGGTTGTGGGGCCGTTAATCTGAACATTACGCGGCTGCTGCTGTTCCTGATAATGGCTGATGGCACGCTCGACCAGCGCCACGGCTTCATCAATATCAAAAGGTTTGGGCAGATAATCAAACGCCCCTTGCTGATAGGCGCTGACGGCGGCATCCAGATCGGAGTGCGCGGTCATTATGATGACCGGAAGCATCGGATGCCGCTGTTTAATCTGTTTTAACAGCGTCAGGCCGTCCATACCCGGCATGCGGATATCTGACAACAGTACGTCCGGCGTCTTGCTGGCCAGCGCGTCCAGTACCTCTTTACCACTTTCAAATGTGGTACAGCTTAGCCCTGCCCCTGCGAGCGCACGTTCAAGCACCCAACGGATGGAACTATCGTCATCAACGACCCAGACTATTCCTCGTTGCATAAACGTCACCTTATTTCCTGATAGGCAGGTAAACCGAGAACTCGGTATGACCCGGCCAACTGGTAAATTCAATTTTGCCAGAATGTTGATCAATCAAATTACGGGCGATAGATAATCCAAGGCCGGTACCGCCTTCGCGACCGCTGACCATTGGGTAGAACAGCGTGTCCTGCAAATGCGAGGGAATACCCGGACCGTTATCCTCAACATCAATTCGTGCCGCCAGACGGTAACGCATGCCGTGTAGCGTGAGCTGAAACGCGGTGCGGGTACGCAGAATGATCTCGCCGCCTTCCGGTCCCAGCGCCTGCAAAGCATTGCGCACGATGTTCAGCAAAACCTGCTCGATCTGGTCCGGGTCGTGCAGTAATTCGGGCAGACTTGGGTCGTAATCCCGGATTAGCGTGACGTTTTCCGGCAGCTCCATCGAGACCAGCGCCACCACGCGTTCCGCCACTTTGTGAATACTTTCCGTGATGTGCATTCCCGGCTGTTGTGGCCCCAGCAGACGGTCAACCAGATTACGCAGGCGGTCCGCCTGTTCAATAATGACTTTGGTATATTCGGTCAGCGCCGGGTCCGGAAGTGCTTTGCTGAGAAGTTGCGCCGCACCGCGTAATCCGCCCAGCGGGTTTTTAATTTCGTGCGCCAGGCCACGCACCAGATCGCGGGCAGCAATCTGCTGGGCGTGCTGGAGCTGTTCCTGACTCAGACGGCGCTGGTTATCCATAGGGGCCATCTCCAGCAAGATAAGGCCATCAGGCAGCCTCTGAGCGGTCACAGAGAGGATATGTGAGTGGCTGTCTATCACCAGCGTCACTTCGTTATCCGTAAAGCCCTGGCCTGCTTCCAGGCTCTCTCGCATCAGTCCGATGTTTAAGGAGAAATAACTCAACAGATCGGGAAGCGGTGTACCAAACAGTTTGCGGGAGCTTTGGGCGAGCAGCTGCTGTGCCGCCGGGTTGGCGTAATGTACAGCCAGTTCATCGTCGACCAGTAAGATGCTGTTGATTAAAGAATTGAGGATCTGCCCAGCATCGGGCAGCGTGCCGGTTGCCATTCAGCAGTCTCCTGAAAAGTGTTGCACCAATTTAGTGCATTATAGCTTTTTACATCAAAAAAGCGCGAAAAAGCAGGTTGTTAGTGGAGAAAAAAGCCCATCCTGGGATGGGCTACAGATGACTGGCAAACATAGATGCCGGATGGCGGCTTTGCCTTATCCGGCCTACAAGGTAATGTTACCCTCCAGGCCTGGTAAGATTGCGCCATCAGGCGTCCTATCATTCGCCATCGATCTCAAGCCTGCCTAAGCAGGCTAAAAGTTCCACGGCAACTCAAACGATTAAACGCTGTAGTACAGCTCAAACTCTACCGGGTGCGGAGTCATACGCACGCGGTCATCTTCTTCGCGACGCAGCGCAATGTACGCATCGATCGCTTCATTGGTGAACACGCCGCCTGCGGTCAGGAACTCGCGGTCCAGATCCAGTTCTTTCAGTGCTTCTTCCAGAGAACCAGCAACCTGTGGGATCTCTTTCGCTTCTTCCGGCGGCAGGTCGTACAGGTTTTTGTCCATTGCTTCGCCCGGGTGGATCTTGTTCTTAATACCGTCAAGACCAGCCATCAGCAGCGCTGCGAAGCACAGGTACGGGTTAGCAGCCGGGTCCGGGAAACGCACTTCGATACGACGAGCTTTCGGAGAAGCAACTACCGGGATACGGATAGACGCAGAACGGTTACGGGCAGAGTAAGCCAGCATGACCGGTGCTTCGTAACCCGGGACCAGACGCTTGTAGGAGTTGGTGGTCGGGTTAGCCAGGGCGTTGATCGCTTTAGCGTGTTTGATTACGCCACCGATGTAGTACAGCGCCTGCTCAGACAGACCCGCATATTTGTCACCGGAGAACAGGTTTACGCCGTTCTTGGACAGGGACATGTGGCAGTGCATGCCGGAACCGTTATCGCCAAACATTGGTTTTGGCATAAAGGTCGCGGTTTTACCGAAACGGTGAGCGACGTTGTGAACGACATATTTGTAGATCTGAATTTCGTCCGCTTTTTTGGTCATGGTGTTAAAGCGGGTCGCGATTTCGTTCTGACCAGCAGTCGCCACTTCGTGGTGATGCGCTTCAACAACCAGGCCCATCTCTTCCATGATCAGACACATGGTAGAACGGATATCCTGAGAAGAATCTACCGGAGGAACCGGGAAGTAACCGCCTTTCACGCCAGGACGATGACCTTTGTTACCACCTTCGTATTTGGTGGAGGAGTTCCATGCGCCTTCGATATCATCGATAGCCACGTGGGAACCGGAAATAGATGCGCCGAAACGGATGTCGTCAAACAGGAAGAACTCTGGCTCTGGCCCGAACAGAACGGTGTCTGCGATGCCGGTAGAACGCAGATATTCTTCAGCACGTTTAGCGATGGAGCGTGGGTCACGGTCGTAGCCCTGCAGCGTACCTGGTTCCAGGATATCGCAACGGATGATCAGGGTAGACTCTTCAAAGAACGGGTCGATGAGAGCAGTAGACGCATCTGGCATCAGAACCATGTCTGATTCGTTAATGCCTTTCCAGCCACCGATTGAGGAGCCGTCAAACATTTTGCCTTCTTCAAAGAATTCGGCATTTACCTGATGAGCAGGAATAGTGACGTGCTGTTCTTTACCTTTGGTATCAGTGAAGCGTAAATCAACAAACTTCACTTCGTGTTCGTTCAGCATCGTCAAAACGTGTTCAGCGGACATACTTACTCTCCCGGATTGGTCATTGTCGTCGTGGTAACGAAGTCTTCAATTCTGCAAAAATTGGCCGTGTCGCCATAAAAAATATAAAGCGAAATCTGTGCCAACTTTTAAATTGCCCCTAAAAGGCGTTATCATGCGCACCATCGTGCAAAGGGGCTGCACCATGAAGGTTGTATTGCACCATTATAGTGCTTTAATGTGAACATTAAGCACCATATTGGTGCAAAGCATGTCAGATTACCCCTTTTAACGCTCCGTGAATGTGATCACAAAGAAACTCTGCAATACTTGTTTGCGGAGGATGTTTGTGATCCTGTTTTGTACTGCGATTAATCCGTGTACAATAACGCGCTATTTCTAAAATGCCTGAGGCAAAGTTGTGATCGAAAATTTGCGTAACATCGCCATCATCGCGCACGTAGACCATGGTAAAACGACCCTGGTAGACAAGCTGCTCCAACAATCCGGTACGTTCGATGCACGTGCTGAAACCCAAGAGCGCGTGATGGACTCCAACGATTTGGAGAAAGAGCGTGGGATTACCATCCTCGCTAAAAACACCGCTATCAAATGGAATGACTACCGTATCAACATCGTTGATACCCCGGGGCACGCCGACTTCGGTGGTGAAGTTGAACGTGTAATGTCCATGGTCGACTCCGTGCTGCTGGTGGTGGATGCAATGGACGGTCCGATGCCGCAGACGCGCTTCGTGACCAAAAAAGCCTTTGCCCATGGCCTGAAGCCAATTGTTGTTATCAACAAAGTTGACCGTCCTGGCGCGCGTCCTGACTGGGTTGTTGATCAGGTATTTGACCTGTTCGTTAACCTCGACGCTACCGACGAGCAGCTGGACTTCCCGATCGTTTACGCTTCTGCGCTGAACGGTATCGCGGGTCTGGATCACGAAGACATGGCTGAAGACATGACTCCGCTGTATCAGACCATCGTTGATCGTGTACCGGCTCCGAGCGTAGACCTTGATGGCCCGCTGCAGATGCAAATCTCTCAGCTGGACTACAACAACTACGTTGGCGTAATCGGTATCGGCCGTATCAAACGCGGTAAAGTTAAACCGAACCAGCAGATCACTATCATTGATAGCGAAGGCAAAACCCGTAACGGTAAAGTCGGTAAAGTTCTGACCCATCTGGGTCTGGAACGTATCGAGAGTGATATTGCCGAAGCAGGCGATATCATCGCGATCACCGGTCTGGGCGAACTGAACATCTCCGACACCATCTGCGACCCGCAGAATGTTGAAGCGCTGCCAGCTCTGTCCGTTGATGAACCGACCGTAACCATGTTCTTCTGCGTAAACACCTCTCCATTCTGCGGTAAAGAAGGTAAATATGTTACCTCTCGTCAGATCCTTGACCGCCTGAACAAAGAGCTGGTGCACAACGTTGCGCTGCGCGTTGAAGAAACCGAAGATGCGGATGCGTTCCGTGTATCCGGTCGTGGTGAACTGCACCTGTCTGTTCTGATCGAAAACATGCGTCGTGAAGGTTTCGAAATGGCGGTTTCCCGTCCGAAAGTAATCTTCCGCGAAATCGACGGCCGTAAACAAGAGCCGTTCGAAAACGTAACGCTGGACGTTGAAGAGCAGCATCAGGGTTCTGTGATGCAGGCTCTGGGTGAGCGTAAAGGCGACCTGAAAAACATGAATCCAGATGGCAAAGGCCGCGTACGTCTTGACTACGTGATCCCAAGCCGTGGTCTGATCGGCTTCCGTTCAGAATTCATGACCATGACTTCCGGTACCGGTCTGCTGTACTCCACCTTCAGCCACTACGACGACGTTCGTGCGGGTGATGTGGGTCAGCGTCAGAACGGCGTACTGATCTCCAACGGCCAGGGTAAAGCAGTTGCGTTCGCACTGTTCAGCCTGCAGGACCGCGGTAAGCTGTTCCTGGGTCACGGTGCTGAAGTTTACGAAGGCCAGATCATCGGTATTCACAGCCGCTCTAACGACCTGACTGTAAACTGCCTGACCGGTAAGAAACTGACCAACATGCGTGCGTCCGGTACTGACGAAGCAACGGTTCTGGTTCCGCCGGTTAAGATGACTCTGGAGCAGGCTCTGGAATTCATCGATGACGACGAACTGGTAGAAGTTACCCCAACCTCTATCCGTATCCGTAAGCGTCACCTGACTGAAAACGATCGTCGCCGTGCAATGCGTGGCGCGAAAGAAGAGTAATTAACACTCTTTTTCAGGTAAGCACAAAAAAGCCGCTGATTATCAGCGGCTTTTTTTATTTCGGAAAGATTAGAAGAAATACTTAGCCCCGACACGAATTTGATTTTGTTCGCGGTGATAAGGTTCTACATTACGATCTAACCAGCGTAGTTCCAGGTAGGGTAACCAGTGTTCATTGATACGATACTTGAAGGTATTCGTAATCTCCCAGTGATGATCTTTTCCGTTACTGCTATTGAAGTCATTCACTCGAATAAAATAGTGCGGCTCAAAGGTATAGGAAAATTTATCGGTGATAGTAAAATTCCAGTAGTTGCCTATTTCATAGGTATCATTATTGTCCTGGTCACCGTTTAGATCGGTTGAGCTGTAGTTATTATGGTTATATCGGTTACGCACGGTAAGATTAAACCATGGGGTAAATTTATAGTTAACATCCAGATAAGCCGCACCACCGGAACCCGCACTCTTATCATTTATCAACCCACCTGGCTGGATAGTTAATTTATCTGTCGGTTTAAATAACGGATACCAGCCCTCTATTTCATTATAGCCGTGTTTTAACTCATCCTTGCGTTGCATGGTGTAGGTGTTGGTGAGCATGATACCCGCGCCCATATCGGAGTTATAGCCAACGCGCATCATCACTTCTATCTGATCTGACGCCAGATTATATGCCTCGCGGTTCTCGACATAGGCACCCGCAAAAACAGAGGTAGAAGCAACCGAAGATAAGAGAATTATTGTTGTTAACTTTTTCATAATAAATCCATTTTTTAAGCGTAGGGAGGCCGCCATCCATTAAGATGGAATAGGCGGCTATTATTTTTATACGTTTACAGCAGAGGTATTATTTTTAGTGGTAACAGGATTCGATAGATTATTGTTTTTCTTCCGTTGGCTGATTTCCTCAATAATAAAAGCAAAGCGAGTTTCGTTGAGCTTATAAAATAAACCCATTGTGAATGCAGCGATAATGGCCAGCCCACAAGGCCAGAGGAAAATAAGCTGACGCAGACCGAGCAAAGTTGCATTACTTTGGGTTATGTTGGGGATATAACCGATTTGCGTCAGCATGATGCCCGGCAGGAAACCAGCGAGCGCAGCGGAAATTTTGCGCGAAAAGGTATAACCCGTATACACCGAACCTTCCGCGCGGATCCCTGTTTTCCATTCGCCATAATCGACCGTATCCGGAACCAGCGCCCAGTTCAGGCTGTTAACAAAAGCGGTTCCGAAGAAGGCCATACAGGAGAATGTCACGAACAAAAATGATGTGCTGCCCCAGAAAAAGTTCAGTACATCGCCGATAGCCCATAATGCCAGACCGCCGAGGTAAACCTGCTTTTTACCGAAGCGTTTCACCGCAGCGGGAACCAGCAGCACCCCAACCAGAATGCATCCCATGCTGAAGAACCCCATCCACGACAGCAGATGAATATCATTGAGCACGTACTGGGTGTAGTACACCTGGATTGCCAGCTTGATGTTGAATGCCGCTAGCGTGCATAAGTTGGCGACACACAGCACCAGCAGGGGAGGGTTACGGAAAATGGCACAGAACGATTTGAGAATGCTGGGCTTATGGTGATCCGGCACGATTTCAATGTAGCGTTCCTTCACTCCGCTGAAACACCACCACATGCTGAACAACCCGCAGACTGAAAAGATCAGTGCGGCGATCAGATAACCCAGCGAGGATGAACTGACAAATAGAGCTTGAATCGGCATAAAGCCAACGGTGCACAGTAACAGACCAACGGTAGCGCCGCCCTGACGCCAGGCGGCGATCTGAGCGCGTTCATGCGGGTTTTTAGTGATCGCAGGCACCATCGCGCCGTAGGAGCAGTTCATCAGGCTATAGAACAGACCGAATAGCATAAACAATACCGTCGCCAGCCCAGTTTTTACCGTTAGCGTAAAATCTGTCGCCAAAAACTGCGCGCTGGCAACAACTGCGACAGGAAATGACGCATACAAAATAAAAGGTCTGAATTTACCTTTTGCGCCAATATTACGCCTTGAGTCCAGCAATACACCGGTCAACATATCAGTGAAGGCGGTGAAGAACTTCGCCACCAGAAAGATAATCCCACCGTAATACGCCGGCATCCCTAGTTCATCGGTATAAAATTTAAGCAGATACAGTGTGCCGATACACAGCATCAAATTTGAGCCGAAGTCACCCACTCCGTAGGCGAATTTTTCACGCAGGCTCAGTTTTAGCGTTAGCGGATCATGAAAAGACATAATCGCTCCTCAATAGCGCCCCGTAGAGCGCTATTAATTATTATTATCAAACGGGTTGTTTACGCGCTTCTATCTCTTCAACGATGCGGACATACATCTTCTCGTTAAGGTTGTAGAAACAGCCCATAGCCACAATGGTGATCACCGCTAAAGCGCAGGGATAAATAAAGATCAACTGACGCAAACCTTCGACCGTACTTGCTGATTGCACCACGTTGGGAACGTAGCCGATTTGCGTCAGCATCCAGCCGGGGAAGAATCCCGCCAGCGCTTGTGAAACTTTACGAAAGAAGGTGAAACCGGTGTATACCGTGCCTTCAGAGCGTACGCCGGTTCGCCATTCGCCATATTCCACCGTATCGGAGACCAGCGCCCAGTTCAGGCTGTTAACGAATGCTGAGCCGAAGAACGCCAGGCAGGAGAAGGCGACAAAGCTGACGGAACCGCCACCAAAGAAGTAGTTAAGCAAATCCCCCGCGACCCAAATTAGCAAACCGCCAATGTAGACTTTTTTCTTGCCGAAACGTCTAACCATTCCTGGCATCAAGAAGACGCCGATGAAGATACAGCCCATGCTGAAAAAGCCCATCCAGGAAAGGAGAATTGGGTCATTCAGTACGTACTGGGTGTAATAGACCTGAATTGCCAACTTAACGTTAAATGCGCCAAGCGTACAAAGGTTGGCAACGCACAGAATAAACAGAGGGCGGTTACCGGCGATGGCGCGGAAGGATTGCAATAATCCCGGTTTTTGCGCGGCATCCACGGGTTTCACTTCCACGTAGCGTTCTTTTACCCCGGCATAGCACAGCCACATAAACAGCAGGCCAAACAGCGAGAACAACGTGGCGGCGAAGATATAACCCAGCTGTGAATTGCCTTCGATCAAGTTCATTACCGGTACAAAGCCGACTGTACATAGCAACAAACCCAGGGTTGCGCCCCCTTGTCGCCAGGCTGCCAGTGAAGCGCGCTCGTCCGGATTTTTCGTAATCGCGGGAACCATTGCACCATAGGAGCAGTTCATCATGCTGAAGAACAGTCCGTACAGCATAAACAGCACCGTTGCCATCACCGTTTTACCGGTTACTTCAAACGGTGTACCGACAAAGTTGGCAATCGCCAGCAACGTAACTGGAAATGCGGCGTAAAGAACGAACGGACGGAATTTCCCTTTCGGGCCGATTTTGCGGCGGGAATCGAGCATAATCCCGGTGCCCATATCGGTAAACGCGGTAAAAAATTTGGCGATAAGGAAAATGATGCCGCCATAAGTTCCTGGTAAACCAAGGACATCGGTATAAAACTTGAGTAAATAGAGGGTACCAATGTCCAACAGGATATTGGAGCCTAAATCACCCATCCCATAGGCGAGTTTTTCTTTGAACGGCAAGCGTAGGGTTGCCGGATTAGAGGAAGTCTGACTCATTATTATTCTCCATGTGCCCGCGAGTTTCCCCGCGGGCGAGCCGTGTTAGATATTGCGTAAGGTGGCAAACAGTGACGCCCATTCACTCTTCGCGCGATAAAACACCGGAGGCTTGCCGATAGGCGCATCCACGGTAATTTCACCGCCCTGGTAAGTTTCCCCAGTCCAGACGTTTACCCAGCTATCCTCTGGCAGATACAGCGTCCAGTTTTGCTGGCCCTGTTCGTGAACCGGCGCGACCAGCAAATCTTGTCCCAGCAGATACTGATATTTCAGGGTATAGGTCCGAGCATCGTCTTCGTAATGCAGGAACAGCGGGCGCATCACCGGCAGACCGGTAGCGCTGTTTTGCGCGACAGCCTGTTTTAGATACGGTTTCAGGGTGGTAAAGACGGTGGTCATACGGGCAAAGTGGGCGATGGTTTCAGCATCACCATCAAACTGCCAGTTATCGCCAGGGCGGTTACCTTCGTGGGTGCGCATCATCGGCGTGAAGGCACTGAAGTCACACCAGCGCAGCAGCAGTTCTTTGCTGCGTTTCATGTCAAACAGGGTGGTGTAGCCGCCGATATCGCTGTGGTGCAGACCGTGACCGGTCATCGCCAGCGACAGCGCCGCAGGAACGACGGAAGCCAGACCGTCGTCGAGGCTCCAGTCAACGTTCTGATCGCCTGCCCACATCATGGTGGAGTACTTCTGGCTGCCGGTGTAGCCCGCACGCATAAAGAACAGGATCTCGCCGAGTTTGCCGGTCTCCTGTAACGCTTCGTAGTTGCATTTCGCCCACAGTGCGGGCCAGGCGTTATGCATAATTTCAGCGCTGACGCCGTTGTGCAGATACGTATCGGTTGGCAGATATTCGCCAAAGTCGGCCATCCAACCGCCGCAGCCCAGCTCAATCATGTTCTTTTTGATGACTTCTTTGAACCAGTTGTAGGCTTCGGGGTTGGTCAGATCGACCACACCGCCGTAAAACTCGCCGAACTCAACCAAATAGTCAGCGCCTGAGGCATCTTTCGCCAGATAACCGCGAGCGGCAGCTTCGGCACAGAGATCTTTATCGCTGGCGACGTATGGGTTGATGTAGGAGAGAAACTGCACGCCTTCTTCTTTCCACTGCTTAATACGGTTATCCAACTGCGGATAGTTGTCGCTGTTCCACTTCCAGTTCCACATCACGCGCTTGCCAAAGGAGGTCATGCGGATCCCGGACCAATCCTGCGCCCAGATGCCGTTTACTTTCACGCCTGCGTTACGCATGGTGTCCAGTTTGTTCTGGCAAATCTCAGTACCGCCCTGAATACCGAGCGTGACGCCGTCGTAAATCCAGTCCGGCAGCTCCGGCTGGCGACCTAACAGCGCGGTCAGTTTTTCCAGCAGGGAAATATACGTGTCGGCGCACTCAAAGCGCAGGGTGGTTTTGTCTTCCCACAGCGCCAGCTCGTGATACTCCGGTGCGCTGAAGTCGAAATTCATATAGCAACTGTTATCAACGTGGCAGTAGTACTTCTGTGTGCTGACGAAGGTCGGCTGCGGGAAGAAGGTCCAGTAGTAGTCTCCGCCGGCATTTTCTTTGCAGTCAGCCTGCCAGGTGACATAGCTGTTTTTGTTACGGCCCACGCCCTGTTCGCTGGTCCACAGTGGGAAGGGTTTTCCGCGCAAATCGAAGTAAGAGAATTGTTCACCGCAGCCGTAAATATGATCGTCCGGGTTGGCTGCCAGACGCAGCCAGATGCGGTTATGGCTGAGATCATCGTTGTGCAGGTCCAGCTTCAGGCGGCTCTGTTCATCGGTAGAGATGTGCAGCGTGGCGTTGATGGTATTACCGCGGCTGAAATGTACCAGCCAGCCATCAGGTGACTCGCTAACCGTGGCGTCGGTCAGAGCAATCTTCTCATTGAGCTTGTCTTTGATGCTGAAGTTGCCGCGAAACATGTCAATGTCGGCAACGCCAGCGCCGATCCATAGACAAGGGGTTTCTGTGCTGTGACGTAAAATCAGGCGCTGGTGGTACGTTAAAGCAAATCCATCAGGTAGTGATGTGAGTTCTAAGGCGGTTGACCGTTGTTGTAGCGAATTCATTATCGTCTCCGTAAAAATAGGGTAATTCGGTAATTTGTCGGAAATCTGTTATTCACTGCCGATTAAAAAATGCATTTGATGTGTTTCTCCGGGCGCGAGATGAATCAGGCTAATTCCGGAGTTAAAGGCGTCTGGCGGGCAGGTCATCGGTTCAACCGCAAGGCCACGCCGTGCTAATTTTTCGCCGGTGTACACCTGTAGCCAGGGCTGGTGGCTGCGTAAAAAAGTGGACATGTTTTGCGATGGACTGGTTATCCTGACTTCCCACTCAGCGTCAGGTGGCATGGTCCTGAACGTATGATCGATAGTGGTCTGCGCAATGCGTCGCTGCGTTGTGAAATCCCGTTCATCGCATGTTTCTTCACTCGCTGGGAGTGTTAATTCACAGTCATCGATAGGGTGCTGATTGCAGGTCAGGTAGGGGTGTGCTCCCGCGCCATAGGGTGCAATTTCGTCACCCACATTCTGTGTCCGAATAATGACGTGCAATCCGCTGTCTGCCTCCAGTCGGTAAATCACCTCTGAAACCAGCGCAAAGGGATAGCCATAAGAGGGCGGAAGAAAAATCGTCAACGACACTTCCGTGTTCGACAGTTGATTAATCTGCCAGTCCCGCCAGGCCAGCAATCCATGGATGGCGGTATGTGAAACAGGGTCGTTAACGGCAAGTTGGAAGGTCT
The DNA here is from genome assembly GCF_030332425.1 of Citrobacter sp. Cpo142. Classification (NCBI taxonomy): domain Bacteria; kingdom Pseudomonadati; phylum Pseudomonadota; class Gammaproteobacteria; order Enterobacterales; family Enterobacteriaceae; genus Citrobacter; species Citrobacter sp. Cpo142. Next base: position 24,150 of record NZ_JAOWHW010000030.1, read on the forward strand.
TGCCGTTATGTTGATAGCAGCCATTTGCAACGCGGTTTGGCCAGGGAACCAGCACTTTTCCTAAATGTGCCAGCGGCATCTCTTCCGGCTTATGTGGAATCACAATGTGACGCCCACGGTGCGTCAATTCTGCTAGTCCAGCACCAACCGTGACGATTTTCGCCTGGAAGTTTCCTGTTTGAAGATGAATGGTTTTTCCACCGTTATGCATGGCTGCTCACCTTGTTACTTATTTAGCGTTGATATCCAGCAGACCGGCAGCCACTGCCGGAGCAAGGCCCGGAGCCAGCGGTAGACGCGGGATCACCAGGCAGTGCAGCAGGTGATAAATGTCCTGCTTACCGTCCCAGACTTTGGTCGTCACCTTGTTATCGGTATCCAGTTCCTGCCACCATGAACCGGTCTCGTAGTCCATCAGATATGTGATGCAGTAATCCCACCACTTCTGGTACCAAGCTTCGTACTGGCTGTCGCCGGTGAGGGTATACAAGGCATAGGCGGTACCCATGGCTTCGACTATCGGCCAACGCACTCTTTCGCGAACTATGGGTTTACCATCCCAGTCCACCGAATAGACAAAACCATCTGCACCATCTGGTGCCCAGGCATCACGGATGGTGGCGTGGAACAAGCCTTTGGCATCTTCCAGCAGCCAGGCGGGAGGCGTTTCGAAGCGGGCTTCCAGTGCGGCATGCAGATGCAGCATCAGGCGACCCCATTCGATCCAGTGGCCCGGCGTGCCGCCGTAAGCGCGGAAACGGTGTGCTGGGTTATCCTTGTTGTAATCGCGGATTGGGTTCCACTGTGAATCGAAGTGTTCGTTAACGCGATACTCCCCGCTGCGGGCTACGTCGTGAATAATCACCGATGCAATTCGCAGTGCGCGATCGAGCCATTTACGGTCATGGGTAACGTCATACACGATCAGGAAAGCCTCGACCGCGTGCATGTTGGCGTTACCGCCGCGGTAATCTTCCGTCTGGCTAAAAGCTTCGTCCCAGGATTCCAGGCACATCTGCTCCTCTTCGCTCCAGAAGTACTTTTCAATCACGTCGATAGCGTCATCCAACAATTGCCTGGCCTGCGGATGACCGGTGGTGACCGCACTTGCCGCACCGAGCAAAACAAAGAAATGCTGATAGCCCTGTTTGGAGGCGTCCATAACGCCTTCGTCATTTACGCAGGCGTACCAACCGCCGTAGCGAGTGTCGCGTAGCGCGCCATTCAGTGCTTTAATGCCATGATCGACTAGCTGATATGCGCCAGGACGACCCATTGACGCGGCAACGGAGTAGACGTGCAGCATGCGGGCGGTGATCCACAGATGTGTCCCCATATCTGCTCTGACCTGACCACTGTTTCCCAGCCAGCCAAATCCGGTGGGTACCGCCGCATTCTTACCAAAGTTAAAGATGCGGTCGGTTTCTTGCTCCAGCCAACGGTTGTGGCTTAGGGTGTTGAACCATTTCATTCTTAGATCCTCTTAGCGCCGGGCCATCATTTCGTCGACGATATCGCCCAGGCGTTGCAATTTAGGTGCGGAAACATCACGCAGCATCAGTTCGGTATCCGGCAGGCCAACAACCGATGACCAGACCGCACGTCCGGCCAGGAAGCCAGATGCGCCTGCGGTCATTGCTACGCTGACTGCTCGCGGGAACAGTTTTTCATCTACACCAGAGGAGAGAATGACCCACGGCATGTTGATGTTTTCATTCAGGCGCAGAGAGGCGCTAAGCAATTCTTGTTGGGTACCTTTGCCGTACAGCGGCATTTCGACCTTGTAGAGATCGGCACCGCTATCACCCAGTTCTTTTGCGGCATCGATAATGGCCTGTTCGCGATCGAACTTATCGCCACGACGCGGTGGGCGAACAACCGGCTCGATGATGCTTAGCAGGCCATTGGAATGGCATAGCTCATTGAATTCTTTCACCATATCAAGACGCTGTTGGGCATCTTCATCGCTACGCCACAGCACCAGCAGTTTGAGAGCCTTAGCACCATCTTGCTTCACGGCCTGCGGGTTGATTTTTTTATCAATCACCACGCTATCGACCGGGATTCCGTTACCCGGAATAAACTCATCAGCGGCCACAATCATGGCGCAGCTTTTGGCGACCGCGTTTTGCTCTACAACCTGGCGGTAGCAGAACTGCTGATCGACCAGAATGGCGGAGGCATAGGGGGACAGGATCTTCGCCGCATTGACTTTGAAATCGGTCAGTACGCTGTCATTGACCGGGGATTTTGCACCTGCTGCGGCAAACATTAAGCGCATGGCTTCGCGCTGATCGACCGCCAGCATGGCAAATCCGCCAGAAGCTCGGGTGATATCTTTCAGGGTGTACTTCGTCATTGCTCAGTCCTTACTTATCTGTGTGTTTATTTAGCCCGGCGGATGCGCGAACCTGTTCAAGAATGGCCGTCCAGTCTTCCCGGCCACGGCCAGCGGCACGCGCCTGGTTATAGACTTCGCGGGAGGCAGCACCGAGCGGCATCGGCACATGCAGTTGGTTGGCAACGTCCAGCGCGATGCCAAGATCCTTGTGAGCTAAATCGATCATGAATGCCGGGGAAAGATCGCCTTTCAGCACTTTGTTCGGCCAGGAGGTAGTGAAGTGGCCTTTCCCGGCGGGGGTACCGCTCATAACTTGCAAGGCCACATCAAAGGAGAGGCCAAGTGCCTCGCACAACACGGCTGCTTCGGCAGAAAGAGCGTTCAGTGCGATACTCATGTAGTTGTTGATGAGTTTCACGCGGATCCCCATGCCGGGACCCCCAGCATTGATCAGTTCATTACCCATCGCCATCAGAACCGGTGCGGCGCGTTCTACCTGCTGTGCTGTTCCGCCTGCCAGCAGCAACAGCGTTCCCGCGATAGCGTGATCGGAGGTACGCCCAACCGGGCAATCCATCATGTCGAAGCCTTTGGCACGCATATCGGCGATCAGCTTGTCGGTTTGCAGTGGGTGAATAGTCGACATATCAATCACTAATGCCTGCGGGGAGAGGCTTTCGCAGATACCTTGCTCGCCGAACAGTACGCTACGCACCAGATCGCCATTTGGCAGCATGGTGATGACAAATTCTGCCCCTTTTGCTGCCTGAGCCGGGTTGCTGGCAGGCTGTGCTCCTTTTTCCACCAGGCGCTGAACGGCATCCGGGTTAACGTCAAAGACGCTGAGTTGGTGACCCTGCTTCAGCAAGTTGCTCGCCATGGGTGAACCCATCTGACCTAATCCGATAAATGCTATAACTGCCATAACGTTCTCCTGAGACGTGGATGTCATTTTTTGTCATTTAAGGTCGTTTGTTTTTGTCTGTTTTTGATCGTATTTGTAATTTATGGTCAAAAAATTGACAGCCGTCACTTTTTAAACATTTTGTGAAATTAAAATGGTCTCATCTTGAAACGCCTAAGGAATGACCATGATTCGTATTGCTTGTGTAGGTATTGCCGTGATGGATCGCATCTATTACGTGGAAGAGTTACCGACTGAAGGAGGTAAGTATGTGGCGAAGCGTTATACGGAAGTGGGCGGTGGGCCTGCTGCAACGGCCGCAGTGGCTGCAGCGAAGCTGGGCGCACAGGTGGACTTTATTGGCCGTGTGGGCGATGACGACACCGGAAATAGCCTGCTGGCGGAGCTGGAATCCCTGGGGGTAAATACCCGTTACACCCGGCGCTACGCAGGGGCGAAGTCTTCGCAATCGGCAATTATGGTTGATACGCAAGGGGAGCGGATTATCGTTAACTATCCCAGCCCGGATTTATTGCCGGATGCTGATTGGCTGAATGAGATCGATTTTTCCCAGTGGGATGTGGTGTTGGCGGATGTTCGCTGGCATGAAGGGGCCAGAAAGGCGTTCACGCTGGCGCGTCAGGCGGGAGTGATGACAGTACTGGATGGTGACGTAACGCCACAAGATATCAGCGAGCTGGTGGCGTTAAGCGATCATGCTGCGTTCTCTGAACCTGGTCTGGTGCGTTTAACCGGGATAAATGATTCTGAAGTTGGACTGAAACAAGCAAAAACGCTCACAAATGGACATGTTTACGTAACGCGGGGAAGTGAAGGCTGTGACTGGATAAAAAATAATACGTTGCAGCATCAATCTGGATTTAAAGTCGACGTTGTGGATACTACGGGAGCTGGAGATGTTTTCCACGGTGCACTCGCATTCAGCCTGGCCGGCGGCGATGCTCCAGAAGAGGCCGTCAGGTTTGCCAGCGGGGTTGCTGCGTTAAAATGCACGCGTCCGGGAGGAAGGGCCGGAATCCCTGACTGTGATCAAACCCGATCTTTTCTGTCACTTTTTGTATAAAATGCCAGGGCAATGGTTTTTCGAGGAAATTTCATGAGTCTTACCGAACTGACCGGTAACCCGCGACACGATCAACTGCTTATGCTGATTAGCGAGCGCGGTTATATGAATATCGACGAGCTGGCCAGCCTGCTGGACGTGTCCACGCAAACCGTGCGTCGTGATATTCGTAAACTCAGTGAGCAGGGATTAATTACGCGTCATCATGGTGGCGCGGGCAGAGCTTCCAGCGTGGTGAATACGGCGTTTGAGCAGCGTGAAGTCTCCTGGACGGAAGAGAAAAAAGCCATCGCGGAAGCGGTGGCTGATTACATTCCCGATGGGTCAACGGTGTTTATTACCATTGGCACCACCGTTGAGCAGGTAGCACGCGCGCTGTTAAACCATAATCATTTGCGCATTATTACCAATAGCCTACGCGTGGCGCACATTCTGTATAACAACCCACGTTTTGAAGTCATGGTGCCGGGGGGGACGTTACGCCCGCATAACAGCGGCATCATTGGCCCTTCTGCCTCGGCATTTGTCGCTGATTTTCGGGCCGACTACCTGGTTACCAGCGTTGGCGCGATCGAAAATGATGGTGCGCTGCTGGAGTTTGATGTCAACGAGGCCAGCGTAGTGAAGACGATGATGGCCCATTCAAGGCATATTCTGTTGGCTGCGGATCATACGAAATATACGGCTTCTGCCGCGGTAGAAATTGGCAATGTGTCTCAGGTGACCGCGCTGTTTACCGATGAGTACCCAGGCCCGGCCCTGCATAATTTACTCCAGTCACAGCAGGTAGAAATTGTGCAGGTGAGTCCTTCACAGGATGATGCTCTGGCAGTGTAATTCTCCCCAATGATGGCTCGATAAGTTCGTAGCCATCACTCTCGCATAGTCAAACTTCTCCTTTCCCGCTACAGTTATTCATCCACGGCGAATAAGGAGAAGGGCATGCTCTATATCTTTGATTTGGGTAATGTGATTGTCGATATCGACTTCAATCGCGTGTTAGGAACTTGGAGCGATCTGAGCCGTGTACCGCTGGCTTCGTTAAAGCAAAGTTTCACCATGGGAGAGGCTTTTCACCAGCACGAGCGAGGTGAAATAACGGATGAAGCCTTTGCCGAGGCGATATGTCATGACATGGCGCTACCGTTAAGCTATGAGCAGTTCTCCCATGGCTGGCAGGCTGTTTTTGTTGCCTTGCGTCCTGAAGTCATCGACGTCATGCAAAAGCTGCGTGAGCAGGGGCATCGGGTGGTCGTCTTGTCGAATACTAACCGTCTGCACACGACGTTCTGGCCGGACGAATACCCCGAAATCCGCCAGGCTGCTGACCATATTTACCTTTCCCAGGATCTGGGCATGCGTAAACCGGAAGCGCGGATTTACCAGCATGTCCTGCAGTCTGAAGGTTTTTCTGCGCATGAGGCGGTATTTTTCGACGACAACGCCGATAATATTGAAGGGGCTAATCGGTTAGGGATTACCAGCATCCAGGTTGTCGATAAAACGACCATTCCGGACTATTTCGCGAAGTTGCTATGCTAAAAAATGTTCAGCAACAAGCCAGGCACCATACGCGTCCTGTTCGGGCCTGGCTGAAGCTACTATGGCAGCGGATTGATGAGGACAACATGACGACGCTGGCAGGGAATCTTGCCTATGTCTCATTGCTCTCATTAGTGCCGCTTATTGCCGTAGTTTTTGCTCTTTTCGCCGCATTTCCGATGTTTTCTGACGTCAGTGTCCAGCTACGTCATTTCATTTTCGCAAACTTTATCCCGGCGACGGGAGATGTCATTCAGCGTTATATTGAACAGTTCGTCGCCAACTCGAACAAAATGACGGCCGTTGGGGCGTGCGGGCTGATTGTGACAGCGTTATTACTGATGTATTCCATTGATAACGCCCTGAATACTATCTGGCGCAGCAAGCGTACTCGGCCTAAAGTTTACTCTTTCGCCGTTTACTGGATGATTTTAACGCTGGGGCCGCTGTTGGCGGGGGCCAGTCTGGCAATCAGCTCTTATCTGTTGTCATTGCGCTGGGCCAGCGATCTCAACACGGTGATTGATAACGTCCTGCGTATTTTCCCGCTGGTGCTTTCCTGGCTCTCGTTCTGGCTGCTTTACAGCATCGTACCGACTACGCGTGTACCCAACCGTGATGCGGTTATTGGCGCCTTTGTGGCCGCTGTGTTGTTCGAAACCGGAAAGAAAGGATTTGCGCTCTATATCACGATGTTCCCGTCTTATCAGCTCATTTACGGTGTCCTGGCGGTGATCCCCATTTTATTCGTCTGGGTATACTGGACCTGGTGTATCGTCTTGCTAGGCGCGGAAATAACTGTCACTCTCGGGGAATACCGCAAACTTAAACAAGCCGCAGAACAAGAAGAAGCAGAGCAACCATGATTGCATTAATTCAGCGCGTAACCCGTGCCAGCGTCACCGTGGAGGGCGAGGTGACGGGTGAAATTGGCCCAGGACTTTTGGTCCTGTTAGGTGTCGAAAGGGATGATGACGAACAGAAAGCGAACCGCCTGTGCGAGCGCGTACTCGGCTATCGAATCTTTAGCGATGCCGAAGGCAAAATGAACCTTAACGTGCAGCAGTCAGGGGGCAGCGTGCTGGTGGTTTCACAGTTCACGCTGGCGGCAGATACCGAACGCGGCATGCGCCCGGGGTTTTCAAAAGGGGCTGCGCCCGATCGTGCAGAGGCGTTGTATGAGTACTTTGTTGAGCGTTGCCGCCAACAGGAAATGAATACGCAAACCGGTCGATTCGCTGCGGATATGCAGGTTTCACTGGTTAATGATGGCCCCGTGACGTTCTGGTTACAAGTATGAACCAGCTACCGGTGTGGCCGCGGACAACAAGAGAGAATACGACTATGTATCACCTTCGAGTACCGCAAACAGAAGAAGAATTGGAGCGTTACTACCAGTTTCGCTGGGAGATGTTGCGTAAACCTTTGCACCAGCCTAAAGGCTCCGAACGGGATGCCTGGGATGCGATGGCGCATCACCAGATGGTGGTGGACGAAGAGGGAAATCTGGTCGCAGTTGGCCGACTGTATATCAATGCGGATAACGAAGCCTCCATACGCTTTATGGCCGTTGACCCTTCCGTGCAGGAGAAAGGGTTGGGCACGCTGATGGCGATGACCCTGGAGTCTGTGGCGCGTCAGGAAGGAGTCAAACGCGTAACCTGTAGCGCCCGTGAAGATGCGGTCGAATTTTTCGCCAAACTGGGATTTGTGAGCCAGGGAGAAATCACCACACCGCAAACCACGCCGGTGCGTCACTTTTTGATGATTAAGCCTATTGCGACGCTGGACGACATTCTCCATCGCGGGGACTGGTGCGGACAGCTACAGCAAGCCTGGTACGAACATATTCCATTGAGTGAGAAAATGGGTGTGCGCATTCAGCAATATACCGGGCAGAAATTTATCACCACGATGCCCGAGACGGGCAATCAGAACCCGCACCATACGCTGTTTGCCGGGAGTCTGTTTTCCCTGGCGACGCTAACGGGCTGGGGACTTATCTGGCTGATGCTGCGTGAGCGTCATCTGGGCGGGACGATAATCCTTGCCGACGCACATATCCGATACAGCAGGCCGATCACCGGGAAACCTACCGCTATCGCCGATCTGGGCTCGCTGAGCGGTGACCTGGACCGTCTGGCAAGAGGTCGCAAGGCGCGCGTTCAGATGCAGGTTGGGGTGTTTGGCGATGACACGCCGGGCGTGGTGTTTGAAGGCACCTACATTGTGCTACCCGCAAAACCGTTTGGCGCATATGAAGAAGGCGGGAACGAGGAAGAGTAGGCCTTCTAGCTAAAATGTAATATTGGGTTCATTTGCTGATGTAAAATGCGGATTATGAAAATGCCATAATCCGCATTTTGATAAAAAATCGCATGCTGTCGATGATTGTATTGACGGGTACCTTCCTTAATCGCAGAACAGTTGTGACCCATCAAAGCGTTTTTCTCTAACAGTAAAAAAAGCTGTTCCATCTCAGTCGTGTATTTATCCGCCTGCTGATAACCGAATTTTCTCCAGGTGTATTCATAGATAGATTCAAAGTCTTCGACTGCCTGATTAGAGAGTTTATACATTCAGACTGCGCTTTTTCCTGTGCGCGACCTCCTGTAGAGTCAGGTCGCTTGTGCCGCTGTGTATCCCATCCTCCAGCGCGTCGCGTAATGCGTTGTTTCGCAATTCTTGTTCTTCCAGTAAACGTAATGCTGAACGGACAACTTCGCTGGTGGAACCATAGCGCCCACTTTCAATCATTTCGTTAATAAAACGATCGAGATGCTCGCCAATTGTAATGCTGGTAGTTCTGGGCATAGGTTTGTCCTTTGTGTTATCTATTCACACAAGATAGCACCCGTGGACGAAAACATGAACAACCTTACTGACCTAGCCGCCAGGCCACATCCCGCATAACGCTTCGTGCTGCCTGGCTCACCCCAGCCAACTGGAAAAATCCGTGGATAACGCCGAGATAGCGTTGGCAAGTGCACTCCACGCCCTGCTCCTGGAACCGTTGATACAGGGCCTCGCCTTCATCTCGCAGTGGGTCGAATTCAGCTGTAATGATGTGCGTGGGCGGTAAACCGTTGAAGTCTTCGCGCCAGAGTGGGCTGACTTCGGGATGCAATGGATCGGTTTGCGGCATATACATCTCGTAGCCCGACAGCAGCGTGTCGCGGGTGATAATGTAATCCTGTCCATTATGGTCATAGCTCGCAAACCTGACGGTTGCGTCCAGCATCGGGTAGATCAACATAAGCTGCGCAGGTTGCCACTGCCTGGTAGCTTTCAGGCGTAGTGAGGTGACCAGCGCCAGATGCCCGCCAGCGCTGTCGCCAGCCAGCGTAATGTTGCTACGGTCGACACCCAGTTTCTGGGCATACTTCCAGATAATATTGGCCCCGGTTTCAGCATCGTTATGTGCTGCCGGGAAGATGTGCTCAGGTGCGAGGCGATACTGCACCGCAATGACCCGACAGCCGCTGTACCAGGCAAGTTGCCTTAACTGGTTATCATGTGTGGCAAATCCGCCGCTGACAAAGCAGCCACCGTGGTAATAGATAACGCAGGGGAGATTTCCCGTGCTGCCCCGCGGCGAAACTACGCGAAACATCATGGCATCGAGTTCAATATCTTCAACTTGTACGCGGGTTTCAGTGTCTCCGGCCAGGACCGTGCTGGCGATATAGCCTGCTCTCCGGTCATCAATATTCTGCTCGCGCGAAGAAGGGCGCCCCGCCACGATAAATGCCTCAACCAGCTGTGCAATCCCGCTTTCCAGTGCCATTTTTACATCCCCTTATCTGTATAGATATACAGGTTTATAACCTGGATAACTAAGAATGAAAATGGGAAAAATGGGGGCAGGTATGATTCTGGAAAGCGGCTCGCAGATTAAAAACCGTCATTGGTTTCTGCTGTTTGAATTCGGTATTGTGAGGAAAATGTACTATACGCCATTGACGTATAGTTAAGAGGATTATTTACTTTCATCAAATCAGAAAATCACAAATTCGATTGTTGCTGATTTATCAGAAAGGGATCAAGGATGATCTTACTCCACAAGAAAAAGTGCTGCTGCGTATGTTGAATGAGAGGTGGTAAATGGATAAGGCACTATTTGAGCGATTAACTCAAAGTATGGTTCAGATGAATGAGATCGCTGAAGGAACGCGACAACCTTCCCGTACCTTTCATATTGACGCCATGAAAATAAAGGAAATTCGCCAGTCTTCAGGATTATCACAGACTCGTTTCGCAGATTTGATATCGGTAAGCGTGGATACGTTGCGAAATTGGGAGCAAGGGCGTCGTTCACCGACCGGTCCAGCAAAAGCGTTGTTACGTGCTATTGCCAATGATCCAAAACATGTCATTCAGGCACTAAGATAATCCCCGGCAGTTTGGTTCAATTGCCGGGGGAAGATCTTAAAACTTACTCCCCTTCACCTGGGAACAGGAACGGGTTGATGGAGCTGCGGGCAAAGCCCTCTTGCTCCATGTGCGCGTCCAGCATCAGTGAAGCGAGATCGTCAGCCACGGCTTCAACTTTAGGGTCTTTTTCCTGATAGAGAATCTTCAGGTAAGTCCCGCAGTCGCCGCAGCTTTCAGCTTTAATTGCCGCCTGTTCGTTATCCAGCGACCAGTAGTTCAAATCACGGCTTTGCTCGCAGTTGCTGCACTTCACGCGTACCACGTGCCACTCGGTTTCGCAGAGGTTGCAGTGCAGATAGCGCAGCCCCTGAGTAGTACCGATTTGCACCATGCTGGAGACCGGCATTGAACCACACACCGGGCAGTACTGACGCTGTTCGCCGTATTCCGCACGGGCTTTGCCGGGGATCAGGCTTGCCATCTGCGCCCAGTAGAGCGACAGGGCAGCCCAAATAAACGGTGCTTTATCGCTGCTGACGGAGGCGAAATCAGAGGCAAACAGCGCGCTGGCCATCAGCTCCAGTTCCTGCTCTGAGGCTTTTTCCAGATTTTCGATCACGGCAAGCGCAGGGCCGCTCATTTCTGGTTTCAGCTCAGCAATTAACGATTGCAGCAGTTTTTGCCAGTGCTTGTCGCGTGGTAGGACGTGGATATCCAGCGGCGGTTTGCCCTGATCGTTCGCTTCTTTGATGCGAGCGGTCAGATCCATCTGCAGCGGATGGTCGTACAGTACCACTTCCTGCGCGTGGGCGATCAGCGCGGCAAAGCGCAGGTAGTCGCCCAGTGGGTTGTTCTCGGCCAGCTCGCGCAGGCGCTCAGCGCGGCGGTTATACAAATTTTTGAGTCTGGGGAATAATAACGGCGGAATCATATCCGCCGTGCGTTTCTCGCTCTTCTCCAGCTCATCTTGCGGGATTATGCGAATACTCATTCAGATGACTTTTCCTGTTTCTGGCGGACTTCACGGTACCAGCGCGGGTGATGTTTCTTCGCCCATGAACTGGTAACCCATCCTTCCACCATCGCGGTAATGGTGCCTTTCACCCAAAGGGCGGCGTAAATGTGCACCATGATAACCACAATTAACGCTACTGCGGCAAATGAATGCAGCATTAACGCGAATCGGATCACCGGGATTGAGAAAGCAGGCGCAAAATACGGACGCCAGATGACCACTCCGCTCACCAGCAACAGGACCAGGAAGATAATCGCCGCCCAGAATACGCATTTCTGGCCGAAGTTATAACGTCCCGTGTCACCTACTTCCTCGTTGACGACAATCTTACGAATATTCTTCGCCCAAAAGATATCATCCCGATTGATTAGATTGTGGTGCCAGTAACGGAAAAACATGGTGATAAACGAGGCAAACATGATCACGCCGACAAACGGGTGCACAATTCGCGCCAGTTGTGGAGTGCCCATGATGTGCATCAGCCAGTTAAAAGACGGGAAGAGAAAGCCCATCCCGCTCACCGCCGCAAGAATGAAGCAGAAGGCGGTGATCCAGTGGTTGATGCGTTCCGGCGCCGTGTAGCGCACGATGGTGTCACGTCGTTTCATTTGCGCACCTCGTCGTCTTTTTCATGCAGATTGTCTTCTTCCTCTTCCGCACGGTTCGGGCCTACGCCGACGTAGTGGAAGATGCTGGCCGCAAATGTCGCTGCAAAGCCGACGGCTGCGAGGGGTTTCCAGATGCCTTTCCAGAACTTAACGGTAGCGCTGATCTCTGGGTTCTCTGGCAGGCCATGATACAGATTCGGTTTGTCCGCATGGTGCAATACGTACATTACGTGCGTACCGCCAACACCCGCCGGATCGTACAGACCCGCGTTTTCGTAACCACGCGTTTTCAGCTCCGCCACGCGTTCGCCTGCCAGGGTTTTCATCGACTCTTTGGTGCCGAAATGAATGGCACCGGTTGGGCAGGTTTTCACGCAGGCCGGTTCTTGCCCGACCACAACACGGTCAACGCACAACGTACATTTGTAGACGCGGTTGTCTTCCGGATTGAGGCGCGGCACGTCGAACGGGCAGCCCGCGATGCAGTAGCCACAGCCGATGCACTGCTCAGACTGGAAGTCGACGATACCGTTGGCATACTGAATGATTGCGCCTTCAGCCGGACACGCCTTCAGGCAGCCCGGATCGGCGCAGTGCATACAGCCATCCTTGCGGATAAGCCATTCCAGTTTGTCGTTTTGTTCCACTTCCGAGAAGCGCATCACCGTCCAGGATTTGGCGGTCAAATCAGCCGGGTTGTCGTACACCCCAACGTTGTTGCCCACTTCATCACGGATGTCGTTCCATTCAGAACACGCCACCTGACACGCTTTACAGCCGATACAGGTGGTGACGTCGATAAGCTTCGCCACTTCTTCCTGATGGTCCCGCGCCTGAGGCGCGGGGGTGAAACCGTTAGTGGCGGAACGACGAATGATGTCTTGCGATTGATAAGCCATAGGTCGTCTCCGTTACACCTTTTCCACGTTCACGAGGAAGGACTTAAATTCCGGCGTCTGCGTGTTCGCATCACCGACGAATGGCGTTAACGTGTTAGCGATAAAGCCTTTTTTCGCCACACCTTCGTAGCCCCAGTGAATCGGAATACCGATAGTGTCGATATCCTTACCGTTAGCCTTCAGCGTGCGAATACGTTTGGTCACCACCGCCTTGGCCTTAATGTAGCCGCGATTAGAGGAGACTTTGACGGTATCGCCGTGGGAGATACCGAGCTTATTCGCCAGCTTCTCGCCAATTTCCACAAACTGTTCCGGCTGAGCGATGGCATTCAGCAGCGCATGCTTGGTCCAGTAGTGGAAGTGCTCGGTCAGACGGTAGGTTGTACCGACGTACGGGAACTTATCTGCTTTACCCAGTGCTTCCGCGTCACCTTTAAAGATACGTGCGGCAGGGTTAGAGATAACGTTCGGGTGCAGCGGGTTAGTTCCCAGCGGCGTTTCAAACGGCTCGTAGTGTTCCGGGAACGGACCTTCCGCCATCTTATCGATAGCAAACAGGCGTCCCATCCCTTCCGGCTGCATGATGAACGGCCCAACGTTGCTGCCCGGTGCGGCGGCGCTGTAGTCCGGAATATCCATCCCGCTCCATTTTGCCCCGTCCCATTTCAGGATCTGACGTTTTGGATCCCACGGATTCCCCTGCGGATCAGCAGAGGCGCGGTTGTACAGAATACGTCGGTTGAGCGGCCACGCCCATGCCCAGCCCAGCGTATTGCCAAGGCCTGACGGGTCGGCATTATCGCGACGCGCCATCTGGTTGCCTTCCGGCGTCCAGCTACCGGCAAAAATCCAGCAGCCGCTGGAGGTAGTGCCGTCGTCACGCAGTTGGGCGAACGAGCTAAGCTGTTGGCCTTTCTTGACGATAACCGCACCGGTTGCCGGGTCGGTAATGTCGGCCAGCGCTTTACCGTTACTCTCCATCGCCACTTCTTCCGAAGCCGGTTCGTGCGGGGTGGAGTAGTTCCAGGTCATGCTCAGCACCTGTTCAGGGTTCGCGCCACCTTGCTCGGCATACATCTTGCGCAGACGCAGGAAGATACCGGCGAGGATTTCGCCATCGGTAACGGCAATCCCCGGGGCGTCCGCGCCTTTCCAGTGCCACTGCAGCCAGCGACCGGAGTTAACGATAGAACCGTTCTCTTCAGCGAAGCAGGTGGACGGCAGACGGAATACTTCGGTCTGGATTTTCGACGGATCAACATCGTTTGACTCACCGTGGTTCTGCCAGAAGGTGGAGGTCTCGGTGTTGAGCGGGTCGATAGTGACCAGGAACTTCAGTTTGGACAGTGAAGCCACAACTTTGTTTTTGTTCGGGAATGACGCGACCGGGTTAAAGCCCTGGCAGATATAGCCATTCACTTTGCCCTGATTCATCATCTCGAAGTACTGCAGGACGTCGTACCCTTTATCCCACTTCGGCAGCCAGTCGAAGCCCCAGCTGTTTTCCGCTGTCGCTTTATCGCCAAAGAAGGCTTTCATCATCGAAACGAAGAATTTCGGGTAGTTGCCCCAGTAGTTCACCTGACCTTCCAGCAACGGTTTTGGCGTGTTGGCGGCAAGGTAGGTTTGCAGGTCAGTCTGTTTCTCGCTTGGCAGCGTCATATAGCCTGGCAGGCTTTGTGACAGCAGGCCTAAGTCGGTCAGGCCCTGAATGTTGGAGTGACCGCGCAGGGCGTTAACACCGCCGCCAGCCATCCCCATGTTGCCAAGCAGCAACTGGATCATCGCCATGGTACGGATGTTCTGCGCACCCACGGAGTGTTGCGTCCAGCCCAGGGCGTACAGGAACGACGCGGTTTTATCTTTGGCACTGGTTTCTGCGATGTACTCACAGACCTTCAGGAAGTCGGCCTTTGGCGTACCGCAGATGTTTTCTACGACGTCCGGCGTGTAGCGGGAGACGTGCTGTTTCAGCAGGTTCCACACGCAGCGCGGATGTTGCAGGGTGACATCGCGTTTGGCGAAGCCTTTTTCATCCAGCTCGTAGTTCCAGCTGGTTTTGTCATACTTGCGTTTGTCCGCGTCGTAGCCGGTGAACAGGCCATCTTCGAAACCGTAATCCTCACGCACGATCAGGCTGGCGTTGGTATAGGCCTCAGTGTATTCGCGGTTGAATTTTTCGTTGTTCAGCAGGTACAGCAAAACGCCTGACAGGAAAGCAATGTCAGTGCCGGAACGAATTGGCGCATAGAAATCAGCCACCGCAGCGGTTCGAGTAAAGCGTGGATCGATAACAATCAGCTTCGCACCGTTGTGAATTTTGGCTTCCATCGCCCAGCGGAATCCGACCGGGTGAGCTTCAGCGGCGTTACCGCCCATCACCACGACGAGGTTGGCGTTTTTAATGTCAACCCAGTGGTTGGTCATCGCACCGCGACCAAATGTTGGAGCAAGACTTGCTACCGTTGGTCCGTGTCAGACGCGTGCCTGGTTGTCGACCGCGAGCATACCGAGCGCGCGGGAGAATTTTTGCGTTAAATAACCGGTTTCGTTACTGGAAGCGGAAGCACACAGCATTCCGGTGGAAAGCCAGCGGTTAACGGTTACGCCTTCAGCGTTTTGTGCCACGTAGTTAGCGTCGCGGTCTTCTTTCATCAGCTTAGCGATGCGGTCAAATGCCTCATCCCAGCTAATCTGTTGCCACTTATCTGAGCCTGGTGCGCGATATTCCGGGAATTTCAGGCGGCTTTCGGAGTGGATGAAGTCCACAAGTCCTGCCCCTTTCGGGCACAGCGCGCCACGGTTCACCGGGTGATCCGGGTCCCCTTCGATATGGAAGATGGATGCTTTGGCGTTTTTTGCGCCGTCACCGAGGCTGTACATTAACAGTCCACAGCCAACGGAACAGTAAGTGCAGGTGTTACGGGTTTCGCGGGTGCGCAGCAGTTTATATTGCCGTGTTTCCGCGAGCGCTACGCCGGGTGCAAAGCCCAGTGCCGCTGCCGTGGTGCCTGCCATACCGCCAGCGCAGATCTTAAAGAACTGCCTTCTGCTGACCTGCATGGTTCGCTCCTTGTTTCGACATTGTCACGTTCCCTTCGCTTTTCTGTAACGCGAACGCGAGGGAAGTGGTTGTTATTTTTCTTTGCGGACGGGACCGCAAAGGTCCAGAATTGGGTGAATTTCCCTCCGTCCAGGAGGGATTTGTAAAGAATACCACAATGTTGGTATGCGTGTTCCAATATGGTTAAAAGAAAGTGAATAAGATTATTCAAGAAAACATCAAGAATGTGACATCTTCGACAGGATCTCGCCAGTTGACCCTCTGGAAACGCGAGGATTTGCAACATCCTCAGCCTGATGAGGTAGCTGAAGAAGTGCCTGTTGCGCTGGTATACAACGGGATTTCGCACGTGGTGATGATGGCATCACCGAAAGATCTTGAGCACTTCGCGATGGGTTTTTCACTTTCTGAAGGCATTATTGAGTCCCCGCAGGATATCTACGGAATGGACGTAGTGCCTTCCTGCAACGGATTGGAAGTGCAGGTTGAACTGTCCAGCCGTCGCTTTATGGGGTTGAAGGAGCGTCGTCGCGCGCTGGCCGGTCGCACCGGTTGCGGCGTTTGTGGCGTGGAGCAGCTCAATGACATTGGCAAGCCGGTCCAGCCGCTGCCGTTTACCCAGACATTCGATCTGGCGAATCTTGATAACGCTTTACGACATCTCAACGATTTTCAACCCGTGGGGCAACTGACAGGCTGCACGCACGCGGCTGCCTGGGTACAACCGTCAGGTCATCTGGCGGGCGGGCATGAAGATGTTGGACGTCATGTTGCGTTGGATAAACTGCTGGGACGACGTGCAATCGAAGGGGAAACCTGGCAACAGGGCGCGGTATTAGTCTCCAGCCGCGCCAGTTATGAGATGGTGCAGAAGTCGGCGATGTGCGGTGTGGAGATCCTGTTTGCTGTTTCTGCGGCGACAACGCTCGCCGTGGAAGTTGCCGAACGTTGTAACCTGACGCTGGTGGGTTTTTGCAAACCGGGCAGGGCGACGATCTATACGCATCCGCAACGTCTGGCCGCGCTGTGACGCCACCAGGCGGCCAGAATACTGCCGGAAAATGCCAGTTCCATGATTACGGCAACTGGCGAGCCAACAATCACATTGTTCAGCAGCCAACACAGGCTGCCACACAAGGTGTATCCCCGTAATTTTCCGCTGCGTTTTTGAAATGACGCAAATGTCATCAGCAGGCTTCCCATCAGCGGCAATATACTCGACAGATTTTGCCAAAGATAAATGCTACACAGCAGCGACCCCAGCATAAATCCCCACATCACCCAGCGGTGAAAGGTGACGATGGCTGTCGCGTAGCGGCATACGGCAATGATCATTAACCCAGCCGCAGCGTGTTGATCCAAAAGATAGAAATGGATAGCTAACAGAGAAGTGGAGCTGGTGAGCAGCGTTAAAGTGATAGCCCGGCGTTGAAAATGAAAAGCGGAAATATCCAGTAAGAAGCTGATGCCAGCCAGCATCTGAGAAAGAAGAAATGCGTTCATTGTGGTCGCCATCTATTAAAGAGTTACGGGACAATAATCGACGCATCACCGTAAGGCGTTAACCTTTGTTAAGACGCTGGCGAATGCGGGACAGGCTAACGGGGGTAATGCCGATATAGTTGGCGAGATCGCGCTGGGTGAGCTGTGACTCCCAGTCCGGGAAGTGCGTTTGTACGTACTGGTAGCGTTGCTCTGGGGTATTGAGCAGCAGCATTTGCTCTTTTTTCTCTTTGTAGATCAATTGCTGGACCAGTAGCTGGGTCTTAATATCCTGATTTTCCGGCGTATCCAGCAAAGCCAAGGGGATTTCAGTGGTTTCTCCAGCGGCGATCATTTGCAGACTGTAATCGGCAGGCGTGTTAGTTAGCCAGTTCAGGTACAGAAAGCAGTATTCCCCGGCAAAGTAGAACTCTTTAACCCTTTCAACGCCGTTGTCCGCGTGATAAACCGCACGAGCCACACCATGATGTAAAAGATGAATTTTACTTTGTGGTTCACCCTGACGAAGTAACCAACTACCCGCCGGTTGCGTTTTTCTACGGCTGCCAGCAAGCCATTGTGATTCCTGATTACGTAACATCTTATCTCTCAAATAATTTGAATAAGACTGGCAAATCCTTCCGCTTTCAGTTGTTCGAGTATCAGCCTATTATTTATCACATCAAGGCACGGTGCCTTACTCAAACAGCTAAGTTAAAGGGTTTATATCATGAAAAGCATCAAAACTTTTGTCGCAGTTATCGCTCTGGCTACTTCATTCGGTTCTTTCGCTGCTCAGACAGTGACCGCAACCGGTTCTACGCTGGAAAGCGCTGAAGCAAAAATCGCTGCTCAGGCTGAACGCGCAGGTGCCAGCGATTACAAAATCACTCAGGCCTATACCGGTAACCGCGTGCACATGACCGCCGAACTGCTGAAATAAGATACCTTAGTACTGTCGAAAGAGCGCCCTTGAGGCGCTTTTTTAGTTTATGCCCGCCATTCGCAGCAGCGCCGTCACCACTGCCGCAGCGACGATCACCACGATTAGCGGCATCTTGCGCCAGGCGAGAAATACCGCAAAAGCCACGCCCAGCACGCGGGCCATGCCAGCGAAGTGTTCACCTTCGTAAAAGGTGGTCGCCAGCGCAACGGAGAACAGTAATACCGTTGCGGCGTCGGAAAGCAGCGCCTGCGAGCGTTCCGAGAACGCTAAACGGCTCCCAAGCTTCGCTCCTCCTAAACGCATTAAATACGTTCCCAGAGATAACATGGCGATACCGACGATAAACAGCGTCATGTTGCCCATTATTTTTTCCTCGTCAGTAAGCCAAACAGTGAGAGCAGAACCGGTAAACCGACCGGCGCAAAGGGGATGGCGGCAAGCGACAACCCGGCACCGCTACAGGCGCGAATCAGCGTGGTGCGGTTTTTAAAGGCCGGGACCACTAAGGCTAATAAAATTGCAGGGAAGACGGCATCCAGACCGATGGTTTCCGGGGCGGGGAGCAGTTTGCCGACGCCCGCGCCGATCAGTGTGCCAACAGGCCAGAAAATCGCGACGCCCAGACCGCACAGCCAGAAGGCGGCTTTACGTTGTTCGGGCGTTTTTTGCGACAGGCCAAAGACTACGCTTTCGTCGTTCATGATATGACAGCCGAGGAAACTCGCAGCCCGGGAGCCCACCAGGTCGCGCACCGTGACGCCAAACGGCACGTGTCGGGCGTTGACCAGTAAACCGGCCGCCGCCGCCGCCAGTGGGTTACCGCCGCTGGCGACGATGCCGATAAACATAAATTCGGACGCACCCGCCAGTACCGTAATCGAAAGCACAAACGGTACCCACAGCGGGAAGCCGTAGGCCATCGCCAGCGAGCCGTATGACATGCCGACTACGCCGACGGCCAGACAGACTAAAAATATTGCTTTTATCGTGTCGCCTTTGAGACTGGAAAAATAATGTTTCATACCGTTTTAGCCATATCGAACGAATTTCCATTATAATGAACGCGACCAGTTAATATTACAAGTCGAACGATTCGTTCGATATAAAGAACATGGAGTCGTGAATGACCCAGCCCATCAGTATGATCGCGAAAAGCCTTGTGCGTGAACGCCAGCGCACCGGTTTGTCATTGGCAGAGATTGCCCGTCGCGCAGGGATTGCAAAATCGACCCTCTCGCAATTGGAAGCGGGCAATGGCAATCCTAGCCTGGAAACGCTCTGGTCGCTGTGTGTGGCGTTAGATATTCCCTTTGCTCGCCTGCTGGAGCCGCAGGAACAAAAAACGCAGGTGATTCGCCGTGGCGAAGGGACAAAGGTGGTGGCTGAACAGGCCCACTATCAGGCCATTTTACTGGCCGCCTGCCCACCGGGGGCGCGGCGAGATATCTATCTGCTGCTGACGCAACCGGGCGCGGATCGTATTTCACAGCCGCATCCGCCGGGATCGGTTGAACACATCATCGTGACGCAGGGTAAGGCGATGGTAGGATTGACTGAGGCGCCGGAGGAGTTAGGCGAGGGGGACTATATTTGTTACCCCGCCGATCGGGCGCATATTTTTAAAGCGCTGGAGCCTGACACCCAGGCGATTCTGGTCTCTGAGCAAAATTGAATTGTCGGATGGCGCTATCGCTTATCCGACCTACAAAAAATAAAACCGTAGGCCCGGTAAGCTTGTGCCACCGGGCATATAACTTACTGCAAATAAAACACTTCTTTTAGCTCTGCGCTAACCGGGCTGTTGTCCGGGTTTGCTGGCATTACGTCACGCATATGCTTCCACCAACGTTGGCAAACGTCGGTGCTGGCAACGGCATTCCAGCGTTCTTCGGACTCAATCTCAACGGTGGCGAACAGCAGATTGCGCGCCTGATCGAGATAAATCGCGTAGTGATGGGCGCCGTGCTCTTTCAGCACCGCTTCCAGCTCTGGCCAGATGGGGTTATGACGACGCTGGTACTCAACGTGCGCGTCGGCATTCACCTGCATCACAAAGGCCTTGCGGATCATAACGCCTCCAGATACAGCTCGCGGACCTCGTCGCGGCTGGCGGTGCGCGGGTTGCACGGCGCACACGGATCGGCCAACGCTTTATCCAGCCAGCCTTCAATATCCTCTTTCGTCACGCCAAGGGAGCCAAAGCCCGCAGGAATACCGACACGCTTGCTGAGTGCACGAATCGCGTTGATGGCCTCCATACTTGCCGCTTCATCGCTCATGTCACGGGTATCGACGCCCATTGCCTGCGCCACGCGGGCAAAGCGCGCCACGGCGTTCGGACGGTTAAAGTTTTCGATTACCGGCAGCAGGATGGCGTTGCAGACGCCGTGTGGCAGATTATGGGTTGCGCCCGGCTGGTGCGCCAGCGCATGCACCAGACCCAGACCAGCGCTGTTAAATGCCATCCCCGCCAGATACTGACCAAACGCCATTTGCTCACGAGCTTCGAGGTTATGACCGTCGTCGACCGCTTTTGGTAGCCACAGGTTGATCAGGCGAATCGCTTCCAGTGCGTTAGCGTCGGTAAGCGGATGAGCGCCAACGGAAACATAGGCTTCCACCGCGTGGGTCAGGGCGTCCATACCGGTTGCGGCGGTGACGGAGGCCGGGATTTCCAGCATGACGCTGGCATCATCCACGGCGATATCCGGGATGATATTCGGGTCGATGATCACCTCTTTGACCTTACGGGCAGAGTCGATAATGACCGCGTTGCTGGTCATCTCTGCTGCCGTACCGGCGGTAGTGTTGATGGCGACCAGCGGGACGCCCGCATTTTTCACTTTGCCCACGCCGGAGTAAGCGGTAGAAGGGCCAGGGTTGGCTGTCAGGATTTTTACCGCTTTGGCGGTATCGATCGGGCTGCCGCCACCGAAGGCGATGATGTAGTCACATTCTGCGTTCTGATAGGCCGCAAAACCTTTCTGTACCAGCTCTTCTGTCGGGTTCGGGAATACTTCATCAAACAGGTGGTAAGACATTTGATGTTTATCCAGCGCGGCAAACAGGCTATCCAGCAGGCCCAGTTTTACCAGTTGACCATCGGTGACGATCAGCGCTTTGCCCCATTGTTTATTCGCCACGAGATTCACCATATCGGCAATCGCGCCGGCGCCATGCAGGCTAATTTTTGGCAGTGCCAACATAAAGCTCATCACTATTCTCCTTAATAATAAAATCCTGTAGGCCGGATAAGGTGAAGCCGCATCCGGCGTTGAGTTGGGAGGTATCAGTACAGCTCTATGGCGCTTGCCAGCGGCGTAACACCAAAGCGTTTGCCAAGTGCGACCAGCTCTTCACGTGAGATGGTCTGCTTCATACCGCCCATCGAAAAGATTTTGACCAGAACTTCGGCGGATTTCTCTGCGGTATCTATCAAACCGAACGCTTCGTCTAGGGTAGGTCCGCTTCCGAACACGCCGTGGAACGGCCAAAGTACCAGCGAGTGTTTCTGCATTTCCTCGGCGGTAGCCTGACCAATTTCATCTGTACCCGGCACCATCCACGGCAGAATGCCAACGCCATCCGGGAACACCACCAGGCACTCGGTGCTGCCTTCCCACAGCTTGCGGGTAATCAGCGCTGTGTTGTTTTCCAGTACGTAGGTCAGAGCGATCAGGTTGGTGGCATGGCAGTGCATGATCACGCGGTCTTTACCGTTCGTCGCTTTAATGCGTTCGCAGTGGGAGAGGAAGTGAGCCGGCAGTTCAGAGGTCGGCACGGCCTCGTGGGTCAGGCCCCAGAGGATGTGGTAGCCCGCACCGTCGCTGTCTACTTGTACCACGCCCAAATTTGCCGCGGGATCGAGCTGAACGTTACGGAAAAATTTACCGGAACCAGTGACGATAAACGGCGTGTTTGCCAGCAGCGGCATCGGCTGACTTAGCGCAATATAGCGTGGTTTTTCGTAGAAATCGGCGCTAAACGGCGCGATATCTGCTTCATCAAGACGCAGCGTCAGGTTGCCGCCGTTACGCTCGTCCCAGCCTTTCAGCCACGCATCAGAAGTGGCTTTGATCATCCCCTGGACGAACCAGGAAGTCGTAATATTTTGCATGTTCGGTGTTCCTGTTTATTGCCCAAACGTTATCGGGTCTTACGAAGGCCGGATAAGCGAAGCGGTATCCGGCAATCGTGTTTCATTCATTGCCAGATGGCGACGCGGGGCGTCTTATCCGGCCTACAAGCCTGGCGTCACGGTTAGCTACGTTTGCTCAAAATCTCTTTTTCATAAGCGCGCACGCTGTCCAGCCACTGGCTGCCCGCAGGCGTGTCGTGGCGCTGGCAATACATCTCCCAGACGGCCTGCCACGGCAGCGATTTTTGCTCTTCCAGCAGGGCCAGGCGTGCGGTGTAGTCGCCGTTGGCTTCGAGCTGACGCAGTTGTTCGGTGGGTTCTAACAGCGCGCGCAGCAGGGCTTTTTTCATATTGCGGGTGCCGATCACCCACGCGGCAATGCGGTTAATGGAGGCGTCGAAGAAGTCGAGGCCAATGTGTACGCGGTCAAACAGGTTGTGGCGGACGATCTCGCTGGCAATCGCCTGAGTTTCATCATCCAGCAGCACCACGTGGTCGCTGTCCCAGCGCACCGGACGGCTGACGTGCAGCAGCAGGCGCGGTACATACAGTATGGCGGCGGAAATTTTGTCGGAGATCACTTCAGTCGGATGGAAGTGGCCCGCATCCAGACACAGTGCGGTCTGGCGGCTGGTGGCGTAACCCATGTAGAACTCGTTAGAGCCCACGGTGTAGCTTTCCGCACCGATGCCAAACAGCTTGCTTTCGACGGCATCGATATGGTGCGCCGGGTCAAGTTTCTCGCTGATCACTTCGTCCAGTGCGTCCAGCAGACGCTGGCGCGGCGCTAAACGGTCAACGGTGATGTCTTTCATGCCATCCGGGATCCAGATGTTCATCACCGATGGTGTACCCAACTGCTCGCCAAAATACGCCGAGACGCGACGGCTGGCTTTGCAGTGATCGATCCAGAACTGGCGAATGGTGTCGTCGGCGTGCGCCAGCGTGAAACCGTCGGCGCTCAGCGGGTGTGAGAAGCAGGATGGGTTGAAATCCAGCCCTAACTGGTTCGCTTTCGCCCACTCCACCCAGTTTTTAAAGTGCTCAGGTTTGATTTTGTCGCGGGCAACCGGCGTATCAGATTCCAGATAGATCGCGTGCAAATTCAGACGTTTTGGACCAGGAATCAGGCTCAGCGCCTGCTCCAGATCGGCCCGCAGTTCGGTGGCGTTACGCGCTTTACCCGGATAGTTACCGGTAGCCTGAATACCGCCAGTGAGCGAGCCTTCCAGGTTTTCGAAACCGGCGACATCATCGCCCTGCCAGCAGTGCATGGAGACTGGCAGACGATCGAGCTGGCGTAAGGCCGCCTCGACATCAATGCCTACCGCGGCGAAACGCAGTTTTGCCAGTTCCCAGGCTTGTTCAAGTTGAGTGGTCATGCGCAAAGCTCCTTTGTCTGTCGTAGTGATTGAAACTGCGCCTGGTAGCGGGCAATTTCACTTTCAGGATTGGGAATGAAGGTGGTCAGTTCGTAGTTGGCGCGCACCACCTGACGGAAATCATCGACGTTGTTCAGCTCGTCCAGCGTCATCAACTGGATGCCAATATTGCCGAGCGTGGAGGCCTCAATCGGCCCGGACATCACGCGAATACCGCAGGCATCCGCGCACAGTTGGTTCAGTAAGGCGTTCTGGCAGCCGCCACCGACAATGTGCAGTTGGCTAAATGCTGCACCACGCAGTTGTGCCAGTTCTTGCAGGATGTGGG
The DNA here is from genome assembly GCF_030332425.1 of Citrobacter sp. Cpo142. NCBI lineage: Bacteria > Pseudomonadati > Pseudomonadota > Gammaproteobacteria > Enterobacterales > Enterobacteriaceae > Citrobacter > Citrobacter sp. Cpo142. The sequence continues at coordinate 48,257 of NZ_JAOWHW010000030.1, forward strand.
CGTACAGCAACGCCAGGCTGTCGAAGATACAGCGCGCCAGTTCAGCGTTTTGCAGGGGAACGGGTTGGCCTGATTCACGGCATGCCGCCTGAATTTCTGCACTCATATCGTCGGGGTTGATAAAGCGATCGTCGTTCGGGTTTATCAGGAACCGGCAGGCAGGCAGCGCTTGCGTTTGGCTGATAAGCGTTGGCAGGTCGGTAATCTGGCGCTCTTTTAATACGCGCTGGAGCAGCCACAGCCCCATAATATTTTTCAGCACGCGGTAGCGTCCTTCCGCGCCGCCTTCGTTGGTGATATTCGCCGCCAGCGCCGCATCGTTGGTATACGGCGTTCTACTCTCAAAGCCCATCAGCGACCAGGTCCCGGAAGAGAGATAGGCGCTGTTTTTGTTGGCCAGCGGAGAAGCAATGACCGCGCTGGCCGTGTCGTGACTGGCGACGGCGACAACCGGAATTTGGTTTTTCTGCGGGCAAATCCAGTGGCCGATCACGTTCCCTGGATGCGTCGGGCGACCAAACCAGGCTTTGTCTGCCCCGGTCCACGCCAGCAGTGTGTCATCCCAGTCGTCGGTATTGATATTGACTAGCTGGGTGGTGGTGGCATTGGTGTATTCCCAGTTCATTTTGCCGGTCAGGCGAAAGCTGAAGTAGTCGGGGATCAGCAGGGCATGGGCCACCTGCGGGAGCAGTTCTGGCTGCTGTTCAACCAACGCACGCAGCTGATACAGGGTGTTAAAGGGCAGAAACTGAATACCGCTACGGCGGTAAATTTCACCTTTACCCGGCTGCGTCATCGCCTGCGCCATAATGCCGGTCGTGCGGCTGTCACGGTAAGAGACCGGCAGACCGACACGTTGTCCGGCGTTATCGATCAGGACGTAATCCACGCCCCAGGTATCAATACCGATGCTGTCTATCCGAATGCCTTCATCGCAGACTTTTTTCAGGCCAAAACGAATATCGTTTTCCAGGCTGTCGATGTCCCAGGTGTCAAAACCATCTGTTTTTTGCAGGCAGTTCACGAAGCGGTGGATTTCACGCAGCGTCAGGGTGCGGTGTTCACTGTCGTAACGCGCCAGCATTACGCGCCCACTGGATGCGCCGAGATCGACTGCGACACAATGGCGAAAAGTCATAGCGAGGTCCTTCTGAGTTTTATTGCACTCAGTCTAAGAACCCCAGATAACGCGTACCTTCTTGACAGTGACAGCCGCAATTAGCGGCTGGCAACGTGGCAAAGGTGAACGTGACGCTGTTCACAATTTCTATTAATAGGACCGGTTTTAGCGGATGTGACGTCTTCCGCAATTCCCGATCTTTCCCGCCATTTCTTGAAGAATTGACCGTGTTTACGCACTTTGGCGTCAAAAATTTAAGGTGAGGGTGATAACCCTTAATTACTATTCAGCCATGTTCATTTGATCGGGAAGGATGGCATCATGACGGTATTGCATTGCGTGGATTTTTTTCCGACAGGTAAAGCGCCAGTGGCTATTGAACCGCGGCTTCCTCAACCTGCGTTTCCAGAACATCATCATGATTTTCATGAAATTGTGGTGGTCGAACACGGCACGGGGATCCATGTGTTCAACGGACAGCCTTACACTATCAGCGGCGGTACGGTGTGTTTCGTTCGCGATCATGACCGGCATTTATATGAACATACTGACAATCTGTGCCTGACCAATGTGTTGTATCGTTCCCCGGATGCGTTTCAATTTCTGGCTGGGCTGAATCAGCTTTTACCTCAGGAACAGAATGGGCAGTATCCTTCCCACTGGCGGGTGAATCAGGGTGTGTTGCAGCAGGTTCGACAACTGGTGGGGCAGATGGAAGCGCTCGGTGAGGGGATGGATACACCAACGGCGGCAAATCGCGAGATCCTGTTTATGCAGCTGCTGGTGCTGCTGCGTAAAAGCAGCCTGATGGAAGCCGCGACCGATAACGACGCGCGGCTTAACCTCCTGATGGCGTGGCTGGAAGATAACTTTGCCGACGAGGTGTGTTGGGAGGCTCTGGCCGAGAAGTTTTCCCTCTCTTTGCGCACTCTGCATCGCCAGCTCAAACAGCAAACCGGATTGACGCCGCAGCGCTACCTTAACCGCTTGCGGCTGATCAAGGCCCGACATCTGCTTCGCCACAGTGATGACAGTGTGACAGACATCGCTTATCTCTGCGGATTCGGCGACAGTAACCACTTTTCCACGCTTTTTCGCCGTGAGTTCAAGTGGTCGCCACGCGATATTCGCCAGGGGCGCGATCTCGTTGTGGCAAGCAGCCTCCAGTAACGCGAAAGCTATCAACGTTTTTTACCGCCGAATCTCAGATAATCATGTCCCTTTACGCCTTATCCGGCCTACGTGGATGCCCTGTAGGCCGGATAAGCGCAGCGCATCCGGCAAGCATTCAGGTTGAGGTCATGTGATGGCGAATCAGCTAATCCTTCTGAAATCAGACTTCTTTGCGCATGAGCAGCAGGCTGTGGCCGTGGCTGACCGTTATCCGCAGGATGTCTTTGCTGAGCATACCCACGAGTTTTGCGAGCTGGTTATGGTCTGGCGCGGTAATGGTCTGCATGTCCTTAACGATCGTCCGTACCGGATAACCCGTGGCGATCTGTTTTACATTCGCGCCGAAGATAAACACTCCTACACCTCCGTGAACGACCTGGTGTTGCAAAATATCATCTACTGCCCGGAGCGGTTGACGCTGAATGTTGACTGGCAAGGGGCGATCCCCGGATTTGACGGTACGCCGAGGCAGCCGCATTGGCGACTCGGCAGCGTTGGCATGACTCAGGCCCGACAGGTGATAAGCCAGCTTGAGCATGAAAGCAATCAGCGTGATGCACAGGCTTTTACCATGGCTGAGCTGCTGTTCGGGCAACTGGTGACACACCTTAAGCGGCATCGTTATGCCACGGATACGCTCCCGGCGACCTCCAGTGAAACGCTGCTGGATAAACTGATCACCGCGTTAGCCGGTAGCCATGAGCATGCGTTCGAACTGGATACGTTTTGCGAGCGCGAAGGGTGCAGCGAGCGCGTTTTGCGCCAGCAGTTTCGCAGCCAGACCGGGATGACTATCAACCAGTATCTCCGCCAGGTGCGGGTTTGCCATGCGCAGTATCTGCTCAAACATAGTCGGTTGATGATTAGCGAGATTTCCATGCGCTGCGGCTTTGAGGACAGTAACTACTTTTCGGTGGTATTTACGCGGGAAACCGGGATGACGCCGAGCCAGTGGCGTCATCTGGCTGAGTGAGGAATCATAATAATATCGCATATTAGGGTGATAAAATCTGACAGCGAATACTTCTATAAAATAAAATCTCCACGATGGTTTATTGCTGTAAATAAAGAGTAAAATAGGAATAACGCCCATTATCATGGGGGGCGTGAACGTATATGATAATTTATCATCATAAATGACTGAGAGCTAAGTAATGCAGGCGTCTGACTATTTAAGGATGAAGTTTCAAAATGATAGACGGCTGGCTCTAACCACTCAGAATGCTGTTGGTGGGGTTTTTCAATCAGCCAGAGGTGTTGCTTCAGATATATATTCTGGTATTGAGCGAGCTAGTTGGTATTCATCATGTTTTATACCTCAGTACAATGATATTTGTCAGGAGTTAAAATCTGAAGAAATAAGGATGCTCTATTCCATTGAGTCAATATATAGATATCGTGATGTAATTACATATATGCTTTATTTGTATTTCATAACAATAAGTGATGATGTTGATGAAGGTAATCCCGAAGGCTCGGCTCGTCAATTTATCAGAAAAATGTCTGCACTGGCTACTCATATGAATATTGCGGGAGGAACTCGGTATGCTTTTGCTTCCGCGGCTTCTATTGCGTTGTCTCAGTCTGGCTTCATGTCGAAAATCATCGTTGAGCGTTTATCTGCAAAACTGCCGCAAGCGGTATTTTTGCTGCAATTTTTCGGAGTTCAACAAAAGTGCGCTCTTGCTGCGCGGCAGCTAAAAGGAATTGATCCAGATTATTATTGGGTTTTATATCAGGCAAAGCTTGAAATGCTCTATTATTTTGTTGAACCAGCTATTTCCAATATGATTAGTAGAGTAAAGTCAAAGCACTTCTCAAATTTTGATAATTTAGCGGATTTTTTGCAGAGGGATTTTGGTGTTTAATAGTTTGATCACACTTTTATTAGAAAGTGTAGTGTTTCCAGCGCTGGTAATAGGCTTTGGTCTGTTATGGCTTCATCTATTTCCTGAATATTGTCTTTTACTAACATTAATAACGCTTATTTTTTTGATGTGGTTTTTCCCCCGGTTGACTTCACTATTCACTAAGTTTAAATAAAAGGAGTATTTCATGTCTAATCCAGCTTATTTGTGGCTAACCGATGAGAATGATTCTCCTATGCCCGGCTCATGCCAGATCGTAGGTCGCGTTGGATCTATTGAAATAAAGTCACTAACTCATAACGTCAATATTCCGGTTGATAGTAATACAGGGCGTCTGACCGGTACGCGAATTCATGCACCCATCATGTTCCAAAAAGAATTCGACCGAGTTACACCTTTTTTGTACAGGGCCTTAAGTACCGGAGCTACGCTTAAATCCGCGATGATTAAAATGTACTCAATTAATGAAGCAGGGATGGAAAAGGAGTATTTCAACATAATCCTTCACAACGTGAAGCTCACTTCAATCACGCCTGATTTATATCCTGGCGCAGCAACAGGCACACATCTTGAGACTATTCTGCTGCGCTACGAGAAAATTACCTGGAAACATTGTGACGGTAATATCATTTATACCGATGAATGGAATCAACGTACAATCTATTAAGTCAGCTTTTGGGCAACGTGAAAATGGGTGTGAGGAATTATTTACTAATGATGGGAACTGGTGGATAGATGACGCCGAGCCAGTGGCGTCATCTCAGTACTCAGCATGCTTAGCTGGCCATTCCCAGACCGACAATGTTTGCCGCGACAATGATCACCACGCAGCCGAGGCTTAGCACGCTGACCGGACGACGACCCGCGTTTTTCCACTCTTTCAATACCAGACCGACAATCCCGCCGCACAGAACATAGAAGCTCATGTGCAGCATCCAGCTTACATAGTCATACTGCGCCGGAATACGTGCGTGGCCCCAGGCGTAGAAGAAGAATTGCAGATACCACATCAAGCCACCAAGCGCAGAGAGCAGCACGTTGGTGATAATCAGCGGTTTGGCTAACGAGAAGTCGGCTTTTATCGACAAGTTCTTCACTTTTGCCAGACGAATGAAGCAGAAGCCCAGGTTAACAAGCGCGCCACCGCCCATAATGACCACATAGCTAGGCAGGGCGACATACAGCGGATCGACGCCCAACGCGGCGGCGGCATCGTGCATCGGTTTCGCTGCGTTCATCGCAAAGGACATCCCGGCGGAGAAAATACCGCACATGACGGCCAGAACCAGACCTTTTTTCAGGTTGAAATCTTCCGCTTTGATGCCCATTTTGCGTTCTTTTAACTGACCGGCACGGGTAACAATGCCTACGCCAATCAGCGCGACCAGTACGCCAAGCAGCGTCATGCGGCCACCAGAGGTATTGATCAGTACATCAAAATTGCCGTTGATAATCGGGGTCATCAGCGTGCCGACAATCAGCGTAATACCTATCGCAATCCCGATACCCATCGACATACCGAGATAGCGCATGGTCAGGCCATAGTTGATATTGCCAATCCCCCACATTGCACCAAACAGAAATACCGGAGCCAGTGTGGAGAGGCTGAAGGAGCTGAAGTAGGCCCAGAAATCGGGAAGTAACATGGCGCTGATGGTCCACGGCAGGATTATCCAGGAGACGATCCCGCCAACCGACCACATCGTTTCCCATGACCAATGTTTGACTTGCTTGAACGGGGCATAGAAACAGGCGGCACTGGCTGCCCCTATCAAATGCCAAAAGATACCCATCGTAATCGCGTTACTCATGACTTAATCCTCGTTATTTTTTATCGTCGGTAATGACCCCTCCGACCTAACGAGTTTAAAAATTACGCAGGTGGTTAACCTTTTGACGATTGCCGCCCTTTTGCGCATGTTGGCAATTATCACGTTAAGTGGGTGATTCGGCTCACATCTTTAACAATGGGTTTGATTCATTAAGACCCTGTAAAAAGTACGGCATTGATAATCATTTTCAATATCATTTAATTAACTATAATGACCCAACTGCTTACGCGGCGTTAACACTGGCCGCCCGACAATACTGGAGATGATTATGAGTTATACACTGCCATCCCTGCCGTACGCTTATGATGCCCTTGAACCGCACTTCGATAAGCAGACGATGGAAATCCACCACACCAAACACCACCAGGCTTACGTAAATAACGCCAACGCTGCGCTGGAAAGCCTGCCTGAATTCGCCAGCCTGTCCGTTGAAGAGCTGATCACCAAACTGGATCAACTGCCAGCAGACAAGAAAACCGTACTGCGTAACAACGCGGGCGGTCACGCTAACCATAGCCTGTTCTGGAAAGGCCTGAAAACCGGTACTACGCTGCAGGGCGACCTGAAAGCGGCTATCGAACGTGACTTCGGCTCCGTTGACAACTTCAAAGCTGAATTTGAAAAAGCAGCGGCAACCCGCTTTGGCTCCGGCTGGGCGTGGCTGGTTCTGAAAGGTGACAAACTGGCTGTTGTTTCCACCGCCAACCAGGATTCACCGCTGATGGGTGAAGCTATCTCTGGCGCTTCCGGTTTCCCAATCGTGGGCCTGGACGTGTGGGAACACGCTTACTACCTGAAATTCCAGAACCGTCGCCCGGACTACATCAAAGAGTTCTGGAACGTTGTGAACTGGGACGAAGCTGCCGCGCGTTTCGCAGCAAAAAAATAAGTTCTACGCTTTAACAAAAAGCCCTGCAAGCGATGCTTGTGGGGTTTTTTTGTGATCAAACTCAATATAAAAACAATGATCCACTTAAATTGAAACAAGGTTTTATTATGCGAGTGGGATCACTTTTATAGTCTCTATGAATGTCTATCTTCTTTTCATCAAGACGGGCGCATCTCAAAGCAAGATGCAATCGCCCATAAAAATTGCCCCATTTTTATGTCTACAGGTGATGGAAATGCAGATCAAACGTACGATAGAGAAAATCCCAGGCGGTATGATGCTGGTGCCGCTTTTCCTGGGCGCGTTGTGTCACACCTTTTCCCCCGGCGCCGGGAAATATTTCGGCTCCTTTACCAACGGTATGATCACCGGTACGGTACCTATCCTGGCAGTCTGGTTCTTTTGCATGGGGGCGTCGATCAAGCTAAGCGCCACCGGCACCGTGCTGCGTAAATCAGGTACGTTAGTCATAACCAAGATTCTGGTGGCGTGGGTGGTTGCAGCGATTGCTTCACGCATTCTGCCGGAACATGGTGTAGAGGTCGGATTCTTCGCTGGGTTGTCTACGCTGGCGCTGGTGGCCGCGATGGATATGACCAACGGCGGGCTGTATGCCTCGATTATGCAGCAGTACGGCACCAAAGAAGAGGCCGGGGCGTTTGTCCTGATGTCGCTGGAGTCTGGCCCGCTGATGACCATGGTGATTCTGGGAACCGCCGGGATCGCTTCGTTTGAACCGCACGTATTTGTTGGTGCAGTATTGCCGTTCCTGATTGGCTTTGCGCTGGGGAATCTGGACCCTGAACTGCGGGAGTTCTTTAGCAAAGCGGTGCAGACGCTGATCCCGTTCTTTGCCTTCGCATTAGGTAACACCATTGATTTGAGCGTGATTGCGCAGACCGGCGTGCTGGGTATTCTGCTGGGCGTGGCGGTGATTATCATCACTGGTATTCCATTGATTATCGCCGATAAACTGATTGGTGGTGGCGATGGTACGGCGGGGATTGCCGCTTCCAGTTCCGCGGGGGCGGCGGTTGCTACGCCTGTGCTGATTGCTGAAATGGTTCCGGCATTTAAACCGATGGCACCGGCAGCAACTTCCCTGGTCGCCACGTCGGTGATTGTGACCTCCATTCTGGTGCCGATTATCACGTCTATCTGGTCGAAAAAGGTCAAAGCAAGGGCGGCAGAAATTGATATTCGTGGTACCGTGAAGTAAGTCTCTTAAGCCGGATGGTCTGCTCCATCCGGCTTAATTATTTACCCTTTGACGACAAACACCTCATCGATTGTTCGGCACTCACTCTCGTTCAACTCTCCACCGGCATTACGTGACACGCCGGTACAATAGCCAAATTTACGCGATACCACGGTTTTGATGGTGGTGACAAAATCTTCGCCAATGGCATAGATGGACATGTAGGTGCCAATCTGGTCCTGAATATCGCGAAGCGCTGCCAGGTCGCCCTGTTTAAACGCTTCCCGCGCGCTGACAAACAGTTCCGGCATGACGTTGTTCAACCCTGAAATAATCCCCGCGCCACCTGCCAACAGGTTGGGAATGTAGTATTCGTCATAGCCGGACAGCACGGCAAAATCCTCCCGCACGGCGCGGGTGGTCTGAATCATACTGCGGGTATGGGACTGGCAGTCGACGGTGTCTTTAATGCCAGCAAAATTCGGGAACTCGGCGGCGAGGGTAGCTACCAGTTCGGGGGTTAAATCGCAGCCGGTGCGTGCCGGGAAGTTATAAGCAAACCATTTGCCGCTGAGTTTCTGCCCCAACTGACGGAAGTAGCTCAGCAGCTGTTTCGCTGTTTGTCCGTAGTAGTAGGGTGGCAGGATCATCACGGCATCGTAACCTGAGCGATACGCTTCCTGCGCCATCAATAAAACATCATTCTGGCAGGTGGATGAGACGTTGGCGACCATCTTTAGCGGGCTCATGGCACGGGCTTCGCGGATCAGCAGCAGCCTTTCTTCGAGCGTAAAGGAGGCAAATTCCCCGATGCTGCCCATCAGCAAAATCACGTCGATTTTGGCCTCGGTAAGGCGTTTGAGATGTTGGCTTAGACCGTTGAGATCGATCTTTCCATCATTGTCCATTGGCGTAATGGAAGGACACCAGACGCCAGCAAATTGCGATTGACCAGTCACGTTGTCGACTCCTTATTTGAAATGATGTTTCAAAACCAGCTTACATTGATAGCATGTGTCCCTAACTTTCATGTGAACCGTGCTCTCATTTTGAGCGACTGGGGTAAAATAAATGTGGTGTAATGGGGGAAATTTATCGGGAGAGGGAACAGATGCGATATCCGGTCGATGTTTTTACGGGCAAAGTTCGGGACTACACGGGAAGCCGTCCCAGCGCGATTGCTAAAGTCCAGATTGACGGTGAATTGATGCTGACTGAACTGGGACTGACGGGGGATGAACAGGCGGAAACGAAAATTCATGGCGGGCCGGATCGCGCGCTGTGTCACTACCCGCGTGAACACTATCAGCACTGGAGACAAGCGTTCCCGGAGCAGGCGGAGCTATTTGTCGCCCCCGCGTTTGGTGAGAACCTCTCTACTGAGGGGCTGACTGAAGAGAATGTGTATATTGGCGACATTTTCCAGTGGGGAGAGGCGCTGATTCAGGTCACGCAGCCGCGCTCGCCGTGCTTTAAGCTGAATTTCCATTTTGGCATCAGCGATATGGCCAGCCAGATGCAGGATGTGGGTAAGACAGGCTGGCTGTGCAGCGTCATCGCGCCTGGTCAGGTGTCAGCAGACGCGCCATTGATCCTGGCGTCACGCGTGAGCGACGTCAGCGTACAGGAGGCAATTGCTATCGCCTGGCATATGCCGTTTGATGATTCGCAATATCACCGTCTACTGTCGGCTGCCGGGTTATCAAAAAGCTGGACCAGAACGATGCAAAAGCGTCGTTTAAGCGGCAAGATCGAAGACAATTCCCGCCGTTTGTGGGGAAAATAAACCCACCTTAATCTTGCAATTAAATCAGGTGGCGACACCTGATTTACCTCTCCCCGTGGTTCATCTCTCTGCGTACCAAACCGGGCAAAAACCTGACGGTCACGGTTTGCTTCAAAGCCATTCTTGATACCTGGTCCACAAAAAGAAACTCTGCGTTGAAAAAAAACTTGAGTATTTCCTGCACTCAAATATCTTAGCTTCAAATTGGTTTAAACCAGATGAGCAAAATGAAAAAGAAAAACAATGTTGATGTGCTCAGAGAGCGCTTTGAAAGCTGGTTAAACGAGAAGAATTTACCAGCGGGGTCCAAATTGCCCTCAGAAAGGGAGTTATGTGAGCTGCTGGATGCAAAGCGTATGACCTTACGTCAGGTTCTGATTGAGCTTGAGATCGATGCGCGTATTTTCCGCAAGAACCGCAGTGGTTGGTTTATTTCATCGAAGCGATTTATTTATAACCCTAAATCACTTTCCAGCTTCAATGCTGAAGCCTGTGCTCAGGGACGTAAGCCTTTTTGGGATTATTTAACCAAAGAAACCATTGATACAGTTCCGCATCATGTTGATGATGTTTTTCTCTCCTCCGGCGATCGCTATTTAGTTACCGGCTGGTGCGGTCTTGATTCACATAAAGTGTTTTACCATGAATCCTATATTGATGCCGCTGTTGCGCCAGGATTCATTAATAAATTGGGCAATCAGTCTTTTGCCAGCGTCTGGGAAGATGCGTTTGGCCATGTTTTAAATATCAAAGAAATGATTTTTAAACCGGTTAATATGCCAGAAGTGGCCTGCAAAGAGCTGGGTGTTGCGCCTAATACGTATGGAATTTTAGTAGAAAAACATCGGGCTACCCGAGATAAAAAAGTGGTTCAGGTTGATTTCGAATACTGGCGACTTGAATCAGTGGAACTTGTTATTCGCGATGAATGAGAAAAATAATGGGAAAATGTAACCAAGAACTTCTTGCGGAACGCGCGAGAAATATACCGCTGTACCTACATGCTTATGCTTTTCATCTGAATATGCGCTACGAGAGAGTCCTGCCGGGGGATCTTCTGGATATTGCGCATCAGCAAAAATTGAAGGGTGTAAAAATACATGTTGAGGATGGTGAGTCCCAATCACTGCAGAAACTGAACGATCAGCAGCTACACGATTTTAAAGAGAAGGCCAAAGAATATAATCTGGATGTGCATATCGAAACGAGCGCATCGGATAAGGCGACATTGACGGATGCCATCCGTATTGCTGTTGCTACTGGTGCAACTTCAGTGCGTTTCTACCCGCGTTATGAAGGGTATCTAAACGATGTTATGGCGAAGATTGCCAATGATATTGCGTGGCTGTCTCAGTATGACGATTGCGGACTAAGCTTTACTATCGAACAGCATGAAGATCTGCAAGGCCATGAGCTGGTGACGCTGGTTAATAATAGCGGGATGAAAAATCTCTCTATTCTGTTTGATTTTGGCAACATGATTAATGCCAATGAGCAGCCGCTTTCTGCGTTAGAGGTTATGTCTCCTCTGATCACTCAGGTGCATATCAAAGACGCAAAAATTATTAAAGAAGGTAAAGGCTGGGGGCATGAGGCTTGTCGTTCAGGACACGGCGATTTACCCATGGAAGAGATGCTTAAGGCATTATTACTTTTAGGTGAAGATAAACCGCAAGTACATGCTTTTGGCCTGGAAGAAGAAGTTGAATATTATGCCCCTGCATTTCGCTTCGACGATGAGGGTGATAATCCATGGATCCCATGGCGCGATGCAAGTTATACGCCGCTGCCTGACAGCAACATGATTGATGCGCGACTGGCGCAGGAAAAAGAACATGCTCTTGCCCAAATAAAATATATCCGTGATATATGTGACAAGTTTATAGGCAATTAATTAGTTTTCTTAAAATATTATTAAATGCGGAAAGGATTATGAAAATAATCCCCTGACGTTATTAATTATACAATTTAATTTAGATATTTCTCTCAACAAGCAATGAGGGTTTAATCATGTTCATGAATAAATGGGCAAGGCTCTGTTTTTTGATTTTAGGCGGCGGCACGATATTCAAGCTTTCGAGTATGAAAGATGTTTTCTATGTGCCAATGCAGAATGACTGGGGTTTAACTAATACGCAAATTGGGTTGAGCTTTACGGTTTATACGATTGTTCAGACAACCGGACTTTTTCTTTCTCTCTATATCGCAGACCGTTACTCCAAGAAAATATTATTACCGTTCGGTCTGATTGGCGTTGGGTTATGTGGCTTATATCTGGCAACGCTACCGTCATTTACCGGTTATCTCATTTGCTTTGCCGCGATGGCTTTCTTTGCCGACGTGGTTTATTGGCCGGTATTGCTGAAAGCCGTTCGTTTGCTGGGAACGAAAGAAGAACAAGGACGCATGTTCGGCTTTTTAGAAGCCGGACGTGGCGTAGTGGATGTTATCGTTGCATCTGGCGCTCTGTTTGTCTTCGTCCAGTTTGGTGAAGGTAAAGCGGGGATGCAGGCGGGCCTGTTGTTCTATACGGTAATTACGCTTGTGGCAGGTATTGTGACGTACTTTATTGTCGATGATGACAAAGTGAAAGGCGGCGAGAAAACCAGTGCCAACATGGAAGTGTTAAAGGGTATCAAACATGTTTTGTCCTGCCCTAATGTTTGGCTGGCTTCTTTAGGTATTTTCTTCGTTTATGCCGCGTACTGTGGACTGACTTACTTTATTCCATTCTTAAAAGATATCTATATGCTGCCGGTAGCGCTCGTCGGTGCGTACGGCATCATCAACCAGTATGCGTTAAAAATGGTAGGTGGGCCGATTGGTGGAATGTTGGCAGATAAAGTTGCTAAATCACCGACAGTGTATCTGAAGTGGACGTTCCTGATCTCTGCTGTGGCGATGCTTGTGTTCATGCAGTTACCGCATCAAACAATGAACGTGTATATCGGTATGGCGGCGACATTAGGGTTCGGAGCGATTATCTTCTCACAGCGCGCCATTTTCTTCGCGCCAATGGATGAGATCGGTACCCCACGTGAGTATGCGGGCTCGGCAATGGCGTTTGGTTGCATCATCGGTTATATGCCAGCGATGTTTGCGTACACGTTGTACGGCTATTTGCTGGATACCAATAGCGGCATCACGGGCTACAACTATGTCTTTAGCGTGATGATTGCATTCAGCTTAATGGGCTTTATCTGTTCGACCATTCTGGTGAAGCGGATTAAAAAGCAAAAGCTAGCGGCGGCAGAAGTGACAGCATAAAGTGAGAGCTTCCCCGGCACGAGGCTACCGGGGAAGCCTGTTAAGCGCGTTTGTACAGCGGCAACCAAATCACCAGCCGTAAACCACCCAGCGGGCTGTCTTCGGCCTTCACCCAGCCACGATGCTGCTGGATTGCGGTTTCAACAATCGCCAGACCCAGACCTGTTCCGCCAGACTCGCGATCGCGCGCCTCATCGGTACGATAGAACGGACGGAAAATCTGTTCTCTGTCTTCAGGGCTAACGCCTGGGCCATCGTCGTCCACGGTGATGGTAATCCCGTCGATATCCACCGCGAAGCCAACTTCAATCTTCGTATGTGAATAGCGCAGGGCATTGCGCACAATGTTTTCCAGCGCGCTTTCCAACGCATTTGGGTTACCGTACAGCGGCCACGGACCCGGCGGGAAATTCACCGTGAGTGATTTACCCATCTGCTCAGCTTCAAAGGCGGCGTTATCCAGCACTTCGCCCCACAGCTGATTAGCTTTCACTGTTTCACTGACCAGCGCGTTTTTCTGCTGATTACGTGACATCACCAGCAGGTCGTTGATCATGCTGTCCAGTCGGTGTGCTTCTGTTTCAATGCGCTCCAGCTCTTTGCTCTCACCGCTACGACGGCGCAGCAGAGCGGTGCCCAGTTGCAGACGCGTTAGCGGTGTTCTCAGCTCGTGAGAGATGTCCGACAGCAGGCGTTGCTGTGTGGTCATCATCCGTTCCAGCGCCGTAACCATCTGGTTAAAGCTCGCGCCTGCCGCCAGGAACTCCTGCGGACCGGCTTCCAGCTCAGGATGTTGACGCAGGTTACCCTGAGCCACTTCATCCGCCGCGTTTTTCAACTTACGCGCTGGTTTCGCCAGACTCCAGGCAAGCCAGAGCAATAGCGGTGAGCTGACTAACATGGTGACGATCAGCAACAGCAGCGGTCGGTCGAACAGCAGGTTGATAAAGTCAGATTGTGAGCTGCTGGCAGGTCGTATGAGATACAGCTGGTAGTTATCTTCACCGTCTCTGACGGAGAAAGGCCCGACCATCTCAACGCGACCGTATTTTTTCTTTTGCGGATGGTCGGCGTTATCGGCCTGACCAATAAAGTTACGAATGATCTGCATTTCGTTGCGTTCTGCGCCGATCACGCGTCCTTCCGTCGTAACAAGTAATAACCGCTGTCCTGGCGGCGCCCACTTGTCTATCGCCCGAAACAAGCGACGCCACCACATCAAATCGTTGGGTGGATCGTTCGCCAGTTCAGCTTCAACATGTTGCTCAATCATTAACCCCTGGCGCTGCTCGCTGTCCAGTAGCTCGGTCATCTGGCGTGAGTCGAGCTTGGGTAACATCAGTACCAACATCAACACCAGTGCCAGCGTCAACCAGAAGATGGCAAAGATGCGTGCGGTTAAGCTCCCTATCATGAAGCGGAGACCATCAGGTAGCCGCGACCACGCAGGGTTTTAAACCACGGGTGTCCGTCTTTACGCTCTGGCAGCTTACGACGCAGGTTCGAGATATGCATGTCGATCGCGCGATCGAAAGGCGTCAGGCGTTTGCCCAGCACTTCCTGGCTCAGGTGCTCACGCGAAACCACCTGACCGAGATGCTGAGCCAGCAAATAGAGCAGGGTGAATTCGGTGCCGGTTAACTCCAGAATTTGCCCGTCAAAGCTGGCTTCCTGGCGACCCGGATTAAGGCTTAACGCATCTACTTCCAGCGTCGGCGAGCCGTTATCGCTGTTCTGCTGCTGTTCGCTCCAGTGCGAGCGACGCAGAATAGCGCGGATGCGCGCGACCAGTTCACGGTCGTTAAACGGTTTAGGTAAATAGTCGTCCGCGCCCAGCTCAAGGCCAAGTACGCGATCCAATTCGCTGCCGCGAGCGGTCAGCATGATTACAGGTGTCTGGTGTGTCTGACGAAGTGCTTTCAGCGTATCAATGCCGTTTTTCTTCGGCATCATGACGTCGAGCAAAAGTAAATCGATGCTGTCATCCAGAAGCTCAAGCGCCTGTTCCCCATCATAGGCAACCAGCACATCGAAACCTTCCATTTCGAGCAACTCCTTTAACAGGGAAGTCAGCTCTCGGTCATCATCAACTAACAGGATTTTATTCATTGTTTACGTACCTCCGAGGCAGAAATTACGTCATCAGGCGTCGCTAATCTATGACTTTACGTTGTTTTACACCCCCTGACGCATGTTTGCAGCCCGAATCGTAAACTGTCTCTCGTTGAATCGCGACAGAAAAGATTTTGGGAGCAAGTGATGGGCAAAGTTACCGCTGCCGTCATGGCCTCAACGCTGGCACTCAGTACATTTAGCCATGCAGCTGAAGTCGTCACAGGCGATCACTGGCACCTGGGTGAAGGCTCATCGCAACGCAGCGTTCAGAGCCACATGTTTGACGGTATCAGTTTAACCGAACATCAACGTCAACAGATGCGAGATTTAATGCAGCAGGCAAGACACGAACAGCCTCCTGTTAATGTTAGCGAAATGGAGACAATGCATCGCCTTGTCACCGCAGAGAAATTTGATGAAAGCGCAGTGCGCGCTCAGGCAGAAAGAATGGCGCAAGAACAGGTTGCCCGCCAGGTTGAAATAGCCAGGATCCGCAACCAGATGTATCGCCTGTTAACGCCCGAGCAGCAAGCGGTTTTAAATGAGAAACATGAACAACGAATGGAGCAACTGCGCGACGTAGCGCACTGGAAAAAAAGCTCATCGTTGAATTTATTGAGTAGTAGCAACTCACGTTCCCAGTAGTAACCCTGTTTTCCTTGCCATAGACACCATCCCTGTCTTCCCCCACATGATGTGGGGGTTTTTTTTGCCTAAAATTACAGTGAATTACCAAAGATAAACAGCTACTTGCAGATAGTATTTGGAGCTGAAAACAGCTTTTGTTATGTGTGGCTGACTTCAATGTAACTTACTGCCTTTATGTAGAGCGGCGTGATCTGATAATAATGCTTAGCTTTTTCCTAAATCCAACACTTTTCCATCATTGGTAATGATAAATGTGTAGTAGTGATTTTTTCCATTTAAGGTATAGCTTGTACCATACACCACCCCTTTTTCTAAATTGACCGTGAAGCAGGTACTTGGGTAGATGAGATGTTTAAAATCGCCGACTAATAATTTTTTATCTTCTCTACCATTAGTTGACAGAATATAGCGGTTTAACACATCATTTTTATCTATGGTAAAGCAAACACGATTGCCATCTACGTAGATCGCCTGTCGTTCACCGGACTCTGCACCCTCTCTGCCTTTCCCTGGGCACCCGGCCAGAAATAAAAGTAAAGGGAGAAAAAAGAACGATTTCTTCATATCGGAAAGCTCCCGAGTACCTTTTCATATTTCTGCATTAATTCCAGCGCCGGTTCTTCTGGGTCATAATCACGGTAAACATACAGATCGCTATGCCCATCAAACCCATAGTGCTTTAACAACCAGTAATCGCTGACTAAGGATGCTTGTTGCTCCAGTCCGTAATCAAGTAGATTTTTTTCATTTAGGCTGTATGTATAGTCAGCTGCCCATGAGAACGCCCCACGTGTTCGTACCCACATTCCATATTGGTGCTGCCAAACATGCATCATTTCATGCAAAAAAAGATGCTGGGCATTTGGAGTTGGCTGTTTTGTTGGCATCGAGAAATCATCTTCGTATTTTATTGTTCTAAACCACATTTCGCCGTCAGGCGTCATCGCCTGACCTGGGTTTTGAGTATCAAAAGGAAGATAACTTTCCAGATGAACCCAAACCTGATGGTAAAGAATGCTGAAGCCAAAGAGCGAGTTTGCAAGATTTATCTCGCCAAGCCTTAACCTACGCAGACCTCCTTCTTGGATCGGTTTCCAGTCAATAGAATTAGGGTAATACGCCATCTTAATCCCTCAAGATATGTTGATTGAGCGTTTATCGTACACCTAAAGTAAATGAGGATTAGAAGTGTTACAGAGAGGCCTTAAAAATTCAGAATAAAACGTATTCAGGTGACGTATTGCTGCAACATTCCATCCCTGTCTTCCCCCATATGATGTGGGGGTTTTTTTTGCCCAAAATTTGTCCCTCGGTTATTGCCTGACTGTTTTACTTCATCCGTTATACTAGCGGCATATCCTGGCAGGAGTGTTTATGAATCAAACCTATGGGCGGCTGGTGAGCCGGGCGGCAATCGCGGCAACCGTGATGGCATCGCTGTTACTTTTGATCAAAATTTTTGCGTGGTGGTACACCGGATCGGTCAGTATTCTGGCTGCACTGGTGGATTCTCTGGTGGACATCGCGGCGTCATTAACCAACCTGTTGGTGGTGCGCTATTCGCTGCAGCCCGCCGATGATGAACATACGTTCGGACACGGAAAAGCGGAATCGCTGGCGGCGCTGGCGCAAAGCATGTTTATTTCCGGTTCGGCGCTGTTTTTATTCCTGACCGGGATTCAGCATCTCATTCAACCCACGCCGATGAAAGATCCCGGCGTTGGGGTGGTTGTCACCATTATTGCGTTAGTGTGTACAATCATTCTGGTCTCGTTTCAGCGCTGGGTAGTGAAGCGTACGCAAAGTCAGGCCGTTCGGGCAGATATGCTTCATTATCAGTCTGATGTTATGATGAACGGTGCGATTCTCATTGCGCTCGGGCTGGCATGGTACGGCTGGCATCGTGCGGATGCCTTGTTTGCGCTCGGGATTGGCATCTATATTTTATATAGCGCATTACGCATGGGGTATGAGGCAGTGCAATCTTTGCTGGATCGCGCTTTACCCGATGAGGAACGTCAGGAAATTATTGATATCGTGACGTCATGGCCTGGAGTCAGCGGCGCTCACGATCTTCGCACGCGGCAGTCAGGGCCGACCCGCTTTATTCAGATTCATTTGGAAATGGAAGATAATCTGCCGCTCGTTCAGGCGCATTTAGTGGCTGAACAGGTTGAGCAGGCAATTTTACGACGTTTCCCGGGATCGGATGTCATCATTCATCAGGATCCCTGTTCAGTCGTACCCAAGGAAGGCAAGATGTTTGAGCTTTCATAATTCGTTGTAAAAAAAGTGAACCGGGCCAGCATTTTGTGTATAAATTACCACCATTTGGCCTGACCTGAATCAATTCAGCAGGAAGTGATTGTTATACTATCTGCATATTCGTTGGATCGTTTCGATATGCGGAATCGACTTCCGGCAGCAGATTTCATTTTGCATTCCAAAGTTCAGAGGTAGTCATGATTAAGAAAATCGGTGTGTTGACAAGCGGCGGTGATGCGCCGGGCATGAACGCAGCAATCCGTGGTGTTGTACGTGCAGCGTTGACGGAAGGGCTGGAAGTCATGGGGATCCATGATGGCTACCTGGGTTTGTATGAAGACCGTATGGTCCAGCTTGACCGCTACAGCGTGTCCGACATGATCAACCGTGGCGGTACTTTCCTCGGTTCTGCTCGCTTCCCGGAATTCCGTGATGAAAACGTGCGTGCGGTAGCTATCGAAAACCTGAAGAAGCGTGGCATCGACGCCCTGGTTGTTATCGGGGGTGACGGTTCTTACATGGGGGCAAAACGCCTGACTGAAATGGGCTTCCCGTGCATCGGTCTGCCGGGTACTATCGACAACGATATCAAGGGCACTGACTACACCATCGGCTACTTCACCGCGCTGGGTACTGTCGTTGAAGCGATTGACCGCCTGCGTGATACCTCTTCTTCTCACCAGCGTATTTCTATCGTTGAAGTGATGGGCCGCTACTGTGGTGACCTGACCCTGGCAGCAGCGATTGCCGGTGGCTGTGAGTTCGTGGTGGTTCCGGAAGTGGAATTCAGCCGTGACGATTTGGTTACTGAAATCAAAGCAGGTATCGCGAAAGGTAAAAAACACGCAATCGTAGCGATCACAGAACACATGTGTGACGTTGACGAATTGGCGCATTACATTGAGAAAGAAACGGGTCGTGAAACGCGTGCAACCGTACTGGGTCACATCCAGCGTGGTGGTTCCCCGGTTCCTTACGACCGTATTCTGGCATCCCGTATGGGCGCCTATGCCATTGAACTTCTGCTGGAAGGTCACGGCGGTCGCTGCGTAGGTATTCAGAACGAGCAGCTGGTTCACCATGACATCATCGACGCTATCGAAAACATGAAGCGTCCGTTCAAAGGTGACTGGCTGGACTGCGCGAAGAAACTGTATTAATTGCAATTGCCGGATGGCGGCTTGCGCCTTATCCGGCCTACATGATGCAAATCGTAGGCCTGATAAGCGTAGCGCCATCAGGCAAAAACTCGACCCCATATATTCCCCCAAGTTATAGCAAATCTTTTTTTATTCTTTAATGTTTGGATGCCTTTCTGGCACGCTTTGCTCATCACAACACTACCTAAGAGAGCTGGGCGATGAACAAATGGGGCGTAGGGTTAACATTATTGCTGGCATCGACCAGCGTTCTGGCAAAGGATATTCAGTTACTTAACGTATCGTACGATCCAACGCGTGAACTGTACGAGCAGTACAATAAGGCCTTCAGCGCGCACTGGAAGCAGGAAACGGGCGACAACGTCGTGATTCGCCAGTCGCATGGTGGTTCGGGTAAACAGGCGACCTCCGTCATCAACGGCATTGAAGCCGATGTCGTGACGCTGGCACTGGCTTACGACGTGGATGCCATTGCTGAACGTGGCCGTATCGATAAAAACTGGATTAAACGCCTGCCGGATAACTCTGCGCCTTACACCTCCACCATCGTATTCCTGGTCCGCAAAGGCAATCCCAAACAAATTCATGACTGGAACGATTTAATCAAACCGGGCGTGTCGGTCATTACGCCAAACCCGAAAAGCTCCGGCGGAGCTCGCTGGAACTATCTGGCGGCATGGGGCTATGCCCTGCACCACAACAACAACGATCAGGCCAAGGCACAAGACTTTGTGAAGGCCCTGTATAAAAACGTTGAGGTACTCGATTCTGGTGCACGTGGTTCAACCAATACCTTCGTTGAACGTGGTATCGGTGATGTGCTGATTGCCTGGGAAAACGAAGCGCTGTTGGCAACGAACGAGCTGGGCAAAGATAAATTCGAGATAGTGACCCCGAGTGAATCTATCCTCGCGGAGCCGACCGTTTCCGTAGTCGACAAAGTAGTGGAAAAGAAAGACACCAAAGCGGTGGCGGAAGCTTACCTGAAGTATCTCTACTCTCCGGAAGGTCAGGAAATTGCAGCGAAAAACTACTATCGTCCACGTGATGCAGAAGTCGCGAAGAAATACGAAAACGCATTTCCGAAGCTGAAGCTGTTCACTATCGACGAAGAGTTTGGCGGCTGGACGAAAGCGCAGAAAGAGCACTTCTCTAACGGCGGTACGTTCGACCAAATCAGTAAACGATAAATAAGTCTTGATTTACCGACCCGGTGGCCTAACGCGACCGGGTTTTTTATTTGTCATGGTTTTGCGTTACTCTTGCCCTTCAATGGGATACAGGAAACGCGTAATGAAAAAAGCAGGCTATCTTTTACTGGCGGTGATTGTGGTCGCCGCCGCTGCAGGTATCGGGTACTGGAAATTCACCGGCAACCCGGACGCATTACGCCAGATCGTTCTTCAGCAATGCCTGCCGCACCAGTTGCAGCAGCAGGACCCCGCACCATGCGCAGAAGTGAAGCCGGATGCCGGATATGTTGTGTTCAAAGACCGTAACGGCCCACTGCAATATCTGTTGATGCCGACCTGGCGGATCAACGGTACGGAAAGTCCGCTGCTGTTGAAATCAGGCACGCCGAACTTTTTCTGGCTGGCCTGGCAGGCGCGTAGCTTTATGAGCCAAAAATACGGCCAGGAAATCCCTGACAAAGCCGTCTCTCTGACCATTAACTCACGTAGCGGGCGTACGCAAAATCACCTGCATATTCATATCTCCTGCCTGCGAACCGATGTCAGAAAGCAGCTGGATGACAACCTGGCGAAAATCAGCACCCGCTGGCTACCATTACCGGGTGGGCTGCGCGGTCATGAATATCTGGCACGTCGCGTCACGGAAAATGAACTGGCACAACGCAGCCCGTTTATGATGCTGGCGGAAGAGGTGCCGGATGCGCGTGAGCATATGGGCAGCTATGCGTTGGCGATGGTGCGCCAGAGCGACGAATCCTTTGTCCTGCTGGCTACTCAGCGCAATCTGCTGGCACTGAATCTCGCCTCCGCTGAGGAAATTCAGGATCATCAATGTGATATTCTGCGTTAACCCCACCTAATCTGGCGTTTACTCCGCATGCCTGTCCCCGTATTCTTGTTGAAAAAAACAACAGGAGACAGGCATGTCGCTCTGGCTTACACACCCTCTGTTTATCCCCTCTCTGGTGGTTGGTATCACCATTCTGCTCTGGGCTACGTCGCTGCTGCCGGAGTTTATAACGGCGCTGCTGTTCTTTGCCGTGGCGATGGTCGCCAAAATCGCGCCACCGGATGTGATTTTTGGCGGCTTTGCGTCCTCCGCATTCTGGCTGGTGTTTAGCGGCTTTGTACTGGGTATTGCGATTCGTAAAACGGGGCTGGCGGACAGGGCGGCGAGGGCGCTGTCATCGAGGTTGACTGATTCCTGGCCGTTAATGGTGGCGAGCGTAGTGCTGCTGAGTTACGCGCTGGCATTTGTAATGCCATCCAACATGGGCCGCATTGCGCTGCTGATGCCGATTGTCGCGGCGATGGCGAAACGAGCCGGAATTAACGACGGCACGCGCGCCTGGTATGGTCTGGCACTGGCCGTCGGATTTGGGACGTTCCAGCTTTCTGCGACGATTTTACCCGCTAACGTACCGAATCTGGTGATGAGCGGCGCGGCGGAAGGCTCTTACGGCATCCACCTCAATTATCTTCCCTATTTGCTGCTGCATACGCCGGTTCTGGGTTGGCTTAAAGGCGCGGTGCTCATTATGCTTATCTGCTGGTTGTTCCCTGGCAAGCCGCATGCGCCGCGCGATCTCACGCCGCCGGAGCCGATGAGCCGGGATGAAAAACGTCTGGCCTGGATGTTAGCGGTGGTGCTGTTCTTGTGGGTAAGCGAAAGCTGGCACGGTATTGGCCCCGCGTGGACCGGGCTGGCGGCGGCAGTTATCACATTGCTACCACGGGTTGGCTTTATCAATGGCGACGAGTTTTCCGCTGGGGTCAACATTCGTACCTGTATTTATGTGGCGGGTATTCTGGGGCTGGCGATCACCGTCACGCAGACCGGTATTGGTAGCGCCGTTGGCGAAGCGCTGTTACAGGTGATGCCGCTGGATGCGGAAAAGCCGTTTACCAGTTTCCTCGCGCTGACCGGTATTACCACTGCGCTTAATTTTATTATGACGGCGAACGGTGTTCCGGCGCTGTATACCACGTTGGCGCAAAGCTTTGCCGATGCGACGGGATTCCCACTGCTGTCGGTGATTATGATCCAGGTGCTGGGTTATTCCACACCACTGTTGCCGTATCAGGCTTCACCGATCGTGGTGGCGATGGCGCTCGGGAAAGTACCTGCAAGGGCGGGGATGCTGCTGTGTATCGCACTGGCGGCGGCAACATATCTGATTCTTCTGCCGCTGGATTACGCCTGGTTTACGGTGTTGGGAAAACTGTAGCTGTATCAAAATGTTAATTTTTTGTTTTGTGAGTGAGTGAATTGTATTATGCGCGGCAATATTGGTTAATGCCTGAGCGCAGATTTGCGCACTGGAAATTCAAGGATTGATTCATGGACAGTTTAACCCCCATCCGCTGTTGGCCTGCCATCATCTCGCTCGTGATTACGCTGACCATCTGGTTTGTTATCCCGTGTCCACCTGACGTAACCCCGCAAGCGTGGCACCTGCTGGCACTGTTTATTGGTACGATCGCTGCGATTATCGGTAAAGCCATGCCGATTGGCGCAATTGCGATTGTGGCGATTATGCTGGTGGCGATGACTGGCGTTACTAACCCCGGCAAACCCTCCGCGGCGTTGAACGATGCGTTGAGTGGTTTTTCTAACCAGCTAATCTGGCTGATCGGTTTATCCATTATGCTGTCGCAAAGTCTGTTAAAGACTGGCCTGGGAGCGCGTATTGGCTACGGGTTTATTGCGCTATTTGGTAAAAGAACGCTGGGCATTGCGTGGGCATTAACCCTTGCGGAAACGCTAATTGCACCCGTAACGCCAAGCAATACCGCGCGTGGCGGCGGCATTATCCACCCGGTAATGCGGGCGATTGCGGAGAGCCTCGGCTCGCAGCCAGGCCATGCCGAGAATGGCTCAACGGGCCGTTATCTCGCGCTGGTGAACTACAACATTAACCCGATCAGCTCGGCAATGTTCATCACCGCGACCGCACCTAACCCGTTAATCGTCAGCTTTTTGACGAAGGGGACGGATGGCGTGCTGAACATGACCTGGGGAATGTGGGCTATTGCGGCGCTTCTTCCTGCTCTGGTATCACTGGTTGTCATGCCGATTGTAATCTGGTGGCTCTATCCGCCAGCTATCACGCGCACGCCAAATGCGCCGCAGTTCGCGCGGCAAAAACTGGATGCGCTGGGTCCACTATCACTGGCAGAAAAAATCACCCTGGCAGTGTTCATTTTGCTGCTCTGCCTGTGGGCGGGTGTTCCAGCGATGCTGATGGGCAGTGCCTGGAGCGTAAACCCTACCAGCGCCGCGTTAATTGGATTGTCGATTCTATTGATGGCGGGCGTATTGAGCTGGGATGACATTCTTAAATGCCGCGGGGCATGGGATACGATAGTCTGGTTTGCCGCGCTGGTGATGATGGCAGATTTTCTCAGCAAACTGGGGTTGGTGGGATGGCTGGCAACCAGTGTTGGTAGTGCAATCGACCATCTTGGCGTGCACTGGAGTGTTGCAACGCTGCTGTTGATTCTGCTTTACGTCTACTCGCACTACTTTTTCGCCAGCACAACTGCGCATATTACGGCTATGTTCGCTGCGTTCTTCGCCGCAGGATTAGGCCTCGGCGCGCCACCAGCATTGCTTGGTTTAATGCTCGGTTTCTCCTCCTCTTTGATGATGTCGCTCACGCACTATGGCACGGGTACTGCGCCGATCATCTTTGGTTCGGGCTATGTCACGCTGGCGGAGTGGTGGAAAACGGGCCTGGTGATGAGTGTGGTCAACCTGACCATTTGGGGGGTGACCGGCGCCTTCTGGTGGCACTGGTTGGGATACTGGTAGTTAATACAGCGGGAGGAGGGTTCCTCCCGCCTTAACAACTTAAGCCTGTTTAGCGGCTTCTGCTGCTTTAACGATGACTGCGAAGGCGTCTGCTTTCAGAGAAGCACCACCAACCAGCGCACCGTCGATGTCCGGCTGAGCAAACAGTTCTGCCGCGTTAGCTGCGTTTACAGAACCGCCGTACTGGATGATAACTTGTTCAGCGATTTTCGCGTCAGCTTTAGCAATGTGGTCACGAATAAATTTGTGAACAGCCTGAGCCTGAGCAGGAGTTGCAGACTTACCGGTACCGATAGCCCATACTGGTTCGTAAGCGATAACGACGCCTTCGAATGCTGCTGCGCCCTGAGTTTTCAGAACCGCGTCGATCTGACGTGCGCAAACTTCTTCAGTTTTGCCTGCTTCGTTTTCTGCTTCGGTTTCACCGATGCACAGAACCGGAGTCAGACCTTGCTCTTTCAGCACAGCGAATTTTTTAGCGATCAGCTCGTCAGATTCTTTGTGGTAAGTACGACGCTCAGAGTGACCGATAATGATGTACTGCGCGCCGATATCTTTCAGCATTTCAGCACTTGTTTCACCGGTGAATGCGCCAGACAGGTTCAGATCAACGTTCTGCGCGCCCAGAATGATGTGGCTACCGGCAGCGGCGTGTTTCGCCAGGTCGATATACATTTCCGGCGGAGCAATTGCTACTGCACAGCCAGCAACGCCAGCCAGTTCTTTACGCAGATTAGCAACCAGTTCGTTTACCATGTGGCGGCTGCCGTTCAGTTTCCAGTTACCCATCACTAAAGGATGTCGCATTTCATTTCTCCACGCTTGTCAGCGAATTAAGGAATATGGCCGCCCCTCAGGGCAGCATGGTCTGTGAAACAGTATAGAGATTCATCCCCCGAAAGGCTTTGCTTTTTGTCATTTCCCCGTCATTCTCCACGTTGCAGGTGCGTTGGCTGTACTCTCTCACCCCAGTCACTTACTGATGTAAGCTCCTGGGGATTCGTTGCGTCGCCGCCTTCCTGAAACGTGAATAATTTAGGGGGAATTCGACCCTTCGAGGTTTTCAGATAGTGCCAGCTTAATCGGTTCAACAGCGAAGGTCAGCCCCTTTTCACCGTTATCTGCCACGACATAGCGAATTGCGCCTTCTGTTTCGGCGTAATAGTGCTTACCTTTGCCTGCGGCGAGCAGTTTTTGCAGCTTTTTCTGGCTCTGTTCCTTCGTCAGTAGTGGTGCGACAGTGCGGATGACGGCGGTCATGTATTCCAGCGCTTTCGCTTTAGCTGCCTTTTGCTCTGGTCCTTGAATTGGTAACCAGGTTATCTGCATGCTTTTGATTTTCAGGGTGCCGCGCTCAAGGGCGGAAGACGCATACAAGTTTTCATTGATTTTACTGGCCGCGCGGGTGAGATTTGCCCGATCGCGACTGCTGTCGATAGCGCGGAACTCATTCAGGATCAGCTTCGGATTCTGTGTATTAAAGTTTTCGCGAAACTGGCTAATCGACAGGTCAAAGGTCGGCGCGCCCGCCAGTAAATAGGGGGCTGTGGTTGCCGTCGATGGCTCTTTCGCCAGTGCCGCAGTGCTCGCGGTTAAGGCTGAAAACAATAATAAAAACAGTGTAAATCCGTGCTTCATCAATCGTACCTTTCATTCTCACTGCTCACGATTAAAACGGTAACCGTCGAGCTTGTCAAAAGGGTAAACTGTTCTGGAAGGTAATAATAAAGGAACTTACATGACCATACAGCAGTGGTTATTCTCATTTAAAGGGCGCATCGGGCGCCGTGATTTCTGGATTTGGATTGGCCTATGGATCGTCGGCATGCTGGTTCTGTTTTCGCTGGCGAGCAAACAATTACTCGATATTCAGACCGCGGCTTTTTGTCTGGTGTGTCTGCTATGGCCAACGGCGGCAGTGACGGTAAAACGTCTGCATGACCGAGGGCGTTCCGGAGCGTGGGCGCTGTTGATGATTCTGGCGTGGATGCTGCTGGCCGGAAATTGGGCGATGTTACCCGGCGTCTGGCAATGGGCGGTAGGCCGCTTTGTTCCAACGTTGATTCTGGTCGGTATGCTTATCGATCTGGGTGCGTTTATTGGCACCCAGGACGCAAATAAATATGGTAAGGATACGCAGGACGTAAAGTACAGAGCTGGCTCGTAG
Source organism: Citrobacter sp. Cpo142 (assembly GCF_030332425.1). NCBI lineage: Bacteria > Pseudomonadati > Pseudomonadota > Gammaproteobacteria > Enterobacterales > Enterobacteriaceae > Citrobacter > Citrobacter sp. Cpo142. The sequence goes on from NZ_JAOWHW010000030.1 coordinate 74,752, forward strand.
GCCGGATAAGCGCAAGCGCCATCCGGCAAAATGCCCGGGTGTTTACCGGGCAGTAAAACGTTCTTACCAGTAGTGCTCTGCAGTCATATGGCCCGGTCGGCGGCGCAGGTGTTTGGTCATCTGCCGGGTCTCTTTCAGCAACTGCTGCGTGTCGCGTACCATCTGCGGGTTTCCACACAGCATCACATGGCAGGTTTCTTTATCCAATGGCAGCCCGACTGCTTTTTCCAGCTCACCGCTTTCAATCAGCGCCGGTACACGCCCGGTCAGCGAATCTGCCACGGTTTCACGGCTGACAACCGTCTGGATACGTAATTTACCTTCGTAGCGCTTTTCCAGCGCCTGCATCAACGGTAGATAGCTCAAATCGGCGGCATAACGCGCGGCGTGGACCAGCACCAGGTTTTTGAAGCGATCCAGGTCCTTGCCTAACTGCAGAATCGACAAATATGGGCCGATAGCCGTGCCGGTTGCCAGCATCCACAGCGTGTCGCAATCGGGGACTTCATCCAGCACGAAGAAACCAGCCGCTTCACTCACCACCTGGACTTCATCGCCAGGCTTCAGTGCTGCCAGACGAGGGCTGAGTTTGCCGTCGGGAACCGTCACCAGATAAAACTCTAAATCGGGGTTATCAGGGGCATTGACGTAAGAATAGGCACGCTGGACGCGTTCGCCGTCGATCTCAAGGCCAAGCTTGGTGAATTGACCTGCAGTGAAAGGAAGAACCGGAGCTCGCACGGTCAAACTAAACAGGGCATCGGTCCAGTTCTGTACCTTCGTGACTTTGCCTGTTACCCAATCTGCCATGGTTTTCTCCTGTCTGCTTTGATTGCCTTATCTTCGTTCGTTGGACGAAAGATTTCCAGCCCATATGGGCTGGAAGGCTCTATTGATCAAATCAATTACAGGATGTGCGCCTGCACATCGGGATCTTTACGATCGAGGTAGTGAATCGACTGAATGCGGCGGATCGTACGTGATTTGCCGCGGATCAGCAGCGTTTCGGTGGTCGCGATATTACCTTTACGGCTAATCCCTTCCAGCAAATCGCCTTTGGTGATGCCGGTGGCGGAGAAAATGACGTTGTCGCTACGCGCCATTTCATCGAGGCGCAGCGCTTTGCCCGCTTCAATGCCCATGGCGGCGCAACGAGCCAGTTCTTGTTCGCCAATGCGACGGTTCTCTTCGCTGTCGCCTTTGACGTCATGACGTGCCAGCAAACGGCCCTGCATGTCGCCGTCCAGCGCGCGGATGACGGCGGCAGAAACCACGCCTTCCGGTGCGCCGCCAATGCCGTACAGCACGTCAACTTCACTGTCTGGCATGCAGGTCAGAATGGAGGCTGCAACGTCGCCGTCTGGAATAGCAAAGACGCGCACGCCCAGTTTTTGCATTTCGGCGATCGTTTCATCATGGCGTGGCTTGGCCAGAATGGTGACGGTCAGTTCACTCAGCGGCTTATTGAGTGCAGCGGCAACGTTATGCAGGTTGGCTTCCAGCGACAGGTTCAGGTCGATAGACCCTTTTGCGCCTGGGCCGACAATCAGCTTTTCCATGTACATGTCTGGCGCGTTCAGGAAGCAACCTTTATCGCCAACAGCCAGTACGGCCAGCGCGTTTGCCTGACCCATTGCCGTCATGCGTGTGCCTTCGATAGGATCGACGGCGATGTCGACCGCATCACCAAGACCGGTCCCGACTTTCTCACCGATAAACAGCATCGGCGCTTCATCGATCTCGCCCTCGCCAATCACGATGGTGCCGTCAATGTTGACCTGGTTGAGCATAATACGCATGGCGTTTACCGCCGCGCCGTCAGCGGTATTTTTATCGCCGCGGCCCAGCCATTTATAGCCAGCCAGCGCGGCCGCTTCGGTCACGCGTGAAAATTCAATGGCAAGTTCTCGTCTCATTGCAAACTCGTAGCTGAAAGGAATGGCGCGAAGTGTAGCACAGGGGAGGGGGCGAGATTATTGATGTGTGTGCGGGGTTGCCCCCGCACGAAGATATTGCCGGATAAGGCACAGTTGCTATCCGGCTATGACGTATTACTCGTCGTGATCTTCCCACGCCATGGCGCGTTTGACCGCTTTTTTCCAGCCGCTGTAACGGAAGTTACGTTCGGTGGTTTCGATGCCTGGGCGGAATTCACGCTCGATGACTGCTTTTTCCTGCAGCTCATCCAGATTCTGCCAGAAGCCTACTGCCAGACCAGCCAGGTATGCCGCACCCAATGCGGTGACTTCGCGGACTTCCGGGCGCTCAACGCGCGTGCCGAGAATGTCGGACTGGAACTGCATCAGGAAGTTGTTGGCGACCGCACCGCCATCAACACGCAGGGCGTGCAGGCGAATACCGGAGTCAGCCTGCATCGCTTCCAGAACATCACGAGTCTGGTAAGCGATAGACTCAAGCGTGGCGCGGATGATGTGGTTGGAGTTTACCCCACGGGTCAGACCAAAGATGGCGCCGCGAGCATACGGGTCCCAGTACGGTGCGCCCAGGCCAGTAAATGCCGGAACGACGTACACGCCGTTGGTGTCTTTCACTTTAGTGGCGAAATATTCGGAGTCGAACGCATCGCTGATGAGTTTCATTTCATCACGCAGCCACTGGATAGATGCGCCAGCCATAAATACCGCACCTTCCAGCGCGTAGTTCACTTCCCCGGTCGGTCCGCAGGCGATGGTGGTCAGCAGTCCGTTTTCGGACTTAACGGCTTTCTCGCCGGTGTTCATCAGCATGAAGCAGCCGGTACCGTACGTATTTTTCGCCATCCCTTCCTTCACGCATAGCTGGCCAAACAGCGCCGCCTGCTGGTCACCGGCGATACCGGAGATAGGAATACGAATACCGCCTTTACCACCGATGTTGGTCTGGCCGTATACTTCAGAAGAACGACGTACTTCAGGCAGCATGGCACGCGGAATATCCAGCGCATCCAGCATCGTGTCATCCCAGTCCAGGGAGTGGATGTTGAACAGCATGGTACGCGAGGCGTTGGTGTAATCTGTTACGTGTACGCGTCCTTGCGTCATTTTCCAGATAAGCCAGGTGTCTACGGTACCGAACAGCAGTTCGCCGCGACGAGCGCGCTCACGCGAGCCTTCTACGTGGTCGAGGATCCACTTCACTTTGGTGCCGGAGAAGTACGGGTCAATGACCAGACCTGTATTGTTACGGATGTACTCTTCCATACCGTCGCGCTTGAGCTTTTCGCAGATATCCGCGGTACGACGACACTGCCACACAATCGCGTTATAGATAGGTTTACCGGTTTCGCGTTCCCAGACGATGGTGGTTTCACGCTGGTTGGTAATACCGATCGCTGCAATTTCATCGGAACTGATATCGGCTTTCGCCAGAACTTCTACCAGCGTGGAGCTTTGGGTCGCCCAAATTTCCATCGGGTCATGTTCTACCCAACCTGCTTTCGGGTAGATTTGTTCGAATTCGCGCTGTGAAACGGCAACGATATTCGCATCGTGGTCCATTACGACCGCGCGGGAGCTGGTGGTGCCCTGGTCGAGCGCAACGATATATTTTTTTTCAGTCATAATTATTTGTCCCGTAGTCACATTACTGCGAAGCTTTTTGTTGAGTGTTGGCCGCAACGTCTTTTTCTTCAATCGCGCAGACATCGCACGGTAAATGACGACCAATCAGTTTGCGATATGCCCATGCGCCCAAAATCGCGCCGGTAATCGGGCCAAACACCGGAACCAGGAAGTAAGGGATATCGCGACCACCCGTGAAGGCAATCTCACCCCATCCGGCCATCCAGGCGAAGAGTTTCGGTCCGAAGTCACGTGCCGGGTTCATCGCAAAACCTGTCAGCGGACCCATGGAAGCACCAATAACGGCAATCAACAAGCCGATCAGCAGTGGTGCCAGCGGACCACGAGGTACACCGTTACCATCGTCGGTCAGAGCCAGAATCAGCCCCATTAGAATAGCGGTAATGACCATTTCAACCGCGAAGGCCTGCACAAAATTGATATGCGGGTTCGGATAGGTGGAGAAAGTACCTGCCAGACCCAGGCTCTCGGTACTGCCGCGTACGATATGGTTAGTTTGTTCGAAATCGAGGAAAAGATTGTAATAAAGCCCGTAAACCAGTGCCGCTGCGCAAAAGGCGCCGGCAATTTGCGAAATAATAAAAGGAACAACTTTGCGTTTATCAAAACAGGCGAACAGCCAGAGTGCGATGGTTACCGCGGGATTCAGGTGTGCACCAGAAACGCCTGCGGTCAGATAGATAGCCATCGCTACCCCCAGACCCCAGATGATACTGATTTCCCACTGACCAAAAGTAGCCCCAGCCACTTTAAGTGCAGCGACACAGCCCACACCGAAGAAAATCAACAACCCGGTACCGAGGAATTCAGCAATGCACTGGCCTTTTAAGGTTGATGTTTGACTCATAATCGGATCCTGAAGAGAGTTTAATGTTTATTGTGTGCGAGAAGGTCACTGACATCCCCGGAGCCGGTAGGCACACTGTTAATTTATCGTTAACGCGCAAAAACGAGAAATATCGAAATTAAAATGTGTGTACTGCATCAACAAAATGAGCGTTTTCGCGCCATTGTGAGGTATTTGTTATACAAAAATAGTGTGAGCTGAATCATTTCACTGATCAACCTGTTAACACTTAAGAGTTATGACAGTAATGTCACCAGGAGAAAGACTAAAAGTGTTGCAAACCGCAATCTGCGCGGGATGCCGCTGGACAGGGATGACGCGGCTTCATACAATCGGTGTTAAGTAGAGTGCGCTCGTTTTTATTAAGGCGTCGCCGGTTATCGGGACGAGGATTTTTATCCATCAACGCCTTGCAATTCAGGAGAGGTATGACGATGTCATTAGAAGTGTTTGAGAAACTGGAAGCAAAAGTACAGCAGGCGATTGATACCATCACGCTGTTGCAGATGGAAATCGAAGAGCTGAAAGAAAAGAACAACTCACTGTCGCAGGAAGTTCAGACTGCACAGCAGCAGCGTGAAGAACTGGAGCGTGAGAACAACAGCCTGAAAGAACAGCAGAGCGGCTGGCAGGATCGTCTGCATGCCCTGCTGGGTCGTATGGAAGAAGTCTAATTCTGATTTCTTGAAAAAGGCATCCATAATGGATGCCTTTTTGCTATGTAGAGATTAGGATATCGTATTTTTTAAATATCAAAGAATACGATATGACAAAAAGAAACGATATTATTGATGATTCGGATCGACTTATCACCAGAGATATTAGATATGGTCTTATCTATACAGATAATTTAGGATGGATTGATTTAGGCCATGCTAATCCGGCAGGGGCTGAAAAATTATGGTTTGAAATGACAAGGCCTCGTGGTGGTGATAGTGAGTTTTATGAAGTGAATTATCATCAAAGTATGTCCAAAAACATTCATGGCATAAATATCAATACTGGTATATATCGTAGATTTATGGTGCGCCGAGGATTGCAGGAGCGAACCTTACAAGGTATTGCTTTATCAATATTCTTAGGTACGTCACATCGCTTTGAGTCCTTACAGGACTTTTGGCCTTATGTTTATTTAACGGATAGTGGTTATAGTGCTGAAGATTTGGTCTCAAATCTATTTGGTTTTTACCAAGCGGTAAATTATGCAGATTACACCTCTTACCTTCAGATATGTTCGAAAGAAAAGGCTTATCGAATCTGGGACTTCTATGGCCCAGTTGGTGAGTTTAAGAATAAAAGTGTTATTCCGTTACTGTTTCCTGACCCTATCAATAAAGATAAGAGACATGAACCCTATTCGGGTGAATTACCTTTATTTATGGATGTAATAAGACCTATTGCTAATCCTGATTATGTTCGGGAACTTCACATATGAAATCCAGGAGATCAGGATTTATTATTGTGTTTATGCTTTTTATTGCGCTATTTTATTGTCATTTTATGGTGAGCATCTATACAGAAAAAATCTACACTCAGCAGAATTTATTATTTTATCATCTGCTAACACCGAAACCTCTTAAACAGGCTCCAAGGATATCTAACGACTGGTTTTTTGTAAGCTATGCAGATGATGGTAGTCATCTTCAACGCAGTGAGATAATTTTCACCGGGATACAAAAGAGTGGCATTCAGATAGCTGAGGATAAATTAAATGCTTATATCGAAACTTATCCTGTCAGTCGTGAGACGATGAGTATCGTTGTCGAAGAAAAATATAAAAAGTATGATATTAAAGTCATTCATTACGAATCAAATGAATGAAAAAAAGGCCATCAAATTTGCTGATGGCCTTTTTCGCTTACTCGATATCGAGCGGGTCTTCGGAGAGGATTATCCCGGTGTTATCGGCGTACAGGTGGTCGCCGGAGAAGAACGTCACGCCACCGAAGTTGACGCGTACATCGCTTTCCCCAATGCCTTCACCTGAGGCGCCTACCGGAATCGCGGCAATCGCCTGAATGCCGATGTCCAGCTCTCCCAGATCGTCTACCTGGCGGACTGAGCCGTAGATGACCAGACCTTCCCATTCATTCTGTACTGCCAGGCGCGCCAGTTCGGCATCGACCAGCGCACGACGAACAGAACCGCCGCCATCGACCAGCAGAACACGACCACGGCCATTTTGTTCGAGCAGATCGTACAGCAACCCGTTGTCCTCGAAACATTTTACCGTGATGATTTGTCCGCCAAACGACGCCCGTCCTCCAAAGTTAGAGAACAGCGGTTCCACGACGTTGACATCTTCCTGATAGATGTCACAAAGCTCGGATGTATCGTATTTCATAGGCTTAACGTTCAGTTGCTGCGAGAATTTTTAGTATATCGCGCTATGTGTACTGTTGGCAAAATCATCAATTGTTAATTGATATTTGTCAGTTAAAGAGACCACTGACTTAAGAAAATTCCAACGACAAACAGCAGGTTAGTTAACAATGCCGCTTTTACGGTGCGTTCCAGCATCGGACGCATTGCAGCTGGGTCCATCTCATGCATCACGTAACGCGCCTGTTTGATTAGCAACGGAGCGGCAAGGATAAACAGCCATCCCCACAGACTTTGCAGCGAAAACAGGTTGAACAGTGCCAGACAGACTAGCGTCCCCATCAGCAGGCAGGCATGGTAGCGGCGGGCATTGACGGCGCCTAAACGCACGACCAGCGTGTTCTTGCCGTTCTCTCTGTCGCTGTTGATATCGCGCAGGTTGTTGACGTTGAGCACGGCGGTTGCCAGCAGGCCGCAGGCGGTGGCAGGCAGAATCAGCGCTGGAATCAACGTATGAGCCTGCAGATACCAACTTCCCATTACGCTGAGCCAGCCGAAGAATACCAGCACAGAAATATCGCCCAGGCCGATATATCCGTAAGGGCGATTACCCACGGTGTAGGTGATCGCGGCGATAATCGACAGGCCGCCGAGCACCAGGAAACCGACAAAATCCGCCAGCGTGTGACAGGCTACAGCAACCAGGGCCAGCCCGGACAGACAGATCAGCACCACGGTGACGATCAGCGCGCGCTTCATCTGCTGTTGGGTGATGACCCCTTTTTGCATACCGCGCAGCGGTCCAATACGGTCGGGCTTGTCGCTGCCTTTGACGGCATCGCCATAGTCGTTAGCAAGATTGGACAGAATTTGCAGCAGTCCTGCCGTAATCAATGCCAGCAGAGCAACCAGCGGATCGAAGTATCCTTGCCACCATGCTAATGCCGTACCGACGATGATCGCCGCGAAGGCGAGCGGTAAGGTCTTAGGTCGTAAACTTTCCAGCCAGGCTTGTGAGCGGCTAATTTGTTGTTGTTCAGTCATATTTAGCGCCAATAAAAATGGGGCTTTATCAGCCCCATCAACAGTGATGAAAATGCATTGAACGCGATTATAGGATAAAACGGCTCAGATCTTCATCTGCGACCAGCGCATCCAGATGTTTGCTCACATATTCGGCATCAATTGTGATGCTTTGGCCGTTCAAATCGCTCGCATCATAGGAAATATCTTCCATCAGACGTTCCAGAACGGTATGCAGACGACGTGCACCGATGTTTTCGGTGGTTTCGTTGACCTGCCAGGCCGCTTCGGCAATGCGTTTAATACCGGATTCAGTGAAGTTGATGTCCACACCTTCAGTCGCCATCAGCGCTTTGTACTGGACGGTGATGGAGGCATTCGGTTCGGTAAGGATACGCTCAAAATCGCTGGTGGTCAGCGCCTGCAGCTCGACACGAATCGGCAGACGACCCTGCAGTTCCGGGATCAGGTCGGACGGTTTGGCTACCTGGAATGCGCCAGAAGCGATAAACAGAATGTGATCTGTTTTCACCATGCCGTGCTTGGTGGAGACCGTACAGCCTTCAACCAGCGGCAGCAGGTCGCGCTGTACGCCTTCACGGGACACGTCCGGGCCGGAGGATTCACCGCGCTTACAGATTTTGTCGATTTCGTCGATAAACACGATCCCGTGCTGTTCAACGGCATCGATAGCTTCCTGTTTCAGCTCTTCCGGGTTCACCAGTTTGGCCGCTTCTTCTTCAATCAGCAGCTTCATCGCGTCTTTGATTTTCAGCTTACGCGGTTTTTGTTTCTGACCGCCGAGGTTCTGGAACATGGACTGCAGCTGGCTGGTCATCTCTTCCATTCCCGGAGGCGCCATAATTTCAACGCCCATCGGTGCGGCCGCGAGATCGATTTCGATCTCTTTATCATCCAACTGGCCTTCACGCAGTTTTTTACGGAATGCCTGACGTGCTGCAGAAGGTTCCTGCGGCTGCTCTGACTGTCCCCAGTTATTTTTAGCCGGTGGGATCAGCACGTCGAGAATGCGCTCTTCCGCCATCTCTTCGGCACGGAAGCGGTTTTTCTCGATTGCCTGCACGCGGACCATTTTAATGGCAGCATCGGTCAGATCGCGGATGATGGAGTCAACTTCTTTACCAACATAGCCGACTTCGGTGAATTTTGTTGCTTCGACTTTGATGAACGGCGCGTTGGCCAGTTTTGCCAGACGACGGGCGATTTCGGTTTTACCGACGCCGGTCGGGCCAATCATCAGAATGTTTTTCGGCGTGACTTCATGGCGCAACTCTTCGTTGAGCTGCATACGACGCCAGCGGTTACGCAGGGCGATCGCCACGGAACGCTTCGCGTTATCCTGGCCGATGATGTGTTTGTTCAGTTCGCTGACAATTTCGCGTGGGGTCATTTCAGACATGGGGGATCCTTACGCTTTGGAGTTCAATTCTTCGATGGTATGGAAGTGGTTGGTATAAATGCAGATATCCCCTGCAATATCCAACGCTTTTTCAGCAATCTCGCGTGCGCCAAGCTCGGTGTTTTCAAGCAGAGCGCGTGCAGCAGCCTGGGCGTAGGGACCGCCGGAGCCGATAGCAATCAGATCGTTTTCTGGCTGGATGACATCGCCGTTACCGGTGATGATGAGCGATGCAGTTTCATCTGCGACGGCCAGCAGCGCTTCGAGTTTGCGCAGCATACGGTCGGTACGCCAGTCTTTTGCCAGTTCAACGGCAGCTTTCACCAGGTGACCCTGGTGCATTTCCAGCTTGCGTTCAAACAGTTCAAACAGCGTGAATGCATCCGCAGTACCGCCCGCAAAGCCCGCGATGACTTTATCGTTGTACAGACGGCGGACTTTCTTCACGTTGCCTTTCATTACGGTGTTACCCAGTGTGGCCTGACCATCACCGGCGATTACCACATGGCCGTTACGGCGTACGCTTACTATTGTTGTCACGAGCAGACCCCTTGGTTACAAATGCAATGTACAGGCCCCGCACAGTGTACGGGGCGTAATGCAAGTATAGATGGGGGAGATTTTGGGGGTTTCAACCCCCAGTGGAGAGTCGAATGCAGTTTGTGTGACCAGCAACCTTCAGGCGGCTGATGGTGTTGTCGGCATTCTCTTTGCCTTTGACCGGACCAATGACCACACGATTCCAGCCGTTATTGGTGGTTATACGGGAGTTAAAGCCTTCAAAGGCCAGCTGTGCACGCACAGTTTCTGCCTGCTCAGCGCCTTTAAATGATCCGCACTGAACCATCCAGCGGCGTTCATCTTTTTTCTCCGCCGTCTGTTTTGGCGGCTGCGTTTCATTGGTTATTGGCGCGGCCGGCTGCGGTTTTGGCTGAGCAGCGGTGGTATGCGCTGGCGTTTGCAGCAGATCCTGATACGGCTGTTGCGCCGCCGGTTTTGGCTGCGCTTTCGGCTGCTGTACCGGCGCGGCTTGTGCTGTACGCGTTTGCTGCTGCTGATACGGCTGTTCTGTTGCCCGTGGACGCGGCTGCTGAGCCTGCTGCTGGGCATTGTTCCACTGCTGCTGTTGCACCTGACGCTGACGCTGCAGCGTTTGCTGGCGCTGTTCAGCCGTTTGCTCGTTCCACGGTACTTCGTTGAGCTGTGTCGGCTGTTGACGCATATCAGCCTGCATTTGCGCCAATAGCTGACGCTGCTCATTGGTTAGCTGATCGGCATTAAGCACCTCGCCGCCCGCAGACGGTTCGGTAGGCGCACGTACGCCAGGCTGACGGCTCTCCAGCTCTTTGATGTATCGCCAGCGCTCTTCCGGTTTTGGCGGAATGCCATTACCGGTGACTTTCTGGTTTTGCAGCGTTTCGGACTCTTCTTTCTTGTGATGCGTAATGAAGTACAGACCACCGATAAAGGTCACGAGTACGGCTGCAGCAATAGCAACCATTGCGGGCGATACCGCAGGCGTATTGCGTTGTTTTTTCCGTGATGTGCTCTTCTTGCGCCGCGAAGGTGCCGGTTGGCCGCGACGTACATAATCTCGTTGTGCCACTATCGTTTCGCTGTATTTATTCGTTCGTCAGCCCGCCATGTTACTTAAGCGGCGGGCCTTTGACCAGACAGGGGAGTCCGAAAGCACTTTACTTTACGTCAGTGCCCGGGTAGTACCCCGAATAATAAGCTCGCAGTCCAGTAAACGTGAGCCACTGCTGACGCTCTGCCCTTGTAATTGATCGAGCAGTAACAGCATAGCTTCACGTCCGATATCGAAACGCGGCTGTGCGACGGTTGTCAGGGGTGGATCACAAAATTCCGTGAGCGAAATGTTATCAAAGCCAATAATGGATAAATCATCAGGGACTTTCAGACCCTGGCGTTTGGCGTAAGAGAGTGCGCCCAGCGCCATGACGTCGCTGTGACAAAAGACCGCGGTAGGCGGCTGCGGTAGTTCAAGGAGCTGCTTCAGCGCATTGGCTCCCGCTTCATAGGTAAAGTCACCGCGCGCGATAAAATGCGGATCGACCGTAATTCCGCTGCGGCGTAATGCCTGAACGTAGCCTTGCAGACGGTAATGGCACAGCGGCATATCTTCGGGGCCGGCGATACAGCCAATGCGTTTATGCCCCAGTTCCAGCAGATAATTCATCGCGTTAAAGGCGGCGGTGAGGTTATCAATGTGCACGGTGGGGAGTTCCAGCTCTGGCGCGAACTCGTTGGACATGACCATTGGCGGTAAATTGCGCTGCTCTTCCACGCTTGCATCAAACGGCAGGCGCGAGCTGAGCAGTACCATGCCATCGATCTGCTTGGTGATAATGAGGTTAAGAAACGTCTTTTCCTGCTGGTTCTGATGCGCGCAGTCGCCAATAAGCACCAGGTATCCCTGTTCTGCGGCAGTTACTTCAATGCCACGAATCACTTCGCTAAAAAACGGATCGCAGATATCCGGCACAATCACCAGAATGGTACGCGACTCATTACGCTTAACGTTACGTCCCATTGATTGGGGTAGATATCCCACTTCCAGCGCTGCCTGCTCAACCTTGTTACGGGTTGACTGCGAGACTTTGTCCGGGTTCATTAATGCGCGGGATACGGTTGCCGTTGAGACTTTCGCCTTCAGAGCAACATCTTTCATCGTAGCGGCGGCAACCTGCTTATTCGGTTTCACTCTTTCTCCTCGCCAGAGAGCTGCTGGCACAGACTCGTCCCTGGATAACCTTCATCTGAAACATTTTTATCAGATAGTGAATGGAAGCGGTTACAGAATTTTCATAAAAAGTGTGATGGATCTTTAATTTTACGATCCGCCTCGCATCGTGAGGGGTTATCCCTCGATGGGATCGACATCCAGCACCCATTTAACCTTGCGTGCATCGGGTAGCGTATTGATCAGTGCCAGCGTGCCGCTGACAATATGTTGCAGGCGAATTCGTGATGGATGTTGCAACAATATTTGCCAACGATAACGACCACCGCGTTTGGGCGCCAGTGCGGGAACCGGGCCGAGCACCCAGAGTTTGTCATCGGCCAACGGGCTGGCTTGAATGAGATTCCGTAGTTGCTGCAAGAACATTGGTGCATGCTGGTTGTTATGATCTTCTGCCCGCACGATCACATGGCTGGTCCACGGTGGAAGCTGGAGCGTTTGTCGCTCGGCCAGCGCCTGTTCGGCAAACGCGTCATAGCCTTTATACAGCAAGGTTTGCAGCAGCGGATGTTCAGGATGGTGCGTTTGCAGCACCACTTCGCCTTGCTTCCCGGCGCGTCCGGCACGGCCAGAGACCTGCGTATAGAGCTGGGCGAAGCGTTCTGCTGACCGGAAATCTGCGGAGAATAGCGCGCCGTCAACGTCCAGCAGCGCCACCAGAGTGACGTCCGGGAAGTGGTGGCCTTTGGCCAGCATTTGCGTGCCTATAAGTATTCGTGCGCCGCCGCGATGCACTTCCGCCAGATGCTGCTCCAGCGACCCTTTACGGCTGGTGGTGTCGCGATCTATACGTGAAATTGGCACACCGGGGAAAAAAGGTGCCAGAGCCTGCTCAAGCTGTTCGGTGCCGAGTCCTACCGGAACCATATGCGTCGAACCGCAGGAAGGGCACTGACGCGGTATTGGGCGCTGGCTGTCGCAGTGGTGGCAACGCAGGTGGTGCTGCGCCTGATGTAGCGTGTAGTAATGATCGCAACGCGGACATTCGGCAATCCAACCACAGTCGTGGCACAGCAGCGCAGGCGCAAAACCACGACGGTTCAAAAACAGGATCACCTGGTTATCCGCCTGCAGGTGCTGACGCATACGGGCGATCAGCGCAGGGGCTAGACCGGCCTGCACCTGCTGACCTTTGAGATCCAGCACGTGCTGAGTGGCTGGGCGCGCATTTCCGGCGCGGCGCGTCAGGCGCAGCATGCGGTATTTGTTCTGCCGCACGTTACACAGCGTTTCCAGTGCCGGAGTGGCTGAGCCGAGAATAATCGGGATTTGCTCGCTATGGGCGCGGTAAACCGCGAGGTCGCGCGCATGATAGCGCCAGCCTTCCTGCTGTTTATAAGAGCTGTCGTGCTCTTCGTCGATGACAATCACGCCGAGATTTTTAAACGGCGTAAACAGCGAAGAACGCGTGCCGATAACAATCGCCGCCTCGCCATTTTTTGCTTTCAGCCAGGCTGAAAGACGTTCACTGTCGTTTAAACCGGAGTGCAGGACTTCGACCGGCGCATTAAAACGTTCGCGAAAACGGGCAATAGTTTGCGGCGTCAGGCCAATCTCCGGCACCATCACCAGCGCCTGCTTGCCCTGGGCAAGGACGTTTTCCAGAACGCTGAGATAGACTTCTGTTTTGCCTGATCCCGTTACGCCCGCTAATAGCCAGGCGCTAAAACTGTCTGAGGCGCTGTGAATCGCCCCGACGGCGGTGGCCTGCTCGGTGTTCAGTCGCAGACGCTCACCGGAAACCGCGTAGTCCGTACGCCAGTCGCTAAAGCCTGGTGTTTCGCTCGCCAGATCGCACAGCCCTTTTTTCCGCAGTGCCTGTAATGCGGCATCATTAAATTCCAGTTCAGCCACCTGGTCGCGCCAGATTTTCCCCTGGCGTAGCGCAGCTAGCGCCTGTTGCTGCTTGGGAGAACGCTTTAGGCTGTTGAGGTCAATAACCTGGCCTTCTTCAGTGGCAAACCAGTACCACATGGGCGCGTTTGTCGCCGGGCGTCCCTGGCGCAGTAAAATTGGCAGAGCGTGAAACAGTACGTCACCGATGGGATGATGATAATAATCAGCCGCCCACAACAGCAGACGCCAGACAGAGGTCGAGTAGACCGGTTCGCTGTCCAGCACTTCTAGAACGGCTTTCAATTCGCTCCGCGGCAGTTCACTGTGCTCGCTGACGGAAAGGACGATACCCACGCGCTCCTGCTGCTTGCCAAAGGGCACGCGTACACGACACCCGGCTTTGGCACTCAAGCCTTCCGGCAGGAGGTAGTCAAAGGTGCGAGGTAGCGGAACAGGTAAGGCAACGTGCGCAACGGGCATTGAATCATCCTGACTTGAAATCTGGCGGGTTAGTATACACATTAGTGGAGGGTAGAATGCGGATCAGTTTGCATGAGCAGGTTAATTTCTGTATGATTCGCCGCCTTTGATGCAAATTTGTATCACTGACCTATACTATTAACATCGCGTGGTGTCTGGCGTTAGGGCTGGAAGAGCGACGCGGCCTTAAACCGAGGTTTTCCCATGAAAAAAGATATTCACCCGAAATACGAAGAAATTACTGCAAACTGCTCTTGCGGTAACGTCATGAAAATCCGCTCTACCGTCGGTCACGATCTGAACCTGGACGTGTGCGGTCAGTGCCACCCGTTCTATACTGGCAAGCAGCGTGATGTTGCTACCGGTGGCCGTGTTGATCGCTTCAACAAGCGTTTCAGCATCCCAGGCAGCAAGTAAGTTTCAGCTGTCAGAAAAAAGCGCCTTATGGCGCTTTTTTTGTTTCTGCGCTTCAGAACTGAAATATATATTGATGTATTGAATAGTCTATTTTATTTAATAAATAAAACGGTGTTTTATTTTTTCGATAAAATATTGCAACTGGTGATCTGCTTCCTTTTTATCTTCTGTCTTTTGCCACTTTTACCAGCTCCTGGCAAAATACCAAAGGTTTCTGCTTTCTTTCTAAAATACACTTTCGTGGAAATATAAAATTAATCTAAAAGCCTTTTTGTTTTCCCATTTTATGGACAAACGAGATGGATTATTTCCGTTGTTGAGTGTGAAGAGGGATTGTCATGAAATTTAAATCTGCGTTATTACTGATTCCATTATTCTCTGCGGCCGCACAGGCGGGTTATGTTGATTACCGACATGAATATTATGACGATGGACGTAATTACGATCGTGTTTATATGTCTCACCGTTTTGCCACGGGTTTTGGTGTCGCAGTCGAAGCCATTTCTCGTTCCGAAAACACGCAGTCAAATGATGCGTGGAATAATATGGAAAGTAACGGTAACGAGTATACCGCAAGCTACCAGTTCACATGGCAGGGTCTTGTCTGGCAGCCCGGCATTGCGATCGAAACGGGCGATAATATCGCGATTTATAAGCCTTATATCCGCGTGCAGTACAACATCAACGACAACTGGTGGACCGCGTTCCGCTATCGTCAGGAGTACATGCGCAGAAACACTGACGGCAAAGATGACCGCATGGTCTATCGTCCGGAAGCCTGGCTTGGTTATAACGTCAATGACTGGATGTTTGAGCTAAATGGTATTTATAAAATTGCCGATAGCGAAGATTTATATAACAACCGGAAAGATGATTATGAATATAACTTCCGCGTGGCGTATAAACTAGGCTCATGGGTTCCATTTGTTGAAGTTGGCAACGTTTCCTCGGGTTATAACACTACCACTACAGACGATCGTCAGACCCGTTATCGTGTCGGTCTTGGTTATAACTTCTAATCGGTAATAGTTTTCGTATTGGCTGATTACGTCGATAAGCATAGTTTGTGTGAATAATATGTCTAAGGAGTTGACATCATGTCTAATGATGGAACTATTATCGGAAATAATGAAACCACTGCCGTCAGGCCTTTCGGAATTAGAGATAAAATCGGTTATTTATGTGGTGACCTCGGAACCTGTTTTATTCTTGGCTTAGTTAATAGTTTTTTAATGATTTATTACACTAACGTCCTCGGTATTTCCGGCGTTATTGTTGGCTCACTCTATTTTGTGACCAAACTCTTTGATGCGTTCGTTGATGTTGGTGTAGGGCGCTTATGCGATACCTCTAAACTGACGGTACATGGACGTTTCAACCCGTGGGTGCGTCGCATGAAGTATCCATTTTGCATCATTGCGGTTGTCCTGTTCCTGCCGTTTGTGAATGATTTTTCTTATACGGCGAAAATCATCTACATCTGTTGCTCCTATTTCATTTACGGTTCGCTGTTATCGACCGTGAGTATTCCGTACGGTGCTATGTCTGCGGCGATTAGCTCGAATCCGGATGATCGTGTATCGCTTTCAACCTGGCGTAGCGTTGGGTCAGCAATTGGCGGTGGGGCAACTGGCTTTTTCATTCCGATCCTGATGTACACCACCCTGGTGGACGGAAGCCAGGTGATTTCCGGGCAACACTTCTTCTGGATTTCCATTGGTTGCGCAGTGCTGGGCTTGATCTTTTTATCCTTGACCTGTCATTTAACGACGGAGCGCGTGCGCGTGGAGAGAAAAGAGAGCATGCCCGTTTCGGTGTTGCTGAAGGGACTGGCACGCAATAAGGCGCTGATTGTTTTAGTGGTTGTGGATTTGCTGATTGTAATTAATCAGGGGTTGTCCGGTACCAACATGACTTACCTGTTTAATGACTATTTCCACAATAAAGAGGCGATGTCAGTCGCGTTGCTGTTTACCTTTGGTTCCCTGGTTTTGCTGGCGCCATCGGCATCCTGGCTCACGAAGCGGTTTGGTAAAAAAGAAGCCAGCGTAGGCGCGTTGCTTTTTGCCGTGGTCATGTATGTGATTATGTACTTTGTCCACATTACGGATGCAAAGGTCTATCTGGTTTTCTTGTTCCTGGCGACGCTGGGTGCAGGGTTATTCAACCTGATGATTTGGGCGTTTATGACTGATGTTTGTGACTACCATCAGTATGTCACTGGCGATCGCGAGGATGGCACGGTTTATGGTGTGAACTTCTTTGCGCGCAAGGTTGGTCAGGCATGCGCAGGGGCGATTGGTGGCTTTATGTTGGCTATCATTGGCTATCAATCATCGTCAACAGGTGGTGCAGTGCAAACCAGCATTGTGCAGGAAAATATTTATACGATGGCGAATCTCTTGCCGGCGCTATGCCTGTTTTTGGCGGCGGTCATTCTGATTTATTTCTATCCATTGAACCGTACGGAAACGCTCAAAATGGAAGAAACATTGAATAAACTCAATGGTATTAGTAAGTAACACAGTGAGAAAAGGCGGGAGCATTCCCGCCTCTACACGCCCATTGCTGTTCTAACTATCAGTATTCCCACGTTTCCGGGTTGATACCCAGTTCACGCATGATTACCTTTGCTTCTTCCGGGATTTCATCACTGCGTTCTTTACGCAGGTCGTCATCGTTGGGTAAGGGTTGCCCAGTAAAAGCATGCAGAAACGCTTCACACAGCAGTTCACTGTTGGTGGCGTGGCGCAGGTTGTTCACCTGACGACGCGTGCGTTCATCGGTAAGGATTTTTAACACCTTCAGAGGAATGGAAACCGTAATTTTTTTGACTTGCTCACTCTTCTTACCGTGCTCAGCGTATGGGCTGATATATTCGCCGCTCCATTCAGCCATGAGATACCTAATCCTCTTCGTCATTAATATTGAGGCCAGAACCTGAGCCCGGACCATAATTGCGCGTAGTTTATCGTAGTGGCGTGGCCCTGACACGAAGTAAGCCGACGCAGATGTACGCTAATGCATATAATTTTAACGGCTATTTCCAGTTTGCTCAATCTATACGCAAAGAAGTTTAGATGTCCAGATGTATTGACGGCTATCGTAACTATGATTACTCTGGTGTCTGACTTTTCACCGACTCAGCCAGGATCTCCTCAATATGACGCGTAAACAGGCCACCATCGCAGTGCGTAGCGGGTTAAATGACGACGAACAGTACGGTTGCGTTGTCCCGCCGATTCACCTCTCCAGCACCTATAACTTTACCGGATTTAATGAACCTCGCGCCCATGACTATTCGCGTCGCGGCAACCCAACGCGCGATGTTGTTCAGCGTGCGCTGGCGGAACTGGAAGGCGGTGCTGGTGCTGTGCTGACCAATACTGGCATGTCGGCGATTCATCTGGTGACCACGGTCTTCCTCAAGCCAGGCGATCTGCTGGTCGCACCGCATGACTGCTACGGCGGGAGCTATCGACTGTTTGACAGTCTGGCAAAACGTGGCTGTTACCGCGTCCTGTTTGTCGATCAAGGAGATGAGCAGGCATTGCAGGCCGCATTGGCGGAAAAACCGAAGCTGGTGCTGGTAGAAAGCCCAAGCAACCCGCTGCTGCGCGTGGTGGATATTGCGAAAATCTGCCAGCTGGCGCGTGAAGCAGGCGCGGTCAGCGTGGTCGACAACACTTTTTTAAGCCCGGCACTGCAAAATCCACTGGCATTGGGCGCCGATCTGGTGTTGCATTCATGCACGAAATATTTAAACGGTCACTCAGACGTGGTGGCTGGTGTTGTGATAGCGAAAGATCCGGAAACGGTCACTGAACTGGCATGGTGGGCGAATAATATTGGTGTGACCGGCGGCGCGTTTGATAGTTATCTGCTGTTGCGCGGCCTGCGTACTCTGTCTCCTCGAATGGAGGTGGCGCAACGTAATGCTCAGGCGATAGTCGATTATCTGCAAACTCAGCCGCTGGTGAAAAAATTGTATCACCCGTCATTGCCGGATAATCAGGGCCATGAGATTGCTGCGCGTCAGCAAAAAGGCTTTGGCGCGATGTTAAGTTTTGAACTGGATGGCGATGAGCAAACGCTGCGCCGTTTCCTCGGCGGGTTGTCATTGTTTACGCTGGCGGAATCGTTAGGGGGCGTTGAAAGTTTGATCTCCCACGCCGCAACCATGACACACGCGGGCATGGCACCAGAAGCGCGTGCTGCTGCCGGGATTTCCGAAACGCTGCTGCGTATCTCCACCGGTATTGAAGATGGCGAAGATTTAATTGCCGACCTGGAAAATGGCTTCCGGGCTGCAAACAAGGGGTAAACATGAGTGTGATTGCGCAGGCAGGGGCGAAGGGTCGTCAACTGCACAAATTTGGTGGTAGTAGTCTGGCAGACGTGAAATGTTATCTGCGTGTCGCAGGCATTATGGCGGATTACTCGCAGCCTGATGACATGATGGTTGTTTCAGCCGCAGGCAGTACCACTAACCAGTTGATTAGCTGGCTGAAATTAAGCCAGACCGATCGCCTTTCTGCGCATCAGGTTCAACAGGCGTTACGTCGCTATCAAAGTGAGCTTATCAGCGGTTTGTTACCTCCTGAGGTAGCGGATGGACTGATTGGCGCGTTTATTCACGATCTGGAGCGTCTGGCCGGATTACTCGACAGCGGTGTGAACGATGCCGTCTATGCTGAGGTTGTTGGGCATGGTGAGGTATGGTCCGCGCGTTTGATGTCTGCGGTCCTTAACCAACAGGGGCTGGAGTCCGCCTGGCTGGATGCGCGCGATTTTTTACGTGCTGAACGCGGTGCCCAGCCGCAGGTAGATGAAGGTCTTTCTTACCCGCTGCTACAGCAACTGCTGGCGCAGCATCCGGGTAAACGGCTGGTGGTTACCGGCTTTATTAGCCGCAGCAATTCCGGTGAAACGGTCCTGCTGGGGCGTAACGGCTCCGACTACTCGGCGACGCAGGTTGGCGCGCTGGCGGGCGTTTCTCGCGTAACTATCTGGAGCGATGTCGCCGGGGTTTACAGCGCGGATCCGCGTAAAGTAAAAGACGCCTGTTTGCTGCCGCTGCTGCGTCTGGATGAAGCCAGCGAGCTGGCGCGTCTGGCGGCGCCGGTTCTCCATGCCCGTACCTTACAGCCGGTTTCCGGTAGCGATATCGATCTCCAGCTGCGTTGTAGCTATACGCCGGAGCAAGGTTCAACGCGCATTGAACGCGTACTGGCCTCCGGTACCGGGGCGCGTATTGTGACCAGTCATGATGACGTCTGCCTGATTGAGTTTTTGGTTCCGACTGGCCAGGACTTTAAGCTGGCATATAAAGAGATCGACCAGGTTTTAAAACGTACCCAGGTGCGTCCGCTGGCAGTGGGTGTGCATCCTGACCGCCAACTGCTGCAATTTTGCTATACCTCCGAAGTCGCTGACGGCGCACTGAAAATTCTTGATGAAGCTGGTCTGCCGGGCGAACTGCGTCTGCGCCAAGGGCTGGCGCTGGTGGCAATGGTCGGGGCGGGCGTCACCCGTAATCCGCTGCATTGCCACCGTTTCTGGCAACAGTTGAAAGGTCAACCGGTTGAATTCACCTGGCAATCGGAAGAGGGTATCAGCCTGGTCGCGGTACTGCGTACTGGGCCAACAGAGAGCCTGATTCAGGGTCTGCATCAGTCAATTTTCCGTGCGGAAAAACGCATTGGTCTGGTGTTGTTCGGCAAAGGCAACATTGGTTCGCGCTGGCTGGAGCTGTTCGCTCGCGAGCAGAGCACGCTCTCGGCGCGCACCGGATTAGAGTTTGTGCTGGCGGGTGTGGTTGATAGCCGTCGTAGTCTGCTGAATTACGAAGGGCTGGATGCCAGCCGCGCGTTAGCTTTCTTTGATGACGAGGCAGTAGAGCAGGATGAAGAGTCTCTATTCCTGTGGATGCGTGCTCACCCGTATGATGATTTAGTGGTGCTGGACGTTACTGCCAGCGAGCAACTGGCGGATCAGTATCTGGATTTTGCCAGCCATGGTTTCCACGTTATCAGCGCCAACAAACTGGCGGGGGCGAGCAGCAGTCATAATTATCGCCAAATTCATGACGCTTTTGAAAAAACCGGTCGCCACTGGTTGTATAACGCCACCGTGGGTGCAGGCTTGCCGATCAACCATACCGTGCGCGATCTGATTGATAGCGGAGATACCATTCTGTCGATCAGCGGGATCTTCTCCGGCACGTTGTCGTGGTTGTTCCTGCAATTTGATGGCACGGTCCCGTTCACCGATCTGGTGGATCAGGCGTGGCAACAGGGTCTGACTGAACCCGATCCGCGCGTAGATCTTTCCGGCAAAGATGTGATGCGCAAGCTAGTGATTCTGGCGCGTGAAGCAGGTTACGACATCGAACCGGACCAGGTTCGCGTGGAATCGCTGGTGCCTGCGCACTGTGAAGAAGGCTCTATTGACCATTTCTTTGAGAATGGCGATGAGCTGAACGAGCAGATGGTGCAGCGTCTGGAAGCGGCGCGTGAAATGGGGCTGGTGCTGCGCTATGTGGCGCGTTTTGATGCTAACGGTAAAGCACGCGTTGGCGTTGAAGCGGTTCGCCCTGAACACCCGCTGGCGGCGCTGTTGCCATGCGATAACGTATTCGCCATTGAAAGCCGCTGGTATCGCGATAACCCGCTGGTGATCCGTGGACCGGGCGCAGGTCGTGACGTCACCGCCGGCGCTATTCAGTCAGACATCAACCGTCTGGCGCAACTGCTGTAGTTTTTGTTGCCGGATGATCCGGCCGACGGTTCGTTTGTGACCCTGGCCGGATAAAATACGTCAACAGCCTTCTGCATAATCACTTCAACTCTCATCCTGGGTTAAACCTACCCGTATTGCGTCTTACCCGCGCTCTGGCCAGAGGCGAGGCTGTCACCGCTCTCGTTAACGGCTTGCAGACGGTCGTGCCGCAATCCCCCATCATTTCAGGCTGATGTGAATTTTTTTCACGTTGGCTGAGTATTCCTCACCTTTAACGATGATTTTTGTGTTGACGCCAGCGTGCTTTTCCGTCATTTTTACATCTAGACGTCTAAACGTATAGCAGTTCACAACACAACATATAACGACAAAAGATTGATGAGGTAAGGTATGAGCTTTTTTCACGCCAACCAGCGGGAAGCCCTGAATCAGAGCCTGGCGGAAGTGCAGGGTCAGATTAACGTTTCGTTTGAGTTTTTCCCGCCGCGCACCAGTGAAATGGAGCAAACCCTGTGGAACTCCATCGATCGCCTGAGCAGCCTGAAGCCGAAGTTTGTTTCAGTCACCTACGGTGCAAACTCTGGTGAGCGCGACCGCACGCACAGCATTATTAAAGGTATTAAGGATCGCACGGGTCTTGAAGCGGCTCCGCACCTGACCTGTATTGATGCAACCCGCGATGAGCTGCGGACCATTGCTCAGGACTACTGGAATAACGGTATTCGTCATATTGTTGCTCTGCGCGGTGACTTGCCGCCGGGAAGCGGTAAACCGGATATGTATGCCTCTGACCTGGTGACTCTGCTGAAAGACGTTGCGGATTTTGATATCTCCGTTGCGGCTTATCCGGAAGTACACCCGGAAGCGAAGAGCGCTCAGGCCGATCTGCTGAACCTGAAGCGGAAGGTAGATGCCGGTGCAAACCGCGCGATCACCCAGTTTTTCTTCGATGTAGAAAGCTATCTGCGTTTTCGTGATCGCTGCGTGTCTGCGGGTATCGATGTGGAAATTATTCCGGGCATCTTGCCGGTATCTAACTTTAAACAGGCGAAAAAATTTGCCGATATGACCAATGTTCGTATCCCTTCCTGGATGTCGACCATGTTTGATGGTCTGGATGATGATGCCGAAACCCGTAAGCTGGTGGGTGCAAACATCGCCATGGACATGGTGAAGATCCTCAGTCGCGAAGGGGTGAAAGATTTTCACTTCTATACGCTCAACCGCGCCGAGATGAGCTACGCAATTTGTCACACACTGGGTGTAAGACCGAATTAAACAGATGCCCCAGCCCTCTACGGAGGGCTTTTTTTTGATCATTTTGATCTACATCTCTGTAACTTAAAATATAAAAGGAATTAGCTATCGAATCTGTGGGTTATTTCGACTATATCTTATCTCTGGTGGTGTATATCGTAGTCAGAACACTGTAAAGGGAGCATATAGATGAGCATGTCCGACGATAGCCAGAACGCATCAACTGCCGGTAAGTGCCCTTTTCATCAGGGCGGTCACGATCAGAGCGCGGGAGCAGGAACGAATAACCGCGACTGGTGGCCAAATCAACTCCGCGTTGATCTTTTAAACCAACATTCTAATCGTTCGAACCCGTTGGGTGAGGACTTCGACTACCGTAAAGAGTTTAGCAAACTCGACTATTCTGCCCTGAAAGGGGATCTCAGAGCCCTTCTGTCCGAATCTCAACCGTGGTGGCCCGCTGACTGGGGAACCTATGCCGGATTATTTATCCGCATGGCATGGCACGGTGCAGGGACCTATCGCTCCATCGATGGACGCGGTGGCGCGGGTCGCGGACAGCAGCGTTTTGCTCCACTGAACTCCTGGCCAGATAACGTCAGCCTGGATAAAGCGCGTCGCCTGCTGTGGCCTATCAAGCAGAAATATGGTCAGAAAATATCCTGGGCCGACCTGTTTATCCTCGCGGGCAACGTGGCGCTGGAAAACTCCGGCTTCCGCACCTTCGGCTTTGGTGCTGGTCGTGAAGATGTCTGGGAACCGGATCTCGACGTAAACTGGGGTGATGAAAAAGCCTGGCTGACCCACCGTCACCCGGAAGAGCTGGCGAAAGCGCCGTTGGGCGCGACCGAAATGGGTCTTATCTATGTAAACCCAGAAGGGCCGGACCATAGCGGCGAACCGCTCTCAGCGGCAGCGGCGATTCGTGCGACCTTCGGTAACATGGGCATGAACGACGAAGAAACCGTGGCGCTGATTGGCGGCGGTCATACGTTGGGCAAAACCCACGGCGCAGCACCGGCTTCGCACGTTGGGGCCGATCCAGAATCCGCGCCGATTGAAGCGCAGGGCCTGGGCTGGGCCAGCAGCTACGGCAGCGGCGCGGGTGCAGACGCAATTACTTCCGGTCTGGAAGTTGTGTGGACGCAGACGCCGACTCAATGGAGCAACTATTTCTTCGAGAACCTGTTCAAATACGAGTGGGTACAAACTCGCAGTCCGGCAGGCGCGATTCAGTTTGAAGCCGTTGACGCACCAGAAATTATTCCCGATCCGTTTGATCCATCGAAAAAACGTAAGCCGACGATGCTGGTTACCGACCTGACGCTGCGTTTTGATCCTGAGTTCGAAAAGATCTCCCGCCGTTTCCTGAACGATCCGCAGGCGTTTAACGAAGCGTTTGCCCGTGCATGGTTTAAGCTGACGCACCGTGATATGGGGCCAAAATCGCGCTACATCGGACCGGAAGTACCAAAAGAAGATCTGATTTGGCAAGACCCGCTGCCGCATGCGTTCTTCAACCCAAGCGAAGAAGATATTCTGAAGCTGAAGGCGACCATCGCCGCTTCCGGGTTGTCCGTGGGCGAACTGGTATCGGTAGCGTGGGCTTCCGCATCAACTTTCCGCGGTGGGGATAAACGTGGCGGCGCTAACGGTGCGCGTCTGGCGCTGGACCCACAGCGTGGCTGGGATGTGAATGCTACCGCGGCACGCGTACTGCCTGTGCTGGAAGGCATTTATAAGTCAGCCCATACCGCTTCGTTAGCCGATATTATCGTGCTGGCCGGGGTTGTTGGTATAGAGCAGGCGGCTAGCGCTGCGGGTGTCAGCATCAAAGTACCTTTTGCACCGGGCCGCGTGGATGCGCGCCAGGATCAAACGGATATTGAGATGTTTGAACTGCTCGAGCCGATTGCCGATGGTTTCCGTAACTACCGCTCTCGTCCTGACGTGTCGACCACCGAGTCGCTGCTGATCGATAAAGCACAGCAGCTGACGCTGACCGCACCGGAAATGACTGTGCTGGTGGGCGGTATGCGCGTACTGGGTGCCAACTTCGACGGCAGCCAGCATGGCGTCTTTACCGATCGTCCAGGCGTACTCAGCACTGACTTCTTCGTCAATCTGCTGGATATGCGTCATGAGTGGAAGGCGGTTGATGAGTCAAAAGAGCTGTTCGAAGGTCGTGACCGTCTGAGCGGCGAAGTAAAATACACGGCAACCCGCGCCGATCTGGTGTTCGGTTCTAACTCCGTACTGCGCGCAGTGGCTGAAGTTTATGCCTGCAGCGATGCTCACGAGAAGTTTGTGAGAGATTTCGTTTCCGCATGGGTGAAAGTAATGAACCTGGATCGTTTCGATCTGCTGTAACAGCTAATGCCGGATGTCGCTTGCGCGGATCCGGCATGGTATGAATAAAAAAATCCCCGCTTTTGCGGGGATTTTCTATTTGCAGGTTATTCCCACTCTTGCAGGTAACGTTGACCGTACTGATCAGCCACCAGCAGGGCGGCATACACCTGGTCCGGCGTCGCGCCGCCAGGCATGTTGTGGATGGTTTCGCCTTCGGCACAGGCTGCCTCAGCCACAATGCGCATTTTCGCTGGGATATCCTGTTTGATATCCAGTTGCGCCAGGGTAATCGGTAGGCCAACGGAATGGCACAGTGCTGCAACGGTTTCAATTTCATCGACCGGCGCGTTTTCCAGCACCAGCTGCGTCAGCGTACCGAAAGCCACTTTCTCGCCGTGATAGTAGTGATGCGCATCCGGGATTGCGGTCAGACCGTTATGAATGGCGTGAGCCGCTGCCAGACCACCGCTTTCAAAACCGACGCCACTCAGATAGGTGTTGGCTTCAATAACACGTTCCAGTGCTGGTGTAACCACGTGCTGCTCGGCTGCCAGCATCGCTTTTTCACCTTCTTCGATTAGCGTATTAAAGCACAGCTCTGCCAGCGCCAGCGCCGCCTGAGTACACTGACCGCCCGCCATGGTGGTTGCGCCGCTACGTGAACAGGCACGGGCTTCGAACCAGGTCGCCAGCGCATCGCCAATACCCGCAGCTAACAGACGTGCCGGTGCGCCCGCGACAATTTTGGTATCCACAATGACCCTGTCCGGGTTGTTGGGCAGCAGCAGATAGCGATCGAATTCACCGGCATCGGTGTAAATGACGGACAGCGCGCTGCACGGCGCATCGGTAGAGGCGATGGTTGGGGCAATGGCGACAGGCACGCCCATAAAGTGCGCCAGCGCTTTGGCGGTATCCAGCGTTTTACCGCCGCCAATACCAAGTACTGCGCCACACTGCGCTTTTTCTGCCACGCCGCGCAGACGGTCGATTTCGTTTTGTGAACATTCGCCGCCAAACGGTGCAATTTCCAGCGCCAGTCCGGCATCCTGGAAGCTTTTTTCCAGTGCGCCCTGGGCAAAACCTAAGACAAACTTGTCCCCAACGACCAGCCAGCGTTCTGCCAGTGGTTTGAGGTAGCTGCCAAGACGGGTAATAACATCGGCACCCTGGATGTACTTACCAGGTGATTGAATAATGCGATCCATACTTTATTTCCCTCACAGGTTGATGTGACCAAATGCGTTGTTCCAGTCCTGCTCAAACTTCTCTATTGCTGACTCTACCGCAGGGGTATTGAGCATTTGTTGCGCTACGTCTAATGGCAGGGTGATAGCTTCACATCCTGCCAGTAAGCAATCCAGCGCCTGACGCGGGGTTTTAAAGCTGGCTGCCAGTACCATGCTGTTTGGCGCATGCAGTTCCAGTAACGTTTGCAGTTCCTGTACAGTGCGAATTCCGTCGCCGCCCTGCGCGTCGATACGGTTAACGTAAGGTGCGATATATTTAGCTCCCGCCAGCGCAGCCAGTAGCCCCTGAGAAGCACTGTAAACCGCGGTTCCTAGCGTGGTGATGCCCTCTTTTTTCAGCATCTTAATCGCGGCCAGACCTTCGGATGTCACCGGGATTTTCACTACCAGACCGGGCACCGCGTTGCTCAGGCGTTTGGCCTCTTCCACCATGCCCTGTGCGTCTCGGCTCATGGTTTGGGCAAACAAAATACCCTCTTCGCCGATGGTGTTTTGCAGGCGTGGCAGTACATCCCAGATGGATTCTTTGCTTGCCGCTACAATGCTTGGGTTGGTGGTGACTCCCGCGATAGGAAAAATGCGTGCCAGACGTTCAACTTCCGCGACGTTGGCGGTATCAAGGTAAAGTTCCATACAAAAACATCCTCTTTAAAGTTCAAGTTCATGTTGCAACAGGCTGGCGATAGCGTCGGCTGAGGCGGCGCTAACCAGCGCGTTACGGAATTCTTCATGCATAATGCGGCGCGCCAGACGCGAGAAAATACGCATATGCTGATCGCCAGCGGCATGTTTGTTGAGCGTCAGCATAATAATGAACTGTGCATCATCATCACCCCAACGTACCGGCGCTTGCAGGCGCGCTACGCTGATGGTGGACTGCTCAATATGTTCGGATTTGCTGTGTGGAATGGCGAAGCTAAAACCTAATCCGGTAGAGAAGACGGCTTCGCGTGCCCACAGGTCTGCTTCCAGTTTACGTGGATAGCGGCAACGGCCTGCCAGCAGGAGGTTGTCGGTCATCCCTTTGATGACCTCTTCTTTACTGCGCCAGTCGCTATCCAGCGTGATGCACTCGGCGGTAACCAGCGGAGTATCCTGTTGGGTCATGCGGAACTGGGCCAGCAGATGTTCGACCTCCAGCGAAGTTCGACAAGCCATCGCTTGATTCAGCAACTGACGGCAGGCACGGCTGTCGAGTTGCGCCATCCGCGCTTTGGCGGCGGGAATGGAGGGAGCGCTCATGCTAAGTTCGTCCAGACCCAGCCCCACCAGCAGTGGCAGCACAGAACCTTTGGCACCCAGTTCACCGCACAGGCCAATCCATTTCCCCTGTCGATGTACTGCCTGCACGGCGTAATCCAGTGCGCGCAGGAAGGCCGGATTCAGGCTGTTGTAGTGGCGGGTAACTTTGGCGTTGTCGCGGTCGACCGCCAGTAAGTATTGCGTTAGGTCATTGCTGCCAATACTAAAGAAATCAATCTCTTCGCAGCATTGGTCAATGATGAACATCACAGACGGAACCTCCAGCATAATACCGAGCTGGATCTTCTCATCAAACGGAATGTGTTCACTTCGTAGCTGCTGTTTGGCTTCAGCCAGTTTCTCTTTGACCCACAGGATCTCTTCCATGGAGGAGATCATTGGGATCATGATTTTCAGGCTACCGTGCGCTGAGGCGCGCAGGATCGATCGCAGTTGCGTGGTAAACAATGCGGCATATTCTTCATAGATACGCACCGCACGATAACCGAGGAACGGGTTGGCCTCAGCAGGAATATTCAGGTAATCAACGGGTTTATCACCGCCGATATCCATGGTGCGCACAATAATGCTGCGTCCCTGTGCGGGTTCCAGCGCCTGGCAGAAAATGTTGTATAGCTCGTTCTCATCCGGGGCGCAGGTACGGTCCATATACAGCATTTCCGTACGGAACAGGCCAACCGCTTCCGCACCGTTACTAAAGGCTGCCTGCGCTTCCACGGAGTGGGCGATGTTGGCGGCGACTTCCATGCGGATATCATCAGCCGTGCGTGCCTCCTGGGTCAGCCAGATACGTTGTTGTTCCCGAATGGCATCCTGGATACGGGCTTCCTGCTGATAGTAACGTACGACAGATTCATCAGGGGCAACGACGACTGCTCCTGCGTTACCATCGATATAAACTGTTTGCTGCAGCCATGGCCTCAAAGATTCAATATCTACGCCAACCAGCGTAGGGATGTTGAATGACCGGGCGAGAATCACCGTGTGTGACGTAGTACCACCGCTTTTTAACAGCAAGCCTTTCAGCAATGTTTTATCCAGTTCGAGGAACTGGCTCGGTGTTAGCTCATCCGCCATGCAAACCGTAGGCTGGGTCAGTTTTCCCGGCGCTGGGAAGCGCTGTTCCCCATAAATTTGCTGCAGAAGCTGGAAGCAAACATCGCGTACATCCAGCGCACGCTCCTGTAAATAACTGCTGCTTGAACGGGAGAATTCATCACAAAAATGTCCGGCACTTTCAACAACCGCCTGGGCGCAGCTTAACCCGCGTGATACGCCGGCGAGCAGGTGCTGGCGCAGTGAGAGGTCGCTTGCCAGCGAGCGGTGTGCTTCCAGAATCGCACTGGTAGCGCCGTCGCTGTCGAGTAATCGAAACTCAATATTTTTCATCAACAGCGTTAAACCGTTATCCAGTGCCGCTTGCTCGGTTTCAATATCTTGAGCGGATGGAAGGTTACTGAGCGCGTTAAGATCCAGCGAAGAAAGCAGACTCAGAACGCCTCCTGCGCTGCCGCTGCAGACGGTGCGAGCGCGGAAAAGCTGTGGATTTAAATGGGTGAGCGATGCCGGAAGAGGCTCCAGCTCGTTGTTTTTGGCTTCCGCTAGCGGTGCATCGCAGTGTGGAAATTCATTACGTAACCATTGGCTCAGATGCTGGTGAGCTGCTTGTTCATCTGTACCGGAAATCAGCAACTGACAGCTATCACCCGCCAGAGTATCGGTGCCAATCAGCGATAACGCGCTCTTAGCGTTGCCCTTACGTTCGGTACGCAGGTTGTGCCACTCAATGTGCGAAGTAAAGGTGTTGCACTGCGTTTCTATGTGGCTTGCCGGGCGTGCATGTACGCCATTGGATAGCTCACAGGTAAATTCCACAATCAGGGCCATAGCCTCATCTCCCATAACGATTTCTCGCTACAGGATAAAAGGGCAACGCCTGAGCCTGCCATGTGACAAAACTGCCAAAAACTGGATAAATGTAATGTAACCATCAAAGTGAGACATCCCTCACAAGTCAGCGTATCCCCTATAAATTCCGAGAAACTGCAAGTTATGAGGCGGATCGCATTTTTGTACTGACATTACAAAAGTCCAGCAAATGGCCTTTTTATCCACTGTTTGCGTCGCGTCAGATTGCCTATTGTTTTCCGCAACAAGTTTATGGATATGGGCTTTAGGCAGCCCGGGAGCGACTTATGAAAGAGTTGGTACAAATCCTGAAAAATACTCGTCAGCACCTGATGACCGGTGTTTCGCATATGATCCCCTTCGTAGTAGCGGGCGGTATTTTGCTGGCTGTCTCCGTCATGCTGTATGGCAAAGGCGCGGTACCGGATGCTGCGACCGATCCTAATCTTAAAAAGCTGTTTGATATTGGCGTCGCCGGGTTGACTTTGATGGTGCCATTTCTTGCTGCTTTTATCGGCTATTCCATTGCTGAACGTTCTGCTCTGGCCCCTTGTGCGATTGGCGCATGGGTGGGAAACAGCTTCGGTGCAGGTTTCTTTGGCGCATTAATTGCCGGGATTATTGGCGGTATAGTCGTCCATTATCTGAAGAAGATCCCGGTTCATAAGGTGTTGCGCTCGGTAATGCCTATCTTTGTTATTCCTATCGTCGGCACTTTTATCACCGCAGGCATCATGATGTGGGGCTTGGGAGAACCCGTTGGCGCGTTAACCACGAGCCTGACCGAGTGGCTGCAGGGTATGCAGCAGGGCAGCATCGTATTGCTGGCGGTAATTATGGGACTGATGTTGGCCTTCGATATGGGAGGGCCAATTAACAAAGTTGCCTACGCTTTCATGCTGATTTGCGTGGCGCAGGGGGTTTATACCGTGGTGGCAATCGCTGCGGTGGGGATCTGCGTGCCGCCGCTGGGTTTAGGTTTGGCGACGCTGATTGGTCGTAAGAACTTCTCTTCTGAAGAACGCGAAGCCGGTAAAGCTGCGCTGGTAATGGGTTGTGTTGGCGTAACAGAAGGCGCGATTCCGTTTGCTGCAGCCGATCCGCTGCGCGTCATCCCATCGATTATGGTGGGTTCCGCCTGCGGCACGGTAACCGCCGCCCTGTTTGGTGCGCAGTGTTATGCCGGCTGGGGCGGACTGATTGTTCTGCCTGTAGTGGAAGGAAAACTGGGTTATATCGCGGCGGTTGCCGTTGGTGCTGTAGTGACCGCCGTGTGCGTTAACGTACTGAAAAGTCTGGCGCGGAAAAAAGTGTCTCAGGTCGATCAGAAAGAAGATGACCTGGATTTAGATTTTGAAATGAATTAAGTGAGGAATGAGTCATGACCAAGATTATCGCAGTAACCGCATGTCCTTCTGGCGTTGCCCACACCTATATGGCAGCCGAAGCGCTGGAAAGCGCCGCTAAAGCCAAAGGTTGGCAAGTAAAGGTTGAGACTCAGGGGTCGATCGGTCTGGAAAACGAACTGACCGCGGCGGATGTGGCGGAAGCCGACATGGTCATTCTGACCAAGGACATTGGTATTAAATTTGAAGAACGTTTTGCGGGCAAAACTATCGTTCGCGTCAACATCAGCGATGCAGTGAAACGTGCCGACGCCATCATGAGCAAGATTGGCGCGCATCTGGCGCAAACCGCTTAACCGTTTGTTTGCCGGATGGCGGCTTCGCCTTATCCGGCCTACAGATGCGTAGGCCTGATAAGCGTAGCGCCATCAGGCAACTATTCCCGCAGGAGTTCCTCATGACTAACCGTATCCAACGTTTAAAAACCGCTCTGTTTCAGAACAACCGTGAAATTTCGCTTGAACGTGCGCTGTTATATACCGCCAGCCACCAGCAGACGGAGGGAGAGCCGGTTATTCTGCGTCGGGCGAAAGCCACCGCATATATTCTTGAGCACGTTGAGATTTCGATTCGTGATGAGGAACTGATTGCCGGAAACCGTACCGTTAAACCGCGTGCGGGCATTATGTCGCCGGAAATGGATCCTTACTGGCTGCTTAAAGAGCTGGAGCAGTTTCCAACCCGTCCGCAGGACCGTTTTGACATCAGCGAAGAGGATAAACATCGCTATCGTGATGTGCTGTATCCGTACTGGGAAAAGCGGTCGATGAAAGATTTCATCAACGGTCAGATGACCGATGAGGTAAAAGCCGCCGTCAGTACCCAGATTTTTAGCATTAACCAGACTGACAAAGGTCAGGGACATATCATTATTGATTATCCACGCCTGTTGAATCACGGGCTTGGCGAGCTGGTAGCGCAGATGCGGGCGCATTGTCTGCAGCAGCCGGATAATCACTTTTATCAGGCTGCGCTGTTGCTGCTTGAGGCTTCGCAAAACCATATTCTGCGTTACGCTATGTTGGCAGAGAAGATGGCGGAAAGCTGCCCGGATGCGCAGCGACGCCAGGAATTACTGACGATTGCTGAAAACTCCCGGCATAACGCCCAGAGCAAGCCGCAAACCTTCTGGCAGGCATGTCAGCTGTTCTGGTACATGAACATTATTTTGCAATATGAATCCAACGCCAGTTCGCTTTCACTCGGACGCTTCGACCAGTATATGCTGCCGTTTTATCAGGCTTCGCTGACGCAGGGGGAAGACCCGGCATTCTTACAAGAGATCCTCGAATCCCTGTGGGTGAAATGTAATGACATCGTACTGCTGCGATCCACCAGTAGTGCGCGCTATTTCGCTGGCTTCCCAACAGGCTACACCGCGCTACTGGGGGGATTGACGGAGAATGGTCGTAGTGCGGTAAATGTATTGTCTTTCCTCTGTCTTGATGCGTATCAGAACGTACAGCTACCACAACCAAACCTCGGTGTGCGCACGAATGCGTTGATCGATACACCGTTCCTGATGAAAACAGCACAGACCATTCGTCTTGGTACCGGCATTCCGCAAATCTTTAACGATGAAGTGGTGGTGCCCGCGTTTCTGAATCGCGGTGTTTCTCTGGAAGATGCGCGGGATTACGCGGTAGTAGGCTGTGTCGAGCTGTCTATTCCAGGCAGAGCATACGGTTTGCACGATATCGCTATGTTTAATCTGCTGAAAGTGATGGAAATTTGTCTGCATGAGAACGAAGGCAACCGCACTCTGACGTACGACGATCTCCTGGCGCATATTCGTGCCAAAATCAGCCACTACATCACGTTGATGGTGGAGGGCAGTAATATCTGCGATATCGGTCACCGCGACTGGGCACCGGTGCCGCTGCTCTCCTCGTTTATTAGCGACTGTCTGGATAAAGGGTGCGATATTACCGACGGCGGCGCGCGGTATAACTTCTCCGGCGTACAGGGGATCGGTATTGCAAACCTGAGCGATTCGCTGCATGCGCTCAATGGGCTGGTATTCGAACAACAGCGCTTATCTTTTGATGAACTTTTGTTGGTGCTAAAAGATAACTTTGCTACCCCGGAAGGCGAGAAAGTTCGCGCCAGGCTGATCAATCGCTTCGAAAAATACGGCAACGATATCGATGATGTAGATAACATCAGCGCCGAACTGCTGCGTCATTACTGCAAAGAGGTAGAGAAATACCACAATCCACGCGGCGGGCAATTTACGCCGGGTTCGTATACCGTCTCTGCACACGTGCCGCTGGGTTCGGTCGTTGGGGCAACACCGGATGGCCGCTTCGCCGGAGAGCAACTGGCAGATGGGGGGCTGTCGCCGATGCTGGGACAGGATATGCAAGGACCGACGGCGGTATTGAAGTCGGTCAGCAAGCTGGATAACACGCTACTTTCCAATGGGACGTTGCTGAATGTGAAGTTTACGCCAGCCACACTGGAAGGTGAGGCCGGTTTACGCAAGCTGGCGGATTTTCTGCGGGCATTTACCCAGCTCAAGCTCCAGCACATCCAGTTTAACGTGGTAAATGCCGACACATTGCGCGAAGCACAGCAGCGCCCGCAGGATTTCACCGGGCTGGTGGTGCGCGTGGCGGGTTACAGCGCCTTCTTTGTCGAGCTGTCGAAGGAGATCCAGGATGACATCATTCGCCGCACCGCGCATCAACTGTGAAGTAATTGACCCCCGTGGCGAGGAAGTCGCGCGTATATTCAACATTCAGCGTTACTCACTGAATGATGGGCAGGGTATTCGTACGGTCGTCTTTTTTAAAGGCTGTCCGCATACCTGCCCTTGGTGTGCTAACCCTGAATCTCTCTCCCCACGTATTGAAACGGTACGGCGGGAGAGTAAATGCCTGCACTGCACACCCTGTCTGCGTGATGCTGACGAGTGTCCCTCCGGTGCGTTTGAGCGTATTGGTCGTGATATCACGCTGGACGAGCTGGAACGTGAAGTGATGAAAGATGATATTTTCTTTCGCACCTCTGGCGGGGGCGTGACGCTTTCCGGCGGTGAAGTGCTGATGCAAGCGCCCTTTGCCACACGATTCCTGCAACGTCTGCGGCGCTGGGATGTGCGCTGTGCAATTGAAACGGCTGGCGATGCGCCGGCCGGTCGCTTGTTATCGCTGGCAAAAGAGTGTGATGAGGTGCTGTTCGATCTCAAAATAATGGATGGAGATTTGGCACGTGAGATCATCAACATGAATCTGCCGCGTGTGCTGGCGAATTTACGGTTATTGGTGGAGGAAGGGGTTAATGTCATACCTCGCCTGCCGCTGATTCCGGGCTTTACGATGAATTCAGATAACACGCAGCATGTGTTGACGATGTTGTCATCACTAGGCATAAAGCAGGTACACCTGCTACCGTTTCATCAATATGGCGAGCCAAAATACAGCCTGCTCGGTATGCCCTGGTTGATGAAAGAAGTGCCCGTACCGACGGCGCAAGAGGTGGATAGTATACGTAAGATGGCAGAATGCGCCGGATTTCAGGTAACAGTAGGAGGATAGTATGACCATCGCACCTGTACGATATCTGGTTGCTGTCACCGCGTGCGTAAGCGGCGTGGCCCATACCTATATGGCAGCTGAGCGGCTGGAGAAACTCTGCCAGCAAGAAAAATGGAGTATCAAGATCGAAACTCAGGGTGCATTGGGTACCGAAAATCGCCTGACGGAAGAGGATATTAACCGCGCTGATGTGGTGTTGCTGATTACTGATATTGAACCGGCAGGAGCAGAGCGTTTTACGCAGAGCCGATACGTTCAGTCGGGCATTAGCGCATTTCTGCGTGAGCCGCAGCGGGTGATGAGTGCCGTGCGAAAGCTGCTTTCAGCGCCACAGCATACGCATCTTACTCTGGATTAGCTTCTTTCTCCGTCAATTGGCTGTGGTACTGCCGACGGTATTCTGATGGCGAACGTTCGGTATTTTTGCGAAACAGGCGGCAGAAGTAGTTGCTGTCAACAAACCCACAAATGTGCGCCACCTCTTTAATCTTCAATTCGTAACCCTTCAACAGCGTTTTTGCGTGCTCCAGTCGCGTGTGGTTCAGGTATTCGTTAAAACCGATAGCGCCCGTTTTTTGAAAAAGGTGGGAAAGATAATTGGGTGAGATGTAGAACGCCTGCGCGACGGATTCTCGGGTGAGTG
Organism: Citrobacter sp. Cpo142; assembly: GCF_030332425.1. Lineage (NCBI taxonomy): Bacteria > Pseudomonadati > Pseudomonadota > Gammaproteobacteria > Enterobacterales > Enterobacteriaceae > Citrobacter > Citrobacter sp. Cpo142. The sequence continues at coordinate 109,801 of NZ_JAOWHW010000030.1, forward strand.
GTGAAGCGTAGCGTTCGTCAATATAGTTGCGAATGGCTTCGAAAAGCGCCTGGCTGCGTGATGCGGTTTGGATCTGGCTACCGAGCAGATCGCGACAGTGGCTCAGCAAGCTCGCAACGATTAGCCTGGCGGTTTGCTGCTCCTGCGGCTGCATCTGCATTTCATTGAGCGTTTGCAGCAGGAATGAGCCAATACGCGGTCCACGCCGCGCGACGTGCTGACGGGTAAGGTTTTGATATTGCTTACCGTCCCACTGCACGATGCTAAAACCCAGTTGCTGTTTGCCAAATAAGATACTGAGCGTGGTCACCGGTGTGAGCCACTGTGGAAAGTTCCAGCCACCAGCCGGAACGAACAAGGCATCGTAAGGCTGTAACGTCGCGGATGCGCCAGCAACACCGTTATCGGTGAATTCACCTTCCAGCACAATCTCCAGTCGGGGAAAATCGACCTGATACGCCAGTTCCGGCGTTGAGCTACTGGTGCTGGCAAAGTAAATCTGGCGCAGCGGCGTGGGGCCGTTGATCAGGCGAGAGAGCAGGTGGCTGATGTCGTGATACATGTTAATCCCTTGCAGGCAGCAGACAGGGAAACAGTAACGTTGAAAACAATCGCCCTCAAGTGATTATTGCCGGATGGCGGCTAATGCCTTATCCGGCCTACAAGTCTTTGCGAGCTGTAGGCCGGATAAGCGTAGCGCATCCGGCAGACTGTTACTGATTACCGATTTGATTGCCGTAAGGCAGGGTATCGTAATCAATCAGGGCATTCTTTTTGTACGGGTTGCCAATCCAGCGGGTCGTCTCTTTGAACTGCGGGCTGGTAATGGCACGAGTTGGATCGAAACCATCATAGGTGAAGCCCGCTAAATCAGACCAGGTGTGGATAAGCTCTGAGCTGCTGTATTTACGATTCACATCCTGTGAGAAGTCACGTGGGTGTGCAGCCTGCCATTTTTCCGAGGTCCACAGCAGGAACGGCACCGTATACATATGACGCGTTGGGTTGTCTTCATTACGACCCTGCGTTTTATGCGGCGGCGTATCGTATACCTCTTCTCCATGATCGGAGAAGTACAGCAGGAAGCCGTTCGGATCGGTCGCTTTATAGTCTTTGATCAGACTGGCAATGATATGGTCATTGTAAACATTCGCGCTGTCGTAATCGTTGTAAGCTTCCAGCTCATCGTCACTCAGGCCAGCGGGCACATTGTCGATATTATTGTCGAACTTACCCTGACCATCCGGATAGCGGAATTTGTACTTAATATGCGTTCCCAGCAGGTGCACGATGATGAACTTTTTCGGTGCAGGGTCAGCCAGTACTTCTTTAAACGGTGCCAGCACGTTGCTGTCATATTCGCGTGCACTTTGTGTACGCTGCTGGTTCATATAGAACTGTTTATCCGTCTGCTTAGAGAACACTGTCAGCATGGTGTTGCGGGCAGTCATCGTCTGCTGATTGGTGATCCAGAAGGTTTTATAACCTGCCTGTTTCATCATGTTCATCAGGGACGGCTGAGTCGGATACAGATCCGGGTTCTTCTCGTTAGCGAAGGTCAGCGCCTGCTGCAGGATTTCAATGGTGTACGGACGGGAGGTCACGACATTATTGAACACGGTGAAGTTAGGATCGGATTTATGCAGCGCATCCAGTTCCGGCGTTGTTTCGCGTGGGTAACCGTACAGGCTCATGCGGCCACGTTGCGTTGATTCGCCAATCACCAGTACCAGCGTACGCGGTGCATCACCTGAGCTGTCTTTAAAGTTGGCCAACGGCGGTAGGGCATTGTTCTCATTCAGCAGGCTGTTCAGCGCGGTCAACTGCTGACGATACTGATAATAACCGGAGATGAATTGCCATGGCGCAGCTGGTTCCATGCGTGAGGCGAGACCATTCAACGTTTTTTCAAATGGTTTATGTTTGATAAACGTGTTCACCGTCATCGGATGCAGAATCAAACCGTATAACAGTGCAAACGACACCAGATAGCGCCAGGGTGATGGAATATGCACAGGACGCAGACGTGTCCATAGCAGAATTGCCACAGCTGTATAGGCCAGCGCAATTAAGACAATCTTCAGACTGAAATATTGGCTCAGATATTCGCTGGCTTCGTTCGCATTGGTTTCAAACATTACGTACAGAACGCTTTGCGAGAACTCTTGTCCGTAAATGACGTAATAGCTTAGAGCAGCCAGCGAGGCCGCCCATAGCATTACGCCAATGACGGCAGCAATAACGCGGATACGGTTTGGAAATAAGAATACCGGAATCAACCACAGCGAACTGAACAGTAAGGAGTCGCGTAAACCATTAGTTCCGCTATAGCCGGATAAGAGAATAACGACCTGGAGTAAACTGGAAAAAAAACAAAAATAGAGGAGCGCCCAACCCAGGGCTTTCCAGCTAAATTTAGGTTTAGACTGGGGGTGTAAGGATTGCATAATGTAAGCCTGTCTTTAATTGTAGCGCCAAGAGTAGCACTTAAACATTAAGAGGAACTGAAGCATCACGATCTTAGGATCGTGTTTTGCCATCTATATATTCATTTAGTGAATATATTCGAGGGGGAATATATTGAAAATGAAGTGGTTGTAACAGCGGTTTTTGCCGTCGCCTCCGAATAATAGCACGAAGGCGACGGGGGAGGGATGTTAGCCTGTATTACGCATACCAGCGGCGACACCAGCGATTGTGACCATCAATGCTTGTTCCACGCGAGGGTCCGGTGCATTGCCTTGCTCTTCCGCCAGGCGTGAGCGGTGTAACAGCTCTGCCTGTAATACGTTCAGCGGGTCAGTATAAATATTTCTTAACTGAATGGACTCGGCAATCCACGGCAGGTCGGCCATCAAATGTGAGTCGTTGGCAATCGCCAGTACGACATCGATATCTGCTGCCAGGCGTTGGCGTAGCTCTGCACCCAACGGCCACAGATCTTTTTTGACCAGGCGCTGATCGTAATACTCTGCCAGCCACAGGTCTGCTTTCGCGAAAACCATTTCCAGCATGCCAAGGCGTGTGGAGAAGAATGGCCAGTCGCGGCACATGGCTTCAAGTTCGCTTTGCTTGCCGTCTTCAACCACTTTTTGCAGCGCGGTACCTGCACCCAGCCAGGCCGGGAGCATCAGGCGGTTCTGCGTCCAGGCGAAGATCCACGGAATGGCGCGCAGAGACTCTACCCCGCCGGTCGGACGGCGTTTTGCCGGACGTGAACCGAGCGGGAGTTTACCCAGTTCCTGCTCCGGTGTAGCTGAGCGGAAATAAGGGACGAAGTCTTTGTTTTCACGCACATATCCACGATAGAGCTCGCAGGAAATATCGGAAAGTTCATCCATGATATGACGCCAGCTATCTTTCGGTTCTGGCGGTGGCAACAGGTTGGCCTCCAGAATTGCTCCGGTATACAGCGACAGGCTGCTGATGGTCACTTCCGGCAGGCCGTACTTAAAGCGGATCATCTCCCCTTGTTCTGTCACGCGCAGACCACCTTTCAGGCTGCCCGGCGGTTGAGAGAGTAGCGCTGCATGGGCAGGCGCGCCGCCGCGACCAATGGAACCACCGCGACCGTGGAACAGCGTCAGTTCGATACCGGCTTTTTCGCAGGTTTTGATTAGCGCGTCCTGAGCCTGGTATTGCGCCCAGGAGGCCGCCATCACGCCCGCGTCTTTTGCGGAATCAGAGTAGCCAATCATGACCATCTGTTTGCCCTGAATAAATCCGCGGTACCAGTCGATATTCAACAGTTGCGACATGACGTCATCGGCATTGTTGAGGTCGTCCAGCGTTTCAAATAGCGGAGCGACCGGCATAGCAAAACCAATTCCGGCTTCTTTCAGCAGCAGATGCACGGCCAGCACATCCGACGGAGTTTTCGCCATCGAGATAACATAGGCGGCAATGGAGCCATATGGGGCTTCGGCAATGACCCGACAGGTGTCGAGCACTTCGCGGGTGTCATTGCTCGGCTCCCAGTTACGTGGCAGCAACGGACGCTTGGAATTCAGTTCGCGGATCAGGAAAGCTTGTTTATCCGCTTCCGACCAGTTTTCGTAGTCGCCAATGCCCAGATAACGGGTCAGTTCGCCCAGGGCTTCAGTGTGACGGGTGCTTTCCTGACGAATATCAATACGCACCAGCGGCACGCCGAAACACTTCACGCGCCTAAGGGTGTCGAGCAATTCGCCATTGGCGATAATACCCATGCCACAGGCCTGCAGTGACTGGTAGCACGCATACAGCGGGTCCCAGAGCTGCTCGTTTTGGGTGAGAAGTCCCGCAGGTTTCGGCAATTTCTCGCCTTTCAGACGGGCTTCCAGCCAGGCCTGGGTTGCCATCAGACGAGAACGCAGGGTTTTCATCAGATAGCGATAAGGTTCAGCTGCACCTTCTTCGCCTACCAGCGCCATCAGCTCCGGCGTGGCATCCACCATCGACAGCTCAGAAATCAGAAACTGGATGTCTTTCAGGAACAGGTCTGTCGCTTTCCAGCGGCTGAGCAGCAGCACGTGACGGGTGATATCTGCCGTTACGTTCGGGTTACCATCACGGTCACCGCCCATCCAGGAAGTAAATCGAACCGGGACAAAATCAACCGGCAGCTTATATCCAAGATGCTCTTCCAGTTGTTCATTCAGCTCGCGCAGGTAGTTCGGCACACCTTCCCACAGGCTGTTTTCAACTACCGCGAAACCCCATTTGGCTTCATCAACCGGGCTTGGGCGCAGCTTGCGGATCTCATCCGTATGCCAGGACTGAGCAATGAGTTGACGCAGACGGCGCATCAGTTGGTTGCGTTCATAATCGACGAGGTCTTTGTTATCAAGCTGCTTGAGGCAGGCGTTCACTTCACCCATTTTATGGATCAGCGTACGACGAGTGATCTCGGTCGGGTGGGCGGTGAGTACCAGCTCCAGAGAGAGTGATTCTACGGCTTTCTTGATGGTGGCGTCATTGAGGTTGGGCTGCTCTTTCAGTTTACGCAGAGTGCGAGCAATCACTTCCGGGTTGCTGGCTGCTTCGCCTTTTGGCGAAATGCTGTGGTATTGCTCGGCGGTGTTGGCCAGGTTCAGGAACTGGCTAAATGCGCGGGCAACCGGCAGTAGCTCGTCGTTAGACAGATTTTGCAGTGTGGTGAGCAATTCCTGGCGATTAACTTCATTGCCAGCGCGAGATGATTTGGACAGCTTACGAATTGTTTCTACGCGATCAAGAATGTTCTCTCCCAGCGCATCCTTGATGGTCTCTCCCAGCACTTTGCCGAGCATACTGACATTACTACGCAACGCGGAATATTGTTCGTTCATATTAACCCAGACACCCCATCTATTTTGAATATGTCCTGTATCTTTCGCGCCTGACTATCACGCGAAATCTTGCGGACTTAACTTTTTAGCCGTCTTTTATAAAGCCACGTAAAACACGTGACGTCAATTGCTGCGAAATCGGTTCAGCAAACGAATAAATGCCGTGAATTTACGTTATTTAATTCACATCCAATCAAATAAGCGTTGCTTATGGAAATGTTAAAAAATCACCCCGCTTACCACTTAAGGATTAGCGGGGTGACAAGTAGTTAATGCCAGCAAAAATGATGCACAACCTGGGTGATTAATTCGCGAGTTGGCTTAATAAAGCGTGTTTCCAGATATTCATCCGGCTGATGCGCCTGATTAATAGAACCTGGACCCAATACCAGCGTCGGGCAAAGCGTCTGGATAAATGGCGCTTCGGTGCAGTAGTTCACCACTTCAGTCTGTGCGCCCAGCAGTTTCTCAACCACCTCTACCAGTTGATGGTCAGGCGGACACTCATAGCCTGGAATCGGCGGATGCAGTTCCGATACGGTCAGGCGACCCGGCCAGCGTTCGCTGACAGGGGCCAGCGCTTCGTTAAGTAACCCATTGAGATCGTTTAGCGTCATACCCGGTAGCGGTCGAATATCCATATGCAGTTCGCAGCAGGCGCAGATTCTGTTGGCGGCGTCGCCGCCGTGGATGTGGCCCAAATTTAACGTTGGATACGGAACGGTAAAGGCATCATGGTGATAGCGCGCTTTCAGGTCATCGCGCAGATGCATGATATGGCCGATGGCATCATGCATCAGTTCAATCGCATTAACGCCACGCGCCGGATCGCTTGAATGACCCGACTGCCCCAGAATGCGTATCGCATTAGAGATATGACCTTTGTGCGCGCGAACCGGTTGGAGTGAAGTGGGTTCGCCAATAATCGCGCAGTCCGGGCGCAGAGCGGTGGTTTCAGAGAAATAGCGTGCTCCCGCCATGCTGGTCTCTTCGTCGGCAGTGGCCAGAATGTAGAGGGGCTTTTTCAGCTTCGTGACGTCGACATCACGCAACGCGTCGAGGATAAAGGCGAAGAAGCCTTTCATGTCCGCCGTACCCAAACCATACAGCTTATTGTCATGCTCGGTCAGAGTGAACGGGTCGCGCGTCCAGCGTCCGTCGTCAAAGGGTACGGTATCGGTATGGCCCGCCAACAACAGACCACCAGCGCCCTGTCCAATGCTCGCCAGCATATTGAATTTATTTCGCGTATCGGGAACCGGCTGGACCTCCACATTGAAGCCTAAATCTTTAAACCAGCCCGCCAACAGAGTGATTAAACCTGCATTGCTTTGATCGAGCGCTTCTTCGGTAGCGCTAATCGATGGCGTGGCAATCAGAGCGCGGTAAATCTCGATAAATGGCGGTAAATTGTTTTTCATTGTTGACACACCTCGGGTCATGATAGTATCAATATTCATGCAGTATTTGTGAATAAAAATACATTAACGTTGAGCGTAATAAAACCCACCAAGTGTAAGGTGAGGTGATAAAGGCTTATACCTGGCAACAGAATCTAAGAAGGTGAGCAGCCCCGATGTTGAATACGCTGATTGTGGGCGCCAGTGGCTATGCCGGCGCAGAGCTTGTGACCTATGTAAATCGCCATCCTGATATGACCATAACCGCTTTGACCGTCTCAGCGCAAAGCAATGATGCAGGAAAATTAATCTCCGATTTGCATCCGCAGTTGAAAGGCATTGTCGATTTACCGTTGCAGCCAATGTCAGATATCAGCGAGTTTAGCGCAGGGTTGGATGTTGTGTTCCTCGCAACGGCTCATGAGGTGAGTCATGACCTGGCGCCGCAGTTTTTGCAGGCCGGTTGCGTGGTGTTTGACCTCTCTGGCGCGTTTCGTGTCAACGACGGCGCGTTCTATGAAAAATATTATGGTTTTACCCATCAGCATCCCGACCTGCTGGAGCAGGCAGTTTACGGGCTGGCGGAGTGGAACGCGGACAAGCTGAAAGAAGCGAATCTGATTGCTGTGCCGGGTTGTTACCCGACGGCGGCGCAGCTTTCGCTGAAACCACTGATTGACGCCGGACTGTTGGATCTCAGCCAGTGGCCGGTAATTAATGCGACCAGTGGCGTGAGCGGCGCGGGCCGTAAAGCGGCTATCTCTAATAGTTTTTGCGAAGTAAGCCTGCAACCGTATGGCGTGTTTACCCATCGTCATCAGCCGGAAATCGCCACTCATCTGGGGGCTGAAGTGATTTTCACCCCACATCTGGGCAACTTCCCGCGCGGAATTCTGGAAACTATCACTTGCCGCCTTAACGCGGGTGTAACTCATGCTCAGGTAGCTCTGACGCTGCAACAGGCGTATGGCGATAAACCGCTGGTGCGTCTGTATGACAAAGGGGTTCCAGCGCTGAAGAATGTGGTTGGATTACCATTCTGTGATATAGGGTTTGCTGTGCAGGGTGAGCATTTGATCGTTGTGGCGACGGAAGACAACTTATTGAAAGGCGCGGCGGCACAGGCGATGCAGTGCGCAAATATTCGTTTTGGCTTTGCCCAAACGCAGTCTCTTATTTAAGGGTGCAACAATGAATCCATTAATTATCAAGCTGGGCGGCGTTTTACTGGATAGCGAAGAGGCGCTGGAGCGCTTGTTTACCGCACTGGTGAATTATCGTGAGTCGCACCAGCGTCCGCTGGTCATTGTGCACGGTGGCGGCTGCGTGGTCGACGAGCTGATGAAGCAGCTGAATCTGCCTGTGAAAAAGAAAAATGGTCTGCGCGTCACGCCTGCCGATCAAATTGACATTATTACCGGTGCCCTGGCGGGAACGGCGAATAAAACTTTACTGGCCTGGGCGAAAAAGCATCACATCGCGTCTGTGGGTCTGTATCTTGGCGATGGCGACAGCGTAAAAGTGACGCCGCTCGATAAAGAACTGGGTCATGTTGGACTGGCACAGCCGGGTTCGCCTAAGCTGATTAACACGCTGCTGGAAAGCGGTTTTCTGCCGGTAGTAAGCTCTATTGGCGTCACTGATGATGGGCTGCTGATGAACGTGAATGCCGATCAGGCGGCAACGGCGCTGGCGGCAACGCTGGGTGCGGATCTGATCCTGCTCTCTGATGTGAGCGGTATTCTGGATGGCAAAGGCCAGCGCATTGCCGAAATGACCGCGGCGAAAGCGGAACAGCTGATTGAACAGGGCATTATTACCGATGGCATGATCGTGAAGGTGAATGCGGCGCTGGATGCCGCGCGTACGCTGGGCCGTCCGGTGGATATCGCCTCCTGGCGTCATGCAGAGCAACTCCCGGCGCTGTTTAACGGCACGCCAATTGGTACGCGTATTCTGGCTTAACTATTAATGTGCCGGATGGCGGCTTCGCCTTATCCGGCCTACGTGGGTTTTGTAGGCTCGGTAAGCGCAGCGCCACCGGGCAAAAATATCATATTAAGGAAATTTGTTATGGCACTTTGGGGTGGGCGTTTTACACAGGCAGCAGATCAGCGGTTCAAACAGTTCAACGACTCGTTGCGTTTTGACTACCGCCTGGCAGAACAGGATATTGTTGGCTCTGTGGCCTGGTCCAAAGCGTTGGTAACAGTCGGTGTACTGACTGCCGATGAACAGCTGCAGTTGGAAGAGGCGCTGAATAACCTGCTGGAAGAGGTTCGTGCGAATCCTCAGCAGATTTTGCAAAGCGATGCCGAAGATATTCACAGTTGGGTGGAAGGTAAGCTGATTGATAAAGTCGGCCAGCTTGGTAAAAAACTGCATACCGGGCGTAGCCGTAATGACCAGGTCGCGACCGATCTCAAGCTGTGGTGCAAAGACACGGTTATCGAATTACTGTCGGCCAATCGTCAGTTGCAAACTGCGCTGGTGGTGACGGCGGAGAATAACCAGGACGCCGTCATGCCGGGCTACACCCACCTGCAACGTGCGCAGCCGGTGACGTTTGCTCACTGGTGTCTGGCCTATGTTGAAATGTTGGCGCGTGACGAGAGCCGTTTGCAGGATGCGCTCAAACGCCTGGACGTCAGTCCGTTAGGCTGCGGCGCGCTGGCGGGTACGGCGTATGAAATCGATCGCGAGCAGCTGGCGGGTTGGTTGGGCTTTGCCTCGGCAACGCGCAACAGTCTGGACAGCGTATCTGACCGTGACCACGTGCTGGAGTTACTCTCCGACGCCTCTATCGGCATGGTACACCTGTCGCGTTTTGCTGAAGATCTGATTTTCTTTAACACCGGCGAAGCGGGCTTTGTTGAACTGTCCGATCGTGTGACTTCGGGTTCATCTTTGATGCCGCAGAAGAAAAATCCGGATGCGCTGGAGCTGATCCGTGGCAAATGCGGTCGCGTGCAGGGTGCGCTGACCGGCATGATGATGACGTTAAAAGGCCTCCCACTGGCATACAACAAAGATATGCAGGAAGACAAAGAAGGGCTATTCGACGCGCTCGACACCTGGCTGGACTGTCTGCATATGGCCGCGCTGGTGCTGGATGGCATCCAGGTGAAACGTCCGCGTTGTCAGGAAGCGGCGCAGCAGGGTTATGCTAACGCCACTGAGCTGGCGGATTATCTGGTGGCGAAAGGCGTCCCGTTCCGCGAAGCGCACCATATCGTGGGGGAAACGGTGGTCGAGGCGATTCGTCAGGGCAAACCGCTGGAAGCGCTGTCGCTTGCCGACTTACAAAAGTTCAGCCAGGTGATTGGCGATGACGTTTACCCGATCCTCTCGTTGCAATCGTGTCTGGATAAACGTGCAGCGAAAGGTGGCGTGTCGCCGCAGCAGGTTGCGCAGGCGATCGACTTCGCGAAGGCACGCCTGTAGGTCGGATAAGGCGAAGCCGCCATCCGGCAATGTGCGCCGTTCTGCCTGATAGCGCTACGCTTATCAGGCCTACCAAACCATAACCCGGCCGAGCTTTGCGACGCCGGGCTTTTTTATGCAAAAAAAATGCGGACGCAAGGTCCGCAAAAGTTCACGTTGGCTTTAGTTATTTCGAGTATGAGAGAAATTCTCAAAACGGACAGTAGCTTCAAGGGTTAAAGGGGTACCGTTCCGTTTCTGTGGTGCATTATTAAACAGAAAGCTTGATAGGGATAATCGTTCGTTGCTATGCTACCTATCGCTACGAACTATCGTGGCGATGGAGGATGAATAATGAATATTCGTGATCTTGAATACCTGGTAGCGCTAGCCGAACATCGTCACTTCCGACGAGCGGCAGACTCCTGTCACGTTAGCCAACCCACGCTGAGCGGGCAGATCCGCAAGCTGGAAGATGAGCTTGGCGTCATGTTGCTGGAGCGTACGAGTCGTAAGGTGCTGTTCACCCAGGCTGGTTTGCTGCTGGTGGATCAGGCGCGCACCGTGCTGCGCGAGGTCAAAGTGCTCAAGGAGATGGCAAGCCAACAAGGCGAGACAATGTCTGGCCCGCTGCATATTGGTTTGATCCCAACGGTGGGGCCATACCTGCTGCCGCATATTATCCCTATGTTGCACCAGACCTTTCCAAAACTGGAAATGTATCTTCATGAGGCGCAGACGCATCAGCTGTTGGCGCAACTGGATAGCGGCAAGCTCGACTGCGTCATTCTGGCGCTGGTCAAAGAGAGTGAGGCGTTCATCGAAGTACCGTTATTTGATGAGCCTATGATGCTGGCGATCTATGAAGATCATCCATGGGCAAACCGTGACTGTGTTCCGATGTCCGATCTGGCGGGTGAAAAACTGCTGATGCTGGAAGATGGCCACTGCCTGCGCGATCAGGCGATGGGCTTCTGCTTTGAAGCGGGTGCTGATGAAGATACCCATTTCCGGGCAACCAGTCTGGAAACGCTGCGTAACATGGTAGCGGCAGGAAGCGGTATTACCTTGCTGCCTGCGCTGGCCGTTCCGCCGGAGCGTAAGCGTGATGGTGTCGTTTATCTGCCATGCATTAAACCCGAACCGCGTCGCACGATTGGTCTGGTGTACCGTCCTGGTTCGCCGCTGCGCAGCCGTTATGAACAGCTGGCAGAGGCCATCCGTGGATCAATGGATGGCCATTTCGACAGTGCGTTAAAACAGGCGGTTTAAGCCATTTAGCGCCGCTACCCGATAGGCTTCTGCCATGGTTGGGTAGTTAAAGGTGGTGTTAACGAAGTACTCGATAGTGTTACCACCACCTTTTTGCTCCATTATCGCTTGTCCGATGTGAATAATTTCGGCCGCGCGCTCCCCAAAGCAGTGGATCCCCAAAATCTCTTTGGTTTCGCGATGGAACAGGATCTTCAGTGTTCCGACACTCATACCCACGATTTGTGCACGTGCCAGATGCTTAAACTGGGCGCGGCCAACCTCGTATGGAACTTTCATTGCCGTGAGCTGCTGTTCTGTTTTACCAACGGAGCTGATTTCCGGAATGGTGTAAATTCCGGTTGGGATATCTTCGATCAGATGCGCGGTGGCTTCGCCTTTTACCAGTGCCTGGGCGGCAATGCGTCCCTGGTCGTAGGCCGCTGATGCCAGGCTCGGATAACCGATCACATCCCCTACGGCATACACATGCGGCAGCGCCGTCTGGTACATGCTGTTGACCTTCAATTGCCCACGGCTGTCGGTTTTCAGACCAATATTTTCCAGCGCCAGCGAATCGGTATTACCGGTACGGCCATTGGCGTACAGCAGGCAGTCGGCCTTCAGTTTCTTACCGGACTTCAGGTGCATGATGACGCCGTCATCGCAACCTTCAATCTTCTCATACTCTTCGTTGTGGCGAATGACCACACCGCTGTTCCAGAAGTGGTAAGAGAGCGAGTCGGACATCTCCTGATCGAGGAATGCCAGCAGACGATCACGGGTGTTGATTAAATCAACTTTGACGTCCATTCCACGGAAGATCGACGCATATTCACAGCCAATGACCCCCGCGCCATAAATCAGCACATGACGGGGTTCGTGGTGCAGGCTCAGGATAGAGTCACTGTCGTAAACCCGGGGATGCGAAAAGTCGACATCAACAGGGCGATAAGGACGCGAACCGCAGGCAATAACAAACTTATCCGCAGTCAGCGTTTCCACCGTACCGTCGTGACATTCCAGGGCAATCGTGTGTTCATCAACAAAACGGGCATTTCCCTGCAAAATTTCGCAGTGGTTGCGTTCGTAAAATCCTTGCCGCATACGTGTTTGCTGATTAATAACGTTATCAGCGTGGTTGAGAATATCGGCGAAAGAAGAACGAAGGAGTCGGGAGTGGTCGCTGTACAGTGGGTTCTGATTGAATTCAATAATGCGGCTGACGGCGTGGCGGAGAGCTTTCGACGGGATGGTGCCCCAGTGGGTACAACCTCCGCCGACGTTATGATAGCGCTCAATTACCGCGACGCGCGCTCCTTGCTTAACCAGACCCATTGCCGCGCCTTCGCCGCCGGGACCGGAACCTATTACTATTGCATCGTAATCGTAAGAATGTGACATGGTCAGGCTTACCTGTTCTTATACATAAAAGCAACAGAATAGTAACATCGTTGTTGAGATAACCCAATTATCGTTGTGCTTTTTTGCGAACTCGAAGCACAAACTGCGCGTAAACAATCATTCACAAAGCCATGCCAACCGCCTAATCTCTGGTATAGTGCCAGCAAGGTATGTGGAAGGATTCAGACATCGTGATGGGCGTTAGAGCGCAACAAAAAGAAAAAACCCGGCGTTCGCTGGTAGAAGCCGCATTTAGTCAACTGAGCGCTGAGCGCAGTTTTGCCAGTCTCAGTTTACGCGAAGTTGCTCGTGAAGCGGGCATTGCGCCAACCTCGTTTTATCGCCATTTCCGCGATGTGGATGAACTCGGCCTGACGATGGTGGATGAAAGCGGTCTGATGCTGCGTCAGTTGATGCGCCAGGCGCGCCAGCGTATCGCGAAGGGCGGGAGTGTGATCCGCACCTCGGTCTCAACATTTATGGAGTTCATCGGCAACAATCCCAACGCCTTCCGTTTATTATTGCGCGAGCGTTCGGGGACATCCGCAGCGTTTCGTGCAGCGGTCGCTCGTGAAATTCAGCACTTCATTGCGGAACTTGCGGACTATCTGGAACTCGAAAACCATATGCCTCGTGCGTTTACTGAAGCGCAAGCCGAAGCCATGGTAACCATTGTGTTCAGCGCCGGGGCAGAAGCACTGGATGTTGGCGCTGAACAGCGCCGACAGCTGGAAGAGCGGCTGGTATTGCAACTACGCATGATCGCGAAAGGCGCATTTTATTGGTACCGCCGTGAACAAGAGAAGATGACGCACCACTCCGAGTAACGAGAAGGACAAGCAATGAAACAGTCAGGTCAAGATAAAGGTACGCTGCTGCTGGCGCTGGTTGCTGGCTTATCGATCAATGGTACATTTGCGGCGCTGTTTAGCTCCATTGTGCCATTCTCAGTATTCCCGATCATTTCGCTGGTGCTGACGGTGTATTGTCTGCATCAACGCTATCAGAATCGCACTATGCCTGTGGGATTGCCGGGCCTGGCTGCCGCCTGCTTTATCCTCGGCGTTCTGTTGTACAGCACTGTGGTACGCGCTGAATATCCGGATATTGGCTCTAACTTCTTCCCGGCGGTACTGTCTGTGATTCTGGTGTTCTGGATCGGCTTTAAAGTCCGTAACCGTAAACAGGAAATTGCGGAGTAACAGTTGTAGCGGTAGGCCGGATAAGGCAACGCCGCTATCCGGCAATCTGAACAGGTAGCGCTTATCCAGCCTACGTTCTGTCTTACTTCTTGGTTAACAGTACGCCGCACTCCATATGGTGCGTATACGGGAACTGATCGAATAGCGCCAGACGTGAAACATTGTGCGTCTGGCTTAACGTTTCCAGATTCTTACACAGCGTCTCCGGATTGCAGGAGATGTACAGAATGCGCGGATACGCCTGCACCATTTTCTCCGTTTCGCTGTCCAGACCGCTGCGCGGTGGGTCAACGAAGATAGTTTCACACTGGTAACTCTTCAGATCGATTCCCTGCAAACGGTTGAACTCGCGAACGCCGTTCATCGCCTGAGTAAACTCTTCGGCCGCCATGCGGATAATTTGTACGTTATCAATATGGTTAGCCGCAATGTTGTACTGTGCCGCAGCCACGGACGGCTTGGCGATTTCCGTCGCCAGTACGCGGTTGAAGTTTTGTGCCAGGGCTAACGAGAAATTGCCATTGCCGCAATACAGCTCCAGCAGGTCGCCTTTTGAGCATCTGGTGACATCAATCGCCCACTCCAACATCTGAATATTCATGGCGGCGTTCGGCTGGGTGAAGCTGTTCTCAACCTGGCGATAGATAATCTCTTTACCCGCAACCGGCAAGCGTTCGTCAATGTAGTCCTGATCCAGCTCGATTTTGGTTTTGGTTGCCCGGCCAATCAGATGTACGTTCAGGTTTTTCGCCCGCAGCGCATCCCGCAGCGCTTCAGCTTCCTGACGCCATTCATCATCCAGCTTTTTATGGTACAGCATCGATACCACCGCCTGATCGCTCAGGGTTGTGAGGTAATCAATCTGAAACAGTTTGTGACGCAGGACGTGGTTGTTGCGAACGCCTTCGATCATTGCCGTCATCAGCGTGTTGATAAGCTCACTGGCTGCCGGGAAGCTGTCGACACGGATACGGTTTTTGGTCTGGCTGTCGAACATGATGTGGTACAGATCATCACCTTCATGCCACAAACGGAATTCCGCGCGCATACGGTAGTGGCTGACCGGTGAGCGAAACACTTCCGGAGCCTGTGCATAAAATGGCGTCATTAAGCTCTGCAGACGCACCACTTTTTCAGCTAACTGTGCGTCGTACTGTTCTGTCGGAAGGTGTTCGGGGGTCATGATGCGTCCTGAAAAATAAAAGTACGCGGGGATTGTAGGGATTGCTCATCAGATGTCCAGTCATTGATGATTTCCGATATTGTGATACGCAGTCTGGACAGTGGGTTGTAACAAACTGTAGCATCCGTTTTCCGGTCCTGTGAGTTAAAAGGGAATCCAGTGTGAATCTGGAGCTGACGCGCAGCGGTAAGGAAGGTAGGGGATGAGCGCACCTGGTGCAGACACTGCGGCATGCCGTGGGAAGTTATCGTCTCTTTAAGTTGCCTCCAAGCCCGAAGACCTGCCGGCTAACGTCGCATCTGGCTTTCATCATCGCGTACTATCGGTGGGACCTGCGGCATCCTTCTTATATTGTGGATGCTTTACAATGATTAAAAAATCGTTGCTGTGCACGGCACTGTCCGTCACGGCATTTTCTGGTTGGGCACAGGATACTAGCCCAGATACTCTCGTCGTTACTGCCAACCGTTTTCAGCAGCCTGTTAACACCGTCCTTGCCCCCACTGATGTGGTGACGCGTGAAGATATTCAGCGCTGGCAGTCAAAAGATCTCAATGATGTCATGCGCCGATTGCCGGGCGTAGATATTTCGCAAAGCGGCGGTATGGGGAAAAGCTCCTCGCTGTATGTTCGCGGTACTGAGTCCCGGCATGTCCTGGTATTGATTGATGGCGTGCCGATGGCGCGTGCGGGCATCGGTAATGCGATTGATATTGGTCAGATTCCGGTATCGTTGGTGCAACGTGTTGAATACATTCGCGGGCCGCGTTCAGCGGTGTACGGGTCTGGCGCGATCGGTGGTGTGGTTAACATCATTACGATGAGTGATGAAGAGAAATCACAGATCAACGCAGGTATGGGGACTGATGGTTATCAGACCTACGACGGCACGATAAATAAACGATTTGGTGACACGATGGTGACGGCGGCTGGCGCTTACCAGACGACCAAAGGCTTTAACATTCAACCTGATTCCCCTTACAGCGGCGACAGCGATCGCGATGGTTATCGCAACAAACTGTTCTGGGGCGGCTTGCAGCACAAGTTTAACGATAACTTCTCCGGTTTCTTCCGTGGTTACGGCTACACGGCGAATAGCGATTACGATCAGGGCTCTTATGGCTATGCTGGCGGTAATGACGAAGCTCAGAATTACACTCAGTCCTGGGATTCCGGCCTTCGTTACAGCTCAGGTATCTATTCCGCCCAACTGATTGCTAACTACCAGCATCTCAAAGATTACAACTATAGCAATCAACTCGGTCGTTATGCGGGGGATGCTACGCTGGATAATATGGAGCAGCGCTATATTCAGTGGGGAAATAACGTTGAGGTTGGGCATGGAGCGATTAGCGGTGGTGTCGACTGGAAACAAGAAAAGCTGACTTCCAGTAGTACCACGAAATCGGACGCTTATAAACGTGATACGACCGGACTTTATCTAACTGGGCAACAACAAATTGAAAGCGTCACGCTGGAAGCCTCAAGCCGTGAAGATCATGATGAACAATTCGGCTGGCATGGCACCTGGCAGACTGCTGCAGGCTGGGAGTTTGTTGATGGCTACCGTGCAACGCTCTCTTATGGCACAGGTTTCCTGGCTCCTTCACTTGGTCAGCAATACGGGGCTACGCGTTTTGCTTCTTCCTATGGGCCGGGTATTGCAGCCAACCCGAATTTGAAACCGGAAGAATCTAAACAGTGGGAAGCAGGGATTGATGGATTGACAGGGCCGCTTGATTGGCGTCTTTCTGCATATCATTATGAAATTCAAAACCTGATCGATTACAAGAATAACCAGTACGTCAACGTTAAGTCAGCCACGATTAAAGGGCTGGAATGGACTGGGAATGTTACGACAGGCCCGGTAGATCATCACCTGACGCTACAGTATGTTGACCCGCGGGATGATGATACGAATAAGGTACTCTATCGCCGAGCAAAACAGCAGGTTAAGTATGAGTTAACTGGGCAGGTTCAGGACTTGGGGTGGAACGTTGCTTATCAATATATAGGTGAACGTTACGATAATGATTACGACAATAATCGTGATGTTAAATTGGGCGGTGTCAGCTTGTGGGATATCGGAGTGTCATATCCAATCACCTCACAGCTGACAGTTCGTGGTAAAATCGCCAACCTGTTCGATAAAGATTACGAGACAGTTTATGGCTACGCAACTGCAGGACGGGAATACACCTTGTCTGGCAGCTACACCTTCTGATCCCCGTCCCACCGTGCTGGTATTTGATTCCGGCGTCGGTGGGTTGTCGGTCTATGACGAGATCCGGCGTCTTCTGCCGGATCTCCACTATATCTACGCTTTCGACAACGTCGCCTTTCCTTATGGAGAGAAGAGCGAGGAGTTTATCGTCGAGCGTGTTGTTGAGATTGTGACTGCGGTCCAGCGGCGCTATCCCCTCTCTCTTGCGGTCATCGCGTGTAATACAGCAAGCACGGTGTCGCTCCCTGCGTTACGTGAGAAATTTGCTTTCCCGGTTGTGGGCGTGGTGCCTGCGATTAAACCGGCAGCGCGACTCACGGCGAACGGTGTTGTGGGGCTACTGGCTACACGTGCAACGGTGAAGCGCTCGTATACCCATGAGCTGATTGCGCGATTCGCTAACGAATGCCAAATTGCAATGTTGGGTTCTGCTGAGCTGGTGGAACTTGCGGAAGCGAAGCTACACGGTGAAACAGTTTCTCTGGAAGAGCTGCGGCGTATTCTGCGTCCGTGGCTGCGGATGTCTGAACCACCTGACACTGTAGTGCTCGGCTGCACTCATTTCCCCCTATTACAGGAAGAGCTTTTACAGGTCCTGCCCGAGGGGACGAGACTGGTGGATTCTGGTGCCGCGATAGCGCGCCGCACGGCCTGGTTGTTAGAGCATGAAGCACCAGATGCGAAATCAACCGATGAGAACGTCGCATTTTGTATGGCAATGACGACAGAAGCTGAACAATTATTGCCTGTGCTACAGCGCTATGGCTTTAAAACGCTCGAAAAACTGTCAGTTTAAGTGGTTTTGATGAAAAAATACGCACTCGGAAGATTATTTTAAATTTCCCCTTGTCAGCCTGAAATAACTCCCTATAATGCGCCTCCACTGAC
>NZ_JAOWHW010000031.1:0-260 GCF_030332425.1 Citrobacter sp. Cpo142
CCAGTGAAGCGATGAATGTGGGTTCTACTACGCTTGAGAGCTGGGTACGCCAGCTCAGGAGAGAGCGCCAGGGGATTACGCCCTCTGCCACACCCATTACTCCAGACCAGCAACGTATCCGCGAGCTGGAAAAGCAGGTTCGCCGTCTGGAGGAGCAAAATACGATATTAAAAAAGGCTACTGTAGATTCAATTGGTCAACGCAACAGTTATGTGAAAACATGGGGTTGCGGAGGTTTTTTGAATGAGACGAACATTTAC
>NZ_JAOWHW010000032.1:0-281 GCF_030332425.1 Citrobacter sp. Cpo142
CTCAGAAGTGAAACGCCGTAGCGCCGATGGTAGTGTGGGGTCTCCCCATGCGAGAGTAGGGAACTGCCAGGCATCAAATTTAGTGTGCTGATATGGCTCAGTTGGTAGAGCGCACCCTTGGTAAGGGTGAGGTCCCCAGTTCGACTCTGGGTATCAGCACCAGTTTTTCGGTTAAAGTTCGGCACTTAGAAAAGAATTTGTCTGGCGGCTGTAGCGCGGTGGTCCCACCTGACCCCATGCCGAACTCAGAAGTGAAACGCCGTAGCGCCGATGGTAGTGTG
>NZ_JAOWHW010000033.1:0-749 GCF_030332425.1 Citrobacter sp. Cpo142
TCTCCGAATGAAAGCCTGTCCTCAGCATAGTACTGGGAAGGAGGGAGTGACCATCTCATTAATTATCCCACGCTAAGACTATATTTTGTACAGCAGTGGAGAAGGATGAGAGACCAGCAGTTCATTAACAGGGACTCCTTTTTGCTTAAGCGGCTCAATGGTTCTTTCTATATAAACCGTATTCCAGAGTGTTATCGCCGCCGTATGTAGTGTCAGCGCCGGTGGCGTGGTAACGCTGATCCTCCCACCCCCAGATCCCTGATTTCATTCAGCCGGTGCATGAAGGATGCTCGCCCAAGGGCCTCACCCTTATTCAGCCCCGCCTGTATGCATCGGCCTAAGCCTTTATCGCAAAATCAGTCCAGCATAAACAGCGTCCGATCTCTGCAGAAAATCGCCCTCAGCGCTACGAGTTTGAACGCATTTACTCTGTTTATAGGTAACATTCGCTCCACGATATAATGATATCGGCAACGTATTCAGCATCCTGAGCATGTGTCAGAAGGTGATCAGCCTTACCCAGGGAAATGAAACTCTTGGGATGCTTAGCTGCTTTGAATATTTTCTCGGCCTGCTCAATTAACACGGTATCATCTTCAGTCGCATGAAAAATCAGCAGAGGTTTGTTCATGGCGAACACCTTATAGGCTCCGTTTGGGAAACGGAAAATATTGTACTATAAGGACTTCCCCGGCATGTCAAAGCCGGTATTTATGGTTTCTGTCTGCTCTTCAGTAAAAATAAAGGGG
>NZ_JAOWHW010000034.1:0-253 GCF_030332425.1 Citrobacter sp. Cpo142
AACGTTTACCGCTCATGGGCACCTCTCTTTTAAGTCATCTTAAATGACTCTGAGGTGTCTGTTAAACCCGTGGCGATTCACATTCGGTGCGACAGGCGTGATGGCTGTATTCAATCAGACAGACAG
The DNA here is from genome assembly GCF_030332425.1 of Citrobacter sp. Cpo142. NCBI lineage: Bacteria > Pseudomonadati > Pseudomonadota > Gammaproteobacteria > Enterobacterales > Enterobacteriaceae > Citrobacter > Citrobacter sp. Cpo142. The sequence goes on from NZ_JAOWHW010000034.1 coordinate 127, forward strand.
CGATACCTGCGGCTTCCGCGCTCATTTGCGCACCATTGCCGTTCATGCCGTTGAACAGATGCCATTTATCGTCAACGTCAGCATCAGGGGCCATAAACGCGCCGCCATTGCTGAGCGTGTAAAAGGA
>NZ_JAOWHW010000035.1:0-313 GCF_030332425.1 Citrobacter sp. Cpo142
ACACATACCTCACATTTGTTACATTGCACAACAATTAAGCAACGTGGCTATCTGAACCATAAGCTGGTATGATATTTGCATACTGATGAATACATAACATCAGACAGTTTATTGAAGCGGTCCGGGGGATGTCGCCGGACCGCTTTTTTTATTTGAAGGTATTATTGGTAATGACTCTAACTTACTGATAGTGTTTTATGTTCAGATAATGCCCGATGACCTTGTCATGCAGTTCCACCGATTTTGAGAACGACAGTGACTTCCGTCCCAGCCTTGCCAGATGTTGTCTCAGATTCAGGTTATGTCGCTCAAT
>NZ_JAOWHW010000036.1:0-997 GCF_030332425.1 Citrobacter sp. Cpo142
GTGATCAGATGCCACCGGCTGAATATGAAAACCTGTATTATCAACGGCTCGGAAGTGTCTAGATTATCCGTGGCGATTCAGTTTCACCCTTTACTTATATTCATAAAAGAGACCTCCTGTTCACTGCATAACTTCCGTGGATAACGGGGAAAACCGGTAATGCCTTCGCATGCAGCGGCCCCCGGCCGCGCGCTCAGAAAAAAGACAAAAGTACCTCCCGTCGCCAAGCGCCGGGCCCCGGTGGCGCAAAAAGCCACCCCAGTGCACACCCCTTACCCCTGCCAAACCGACGCCGCCCCGGCCCAAAGGGCCGGAACACCCCCGCTTTGTAAGGGATGTTGTAACTAGAATTCAGTGTCGCTGTGGGTGGTGCTGCTGACAGTTTTCCGTACACGCCCGTAAGCGGCCCTAACGGCCCGCTAACGCGGAGATACGCCCCGACTTCGGCCATGCCTTGTCGTGACCACTCCGACGGCGCAAATCATCAACCGGAGTAGCTTTTAGTGGATTTGGCTTTGCAGGGAATGGGGTGGGCAAGGCAGAAACTATCAATCCGTAACGGCTGCGCCGGTCACGACGCCTCCCACCGACTGCGCTCAGTGTGACTCCTGCTGGCGTCTCCATGCCGCTACGCGGCATAATGAGCATGCGCCGTAATTTTGAACAGATTCGCAGTGGAGAAAACAGGATGGACTATTCAGGGGTCGTCTCAGAAAACGGAAAATAAAGCACGCTAAGCCGGTGGCAGCGGTCGCAATGGCCTGAACTTCCCCGCACCGGCCTTGGCACTGCTGCGCCATAGGTAATCGCCGGTCAGGTTGATATGCTCCCACCCCAGCGGTGACAGATATTGCAGCAACGTGTCGTCCAGCGCCTTGCCGTGGGCACGCAAAGCACTGGTGGCACGCTCCAGATAGACCGTGTTCCACAACACGATGGCCGCCGTCACCAGATTGAGGCCGCTGGCCCGGTAGCGCTGCTGCTCAAAACTGCGGTC
>NZ_JAOWHW010000037.1:0-206 GCF_030332425.1 Citrobacter sp. Cpo142
GCGTTCAGGACAATGTCCTTTGTCATCCGGGATTGCATGGACCAGCCGATAATTTTGCGTGAGAACAGATCAACAACCACAGCAAGATACAGCCAGCCTTCTTGGGTCCTGATATAGGTTATGTCGGTTACCCAACGCTCATCCGGAGCATCCGGATTGAACTGTCGCTGGAGCCTGTTGGGCGACACGATACTGGCCTCGCCTTT
>NZ_JAOWHW010000005.1:0-465 GCF_030332425.1 Citrobacter sp. Cpo142
CCGGATTGACAATCCGGTGTGTGGAGAACAACCGGGAAAAACTCATTAGAGCGCATGTCGTGGACTGTTGGCTCAGGTAATAACTACGGCGATGTCTGTTTGTCTTCACTCAATTCAAATGGTCTTACAGCTCAGGGGTGGATAGCCACCGGCTCGGATGCCTGTACTGAAGATAACCAAAATTGCACTGTTGATAATGTACGCTGTTACGCTGTTAGGCTGAATTAAATTGTCAATCCGGCGTGTGGTCTGGCGGCGCTAAAATTAACTCCAGTGCCTGTCAATGGGTGTCGTCACCTGATGCTTGGGTGAATCCGGGTAAAAGGCAATTCTATAAAACGGCAACATGCCCCGCTGGTTCAGTTCAGTCTGGTAGTAGATTCATGATCTGGCCTGGCGCATTAGATGATGAGCACGTTGATGTTCTTTGCTGCCCTTTCAGCTAATTGTCAATCCGGCGTGTGG
>NZ_JAOWHW010000038.1:0-206 GCF_030332425.1 Citrobacter sp. Cpo142
CAGCAGAACCAGTCCAAGCGCACCGTTTGATTCAATAGCGGTCTGCCATTCATTCGCCATACGCTCCTGCAGAAGATAATTATTCATCACGCGATCGGTGGAAGTGAGCATAGAGTTCAGGTACCACACTCCGGTCACTGTCATGATCATGACAAGAACCAGAATTAGGCTGAAGCTGCCAGCCAGCCTGATACCCACACTAAAGT
>NZ_JAOWHW010000039.1:0-789 GCF_030332425.1 Citrobacter sp. Cpo142
GGTGAAGGTAAGTACCTCTGGCAAACTAATACATTAGGCGGTGCTGTTATGATCAACTGTTTCTAACTGTCAATCCGGTGTCTGGCGCAGGAACATAGGGAGTACAGTTTTAACGGGTTTAATCGGCAACGGGCAACAGATTCCGCTGCCCACAGGTTTTAGCCAAAACCAATGCACCTGGAGTGTCAGCAATAGCGAAAATCCACATGGATGGAAACCAAATTACTTCGCCGGTCAAGTTGCTGCCGTAGATGCAAACCGAGTGGTTACATGCGGCTACTATGATGAATATGTCTTTCACCCAGGCACTAACCGAACGGATTTAACAGGGAAATGCAGCTTCATAATTAGCTGCTCATAAAAATGAACTCAACAGAGTCAGTGTGACTGTCAATCCGGCGTGTGGGGCGGATCTGACAGCTACCCTGTTGGTAGCCCTATTCCGTGGCCTTCCACAACACCCCCACCAGGTTTCTTTTTAATGGCAGGGCAGAGCTTTTCATGCGGTTCTAACCCTAAACTGGCTATTGTTTATCCTGGATGTGTATTACCCGATCTACGCGGCACATTTATACGTGGTTGGGATAATGGGCGCGGCCTCGACAATGGACGAGCTATTCTCAGTTACCAAAAAGACCAAAGTAATATGATCCTTAATACTGGTGGTAGGCTCGAAGGCCATCATAACGGTATGGATCATTACTACTCAAATGGTAGTGAAGTACGCCCTAAGAACGTTGCGTTTAACTACATAGTCAAAGCCGGTTGAGGAAACTGTCAATCCGGTGC
>NZ_JAOWHW010000040.1:0-237 GCF_030332425.1 Citrobacter sp. Cpo142
CACCGGATTGACAGTTAGAAACAGTTGATCATAACAGCACCGCCTAATGTATTAGTTTGCCAGAGGTACTTACCTTCACCATCCGGCCCGGCTACTGGGTAGATCTGCGATCCACCACCTTGTCCGTAATGCCCTAAAGCACAATATCTGGCCCATGTAATATTGTTGACACCAACTGGAGAAGCGACAGAAAAAAAACCGATTTTCAAACCACTATTCCACACGCCGGATTGACAG
>NZ_JAOWHW010000041.1:0-265 GCF_030332425.1 Citrobacter sp. Cpo142
GCTTGTAGCTCAGGTGGTTAGAGCGCACCCCTGATAAGGGTGAGGTCGGTGGTTCAAGTCCACTCAGGCCTACCAAATTCTTTCTGATGCCGCGTTGTGAAACGACTCGCATACTTCAGTATGCTTCACCGTTCCACGCCTTGTCTCAGCAAGAATTAAGGTGAATGAGATAACTACGATGGGGCTATAGCTCAGCTGGGAGAGCGCCTGCCTTGCACGCAGGAGGTCTGCGGTTCGATCCCGCATAGCTCCACCATCCTTACTG
>NZ_JAOWHW010000042.1:0-278 GCF_030332425.1 Citrobacter sp. Cpo142
GGCTACGTCGGTGCTAAATCACGTCAGCGCTGGCTGTTTTACGCGTATGACAGGATACGGAGGACGGTTGTGGCGCACGTATTCGGTGAACGCACTCTGGCCACGCTGGAGCGTCTTCTGGGCCTGCTGTCGGCCTTTGAGGTCGTGGTATGGATGACGGATGGCTGGCCGCTTTATGAATCACGCCTGAAGGGAGAACTGCACGTTATCAGCAAGCGTTACACTCAGCGCATTGAGCGACATAACCTGAATCTGAGACAACATCTGGCAAGGCTGGG
>NZ_JAOWHW010000043.1:0-61843 GCF_030332425.1 Citrobacter sp. Cpo142
TGGCTCATGATGTCCCTCTGGGATGCGCTCCGGATGAATATGATGATCTCATATCAGGAACTTGTTCGCACCTTCCCTAGGTGAATATATTGGTAGGATTTATGTTGAATCAAAAAACAGACCACGATACTTTATAAAATCAAAGGAATTGAAATGAGTCGTAAAATTTATTGCTTACTTACATCTTTAGTAATATTTGTATTGGTATTAATACCAACTTTGCACACACCAATGTTATCTGATGATTATTACTACATATCAATTGCAAATTTGCATGATCAGATTGCTCACTACAAGGAATGGAGTGGTAGAATTTTAACAAATATGTTTAGTTCATACATGATGTATTATGTTCCCCATGCCTTGTATGAATTTTTAACTGCAATGGCGTTAGCTGCCACCCTTTGTTTTACTGCATGTATTCCGAATGCATTACTTAAAAACAAATTAAAATTCCATCCGTTATCTGCTTTAGGTTTATTTGTATTATACTGGATAGCAAACCCTTCGTTAGGGGAGACGACTTTTTGGTTTGTTGGTGCCGCAAACTATCTTTGGACAACGTTTTATGTTTCATTATTCATCCTAACAATAGCATTGCAAAAACCAAAATTAACATGGTGGAAATTGCCCTTTGCATTATTATTAGGTTTTGCAGCGGGCTGTTCAAATGAAAACACCAGTATTGTAACGCTATTGTTGACAATATCTTTTATTATATACAAGAAGAATCTGTCAGCTATTTACCCATACCTGACAGGGTTGATTATCGGTATTGGTGTGTTGCTGCTTGGCCCTGGGACCGCTAGCCGCTCCCTGTATTTTAGTGACTGGCACAATATGACATTGTTTGGAAAGGTTGAATTACAACTTTTCACTCGCATGCCTGAGTCAATGTCTGTATTTTGGCAGATTTACATTGTAATTATAATTTTTGCTTTATTGATAGGTTTAAATAGTGCATCTAGTAAGAAACATATTTCTTTTAGTGCTATTTTTTTCGTTTCAGCAATTCTGTGCAATGCAGCTTTTATTGCCTCTCCGTTCATGCCACCACGTGCATATAGCGGAGCATTATTTATGTTCTTAATATCTGTATCATTTTTGATAAATGCCGTCTTAGATAATAAGAAAACAATTTATGACTACATTGGGCTATCCATTATTGGAATATTCATCCTTGTATATTTCATACCTTCATATTACATAATGACTAACGCTATTATAGGCACATGGAATCAGGAAAAAATTAGATTATCTATGATTCATGAGCAAGTAAGTCGCGGAGTGAAAGAAATCTCTATTCCAGATCTATACATGCCCAAACTGATTAAATCCACCGATGCTTACCCTGCATATAAACATCCTGCAAGAAACGACTTTTTCCATGTAAACTCAATAAATGAAGAGCAAACGGGATTCGATTACTCATCAATTGATAAACAAAAAGCATTTATCGTCGATAGTTCTATTTATAAAGGAATAATACTTGATAAAGTTTACTTTTATACAGAACATTTATATGGCTCGGAAAAAATAGTCCTGAAACTATCTGGAGATATAAATAAAGAATTATCGAATGGGAAGGCAATATATATTCACTTGGTTATGAATGATGGTAGGTTCGTAAATAAAGACACCGCAATGAAAGCCATTCTTATAGGCGATAGTTATTATACATATACGAACACAACAGATATCGACTTTAGTAAAATAAAAAAAATAGAACTGGGGATGTATGATGCTAAAACTGGCTCACCATTCTCAAAGTCAGTAATTAAAATATAAAACTATATTTTAATGGAGTATATTTTTACGACAAACTGACGCACATAAGAAAATGTAGATGCATTATAGCCTGAAATAATGCATCTACTCAACGCTATATAAACACAACTAAATTTATTTAGTTAAAATCATGCTATCAAATTATATCTGAGTTGAAGATGTATTATTGCGCACCATTACAGTACCATCCATGTTCAAATAAACAGGAACATGATCGGGATTCCCCCACGCACAAAGCGTTTACGCATTTTCGAGCTCTCTTTCGGTATTACCTACTCCCTAGCCTTCAGGGCAAAGTCCCTCTTTCCTTGCCAGCCTCAGTTCAGCACCAGCGACTGTCGGTAAGCGCTACAATGCGGATCAGCATTTTGTTTTGCCATGACATCTTCGTTTTATCGATAGCATTCCAGAGCGCATCTATCTCGTCGTCATTCAGGAATCTCTCCTCGTCATCCGGGCAGATACCGATATCATTAATTTCGGCTAACATTAACGCATTTGAAGTTATAGGTTTTCGCCGCAATGCATAGCGGATCACCAGTTTCATCTTCACCAGAATGTTACCGACCTGCACCAGGAAACTACCTTTCGTTATGTGCAGGAATATCGGCTCCTCCTATGCTCAAACTATAGGGCAGGATCGTCTACCGGGGTGGGGTCAGTCCACTATAGGGCGGGAGCGTCTACCGAGGTGGGTTCAGTCCACAAAGTCATCTAACCTGAGCAGGAAAAAAACAATGCCCACAAATCGCTTTGCGAAGAAACACTGGAAGATGGTTGTGATTCTGCTCGTTATTTGTACGGCCATGTTGATGCTGCGCTGGGCTGCGATGATCTGGGGCTAAATGACGCTCACCCACTGTTCCGGTTTCGTTTATTTATCGATTAATCGAATTTGTCTGAAAATAGCGTGTTATGGCCAGGTAAAAAATAAAACGCAAATTAAATATTAAATAACCTTAACTTTAATAGATAAAAACCGGGCCAATTATTTGACCCGATTTGTCATTACATCCGGTAGCCGAGTGAAACAGTAGTACGACGATCGGTATGCTCCGGCGCTGTTGCCGGCGGTTCAGAGTTCCAGGTCACGTTGTAAGCCACCTTTAACCCAAAGTGCTCGTTGATGGCAACGTTCAGGGCAGTTTCAGAGTTGAGCGTGGTATCGTCAGCGCCGAATACCGACACACCCTGAGTAAACTTGGTGTTGTCCGTCATCTGCCATGCATAGGCCCCGGACGCATAGCCCAACGGCTGCGTTTCGGTGGTGCCATCCGTGTGCTCGTCATAGCGCACGCCAGGACCGAATTCGAAACGGAAGCTGTGCACAGGTCCGTTGAGGAACTGGCGACCATAACCCGCGGTCAGCACGTCACGCTCGCGGTAGCCGTTGTAGCGGTCGGTCAACCAGCTTGCCTGTCCAAAGAGATAGTCATAGTCGGTCATGTTGTAACGACTACGGCCACCTACGGCATATTTCTCCGATGAACGCTCATCATTTGAGGAGGTATTGCTGGCATTTCCCCACAGAGACCATGCGGTCGTTTGGCCGTACCAGGTCATGGTGGTATCTGCGGTTAAAGAAGAACTTTTCGTGTTGCCTGACTGGGCGAGATATCCCGCGTTCAGGTTACCTTCAAAGGGTTTTTTCGCGCTGGAAGGGTCATCCATGACAGTAAAAACGGAATCATCGGCTACAGCATGCATTGACGCAAGCAGGCCTCCCGTCAGCAGTAATGCTGCGGGCACTGTCTTCAAAAGCTTCATTTATTAAGAGTCCGTACAACAAAAAAAGAGACCATTACGGTCTCGGAAACTTTCATATGGATCAATGACAAAAGACCCCTGAAAGGTAACAAATTATAAAAAGACTCGAATAACATAGCAATAAATTCTTATTTCGTTTTTTGAATAAGAGCGTTCCTAAACCTTTATTTTATTTATATATCTTTATGACGATAATTTTAAATAAAGATATGAAAAATCATGTTGTTAATTACTTCACTTTCGGGAGGTTAAGTGCCAGACTGAGTTCAGCCTAACAGGAGGTAAAGATGGTACGTATCTATACGTTAACACTTGCGCCCTCTCTCGATAGCGCAACAATCACCCCGCAAATTTACCCGGAAGGTAAGCTTCGTTGTACCTCGCCGGTTTTTGAACCCGGCGGCGGCGGTATCAACGTCGCTCGCGCAATTGCCCATCTTGGCGGAACCGCAACGGCGATTTTCCCCGCGGGGGGTGCAACCGGAGAGCATCTTGTTGCATTGCTCGCCGACGAAAATGTTCCCGTATCTACCGTCGAAGCCAAAGACTGGACCCGACAAAATCTTCATGTCCACGTGGAGTCCAGCGGTGAACAATATCGTTTTGTCATGCCAGGCGCTGCGCTGACCGATGACGAGTTCTACCAACTTCAGGATCAGGTGCTGGAAATTGAGTCTGGTGCGCTGCTGGTCATCAGCGGCAGTTTGCCGCCCGGCGTACAGCTTGAGAAGTTGACCCGGCTCATTACCACCGCACAAAAACAGGGGATCCGCTGTATTGTCGACAGCTCAGGCGAAGCACTGACGGCGGCGTTAGCCATCGGCAATATCGAACTGGTCAAACCCAACCTCAAAGAACTGAGTGCGCTGGTAAACCGCGAACTCACTCAACCCGATGATGTGCGCAAGGCCGCGCAGGAAATCGTACAGAGTGGGAAAGCGCACCGCGTTGTGGTCTCGCTTGGGCCGCAAGGGGCGCTGGGCGTAGATCGCGATACCTGCGTTCAGATGGTTCCGCCACCGGTGAAAAGTCAAAGTACCGTAGGTGCAGGCGACAGTATGGTCGGGGCCATGACGCTTAAACTGGCAGAGAACGCGCCTTTTGAGGATATTGTCCGTTACGGTGTCGCCGCGGGCAGTGCAGCAACGCTGAATCAGGGTACTCGCCTGTGCTCTTTGGACGACACGCAAAAAATATATTCGTATCTCGCTCAGTAATGACACCGTCCCTCTTTTGAAGAAAAAGGGGGATTCTCGCGTAAAACTGTCAGCATGGGTGTTATGCGACTATGATAAAAAATCACGTGATTACAAAGAAGTGAATCATGTGCAGTCAGGTGTCTCCACAACGGTGCGAGGTGAAGAAGAACGACAAACATTAAGTGCCTTTCCAGCGATGACGCGTCCGTGGTGTGCGTCAGTTCGTGTTTTTTAACCGCATTCTTGCGCTAACCTTATGATCTGGCAGACAACATGGGGAGAGACATCATGTGGCAGGCTATCAGTCGTCTTTTAAGCGAGCAATTAGGTGAAGGCGAAATCGAACTGCGTAATGAACTGCCCGGCGGAGAGATCCACGCCGCATGGCATTTACGCTATGCGGGGCGAGATTTTTTCGTCAAATGCGATGAAAGAGAGCTGTTAACCGGCTTTACGGCAGAAGCCGATCAGCTGGAGCTACTTTCCCGCAGTCAAACTGTATCGGTACCGAAAGTCTGGGCAGTAGGTGCAGACAGAGATTACAGCTTTCTGGTGATGGATTTCCTCCCTCCCCGTCCGCTTGATGCGCATAACGCATTTATCCTCGGTCAACAGCTTGCGCATTTGCACGAATGGAGCGACCAGCCTCAGTTTGGTCTCGACTTCGATAACGCGCTCTCTACCACGCCGCAGCCAAATACCTGGCAACGTCGCTGGTCAACCTTTTTCGCCGAGCAGCGTATAGGCTGGCAGCTGGAACTCGCCGCTGAAAAAGGCATAGCGTTTGGCAATATTGACGCCATTGTCGAACATGTCCAGCAACGTCTCTCTTCTCATCAGCCGCAGCCGTCTCTCCTGCACGGTGATTTGTGGTCCGGTAACTGCGCCCTCGGTCCTGACGGTCCGTACATCTTTGACCCTGCCTGCTACTGGGGGGACAGAGAGTGTGACCTGGCAATGCTGCCGTTACATACCGATCAGCCGCCGCAAATTTATGACGGTTACCAGTCTGTCTCGCCACTACCGCTGGACTTTCTCGACAGGCAGCCAATCTACCAGCTCTATACGCTGCTGAATCGAGCAATTCTCTTCGGAGGACAGCATCTGGTTGTGGCGCAGAAAGCGCTGGATAGATTACTGGCGGCTTAACGACGTACCGCGTTGCTTATCAGGCCTGTCGTTTCGCAACGTGGCAGGCCCGATAGCGCGGCACTTACAAAAAGCCCAGCAATGAGAAGAAGAAGTAGCCGATCACCAGAACGATCACCGGCAAAATATAAAGCGGGAAAATTTGTAAGAAGATCGTATGGTGCGGTACCACAATTCGCGACTCAAGTTGCTCGCGAGATAACCCGTCACTGCCTTTCGCCTGTTCCAGAATCAGCTGATCCTCAACGCCTTCGCGTAAGAAACGCGCCTGGCGGCTCATTCTGGCGCCTGAATCCTGCAACGCCAGGCCGACAAAAATCAGAATAAAAATCAGCCAAAAAACGAGATTCAGTCCACTTTGAAAATCAGGCGTTGGCGAGTTATACCAGAACACGTTAAGAAAAGGTGTGTTCACCCGCATCATGTCGATCATCACATGAGCAAAATCGAGCATGACCGCGTTAATCCCTTCCTGCTTTTCGCTGTGCGCGTACATAAACTTCAGTACTGAAACCAGCGTTGAAATTAGCGCGGGAATGAAAACCACCCATCCCACCAGCCTTTTCAAGATGGCAATGCGTCCAGCTTGTTGATACGTCATGAGTTCCCCTTGATTAAGACGTGTCATTTTGGCCTAAGTTTACCCGTTGATTACCGTTTTCGCCTGATCTTTAAAGGCGGTATACTGCTGAATTAGCCGTAATGAACGCTCAGAGTCCGTCCAGGCTGGCTCTAATCCCTTTTATCACCGTAAAGGAGAGGTTGTAATGTCAACCCCGCGTCAAATTCTTGCTGCAATTTTCGATATGGATGGGTTACTGGTCGATTCTGAACCGCTTTGGGATCAGGCTGAACTGGATGTGATAGCAAGTTTAGGCGTTGATATCTCCCGCCGCCATGAACTTCCCGATACCCTTGGCTTACGCATCGACATGGTGGTTGATTTGTGGTTTGCGCAGCAACCCTGGAAAGGCCCCTCACGTCAGGAAGTCACCGAGCGCATCATTACCCGGGCTATTGCGTTGGTTGAAGAGACAAAACCGCTGCTGCCAGGCGTTCGTGAAGCTGTAGCACTGTGCAAATCTCAGGGAATCAAAGTAGGACTGGCATCCGCTTCTCCGCTGCATATGCTGGAAAAAGTGCTGACCATGTTTGATCTGCGCGATGACTTCGACGCACTGGCTTCTGCAGAAAAACTGCCTTACAGCAAACCGCACCCACAGGTTTACCTCGATTGTGCGGCAAAACTGGGCATTGACCCGTTAAACTGCGTAGCACTGGAAGACTCAGTGAACGGCATGATTGCCTCGAAAGCTGCTCGTATGCGTTCCATCGTCGTACCAGCGCATGAGAATCAGGACGATCCTCGCTTCGTGCTTGCCGACGTCAAACTAACCTCGCTCACCGAACTTACTGCCGCACATCTGCGCGGCTAATCCTGTAACGGGCAATGATCGTATTGCCCGCTTTTTCATTTTTCATCCTTGCATTTTTTAAAACGCTGTTTCATTTTAAATTGTATTTCTGTTTAACCTCTCCTATCCTTGCCCTATAGCGCAAGCGTTAATGACATAAATAGTTGAGGTAAACATGATTCAGGAAGCTTTTCGTCTCGAAGGTAAAGTCGCCATCGTCACTGGATGTGACACCGGCCTCGGGCAGGGTATGGCAGTGGCGCTGGCTGAAGCGGGCTGCGATGTAGTCGGCGTGAATCGTAAAATACCGCATGAAACCTCAGAGAAAATTAACGCCCTCGGTCGACGCTTTATGGCCATTCAGGCCGACCTCAGTCAACAAGATGCTCTCACCAGCATCGTGACAAAAACGGTGTCGGCGTTTGGCCGGGTCGATATTCTGGTCAACAATGCAGGAACTATACGCCGTCAGGATGCGCTGGACTTCAGTGAAAAAGATTGGGATGACGTGATGAATCTGAATCTCAAATCCGTTTTCTTTCTGTCGCAGGCTGTGGCGCGTCAGTTTCTGGCTCAGGGCAATGGCGGAAAAATCATTAACATTGCCTCGATGCTCTCTTTTCAGGGCGGTATCCGTGTACCTTCCTATACCGCATCAAAAAGCGGTGTTCTGGGCATCACCCGCCTGCTCGCCAATGAATGGGCGGCCAAGGGAATTAATGTCAACGCCATCGCGCCCGGCTATATGGCGACCAACAACACCCAGCAACTGCGCGCGGACAGCGAGCGCAATCAGGAGATTATCGATCGTATTCCCGCAGGACGCTGGGGCACGCCAAATGACCTGAAAGGCCCGGTCGTTTTCCTTGCAAGTCCCGCCTCTGACTATATTCATAGCTATACGCTGGCCGTGGATGGCGGTTGGTTGGCACGCTAAACCCGCACTTGTGACATAGGGTTACAACGTCACCTCTTCCGCCTACTGTATAAAACCCCTATACTGTATGAATTGACAGTTTATTGGGTTTTATCATGACGGCGGAAGGCCACCTTCTTTTTTCTATTGCCTGTGCGGTATTTGCCAAGAATGCCGAACTAACGCCCGTTCTTGCGCAGGGTGACTGGTGGCATATTGTTCCTTCAGCCATTTTAACGTGCCTGCTGCCGGATATCGATCATCCCAAATCTCTGCTGGGGCAGCGTCTGAAGTGGATATCAAAACCCATTGCCCGGGCATTTGGTCATCGCGGGTTTACACATAGCCTGCTGGCGGTTTTTGCCCTGCTGGCCACGTTCTACCTGAAAGTCCCGGATACCTGGATAATACCGGCCGATGCCTTACAAGGTATGGTACTCGGCTATCTTAGTCACATTCTGGCCGACATGCTGACCCCAGCAGGCGTTCCCCTGCTTTGGCCCTGCCGCTGGCGTTTTCGTCTGCCTATCCTCGTGCCGCAAAAAGGCAATCAACTGGAGCGGTTTCTGTGCATGGCACTGTTCGCATGGGCAATCTGGATGCCGCAAACCATACAAGAGAACAGCGCGGTACGCTGGTCTTCGCAGATGATTAATACGCTACAAATGCAGTTTAATCATTTCATAACGCATCAGATTGACTAATAAATCAGCCAAAAAGTCATTTTAGGTATAAACAATTCCATTTGAATATAAGAGGCAAGTCACAGTTCTGCTAATCTTGCGCCAACAGAATCACCTTTAAACGGTGATACGTATAATAAGATCAGGAGAACGGGGATGAACTTTCCATTAATCGCGAACATTATCGTGTTCGTAGTGCTGCTGTTCGTGCTGGCGCAAGCCCGTCACAAACAGTGGAGTCTGGCCAAAAAAGTACTGGTCGGTCTGGTCATGGGTGTCGTGTTCGGCCTTGCCCTGCACACCATTTATGGCTCCGACAGCCAGGTTCTTAAAGATTCCGTACAGTGGTTCAACATTGTCGGCAACGGTTATGTCCAACTGCTGCAGATGATTGTTATGCCGCTGGTATTTGCGTCTATTCTCAGCGCCGTTGCACGTCTGCATAACGCCTCTCAGTTAGGTAAAATCAGCTTCCTGACCATCGGAACGCTGCTGTTTACCACGCTGATTGCCGCGCTGGTAGGGGTTCTGGTGACCAACCTGTTCGGCCTGACCGCCGAAGGTCTGGTGCAAGGTGGTGCCGAAACCGCACGTCTGAACGCGATTGAAACCAACTATGTTGGCAAAGTGGCTGACCTCAGCGTTCCGCAACTGGTGCTGTCGTTTATTCCGAAAAACCCGTTTGCCGATCTGACTGGCGCGAACCCGACGTCGATTATCAGCGTGGTTATCTTCGCCGCATTCCTCGGTGTAGCCGCACTGAAACTGCTGAAAGATGATGCACCAAAAGGCGAGCGCGTTCTGGTCGCTATCGATACCCTGCAAAGCTGGGTGATGAAACTGGTTCGTCTGGTGATGCAGTTGACGCCGTACGGTGTTCTGGCGCTGATGACCAAAGTGGTTGCAGGTTCCAACCTGCAGGACATCATCAAGCTGGGTAGCTTCGTCGTGGCTTCTTATCTCGGTCTGGGCATTATGTTCGTGGTTCACGGGATCCTGCTGGGTATTAACGGCGTTAGCCCGCTGAAATACTTCCGCAAGGTGTGGCCGGTGCTGACTTTCGCCTTCACCAGCCGTTCCAGCGCAGCCTCAATTCCGCTGAACGTTGAAGCGCAGACCCGTCGTCTGGGCGTACCTGAATCCATCGCCTCATTTGCCGCCTCTTTTGGCGCCACAATTGGTCAGAACGGTTGTGCGGGCCTGTACCCGGCAATGCTGGCAGTAATGGTTGCACCGACCGTCGGTATCAATCCACTGGACCCAATGTGGATTGCCACGCTGGTTGGTATCGTGACCGTGAGCTCAGCAGGGGTTGCGGGTGTCGGTGGCGGTGCAACGTTTGCCGCGCTGATCGTCCTGCCTGCTATGGGTCTGCCGGTCACGCTGGTTGCGCTGCTGATCTCCGTTGAGCCGCTGATCGATATGGGTCGTACCGCGCTGAACGTAAGCGGTTCCATGACTGCCGGTACGCTGACCAGCCAATGGCTCAAGCAGACTGATAAAACGATTCTGGACAGCGACGATAACGCCGAACTGGCGCATCGCTAAGTCTGTCAGCTAAAAAAAACAAAAAACCGCCGGAGTGTCATGCTCCGGCGGTTTTTTTATATCCATTAATCGCTTAGTTCATTTTCCTGGCGAACCTGATTAGCCCAGCGTTGCGCTGATTCCGGGACCGTAAATGCAGGCGAACGTTGAAACGCCTCCCCCATTAAGACAAAAGCGACATATTTTCCGCGCAGTATCCATACGTCACGAAACGCATCCATTTTAACCGCATGCTCTGGTGGCGCGGGCTCCACGCGGGGAACATAGCTGATAACCGGACGATTTTGTTGGCGAAGAGGTTTCATAATCAGTTGCTTCACTAAAGACAAATTCTAAAAATCAGAAAACCGCTATCTTAGCCGATTTTGCCGCCTTGCGTCCTGCCTTGCGTGCGCTGTTTGCCTGGTTCATCGCGCTTTACGTCATCGGCCTGTACCTGCGCCGCTGAGTGAGTGGTCTATAGTTAAAGCTTTTGACAACAACAACGACCCTTTCAGCAATGAAACCAGGAGACGAGTTTAATGTCACAGAATGATAAGCATCCACTCCATCACTCAGCGCCGGTTCATGATGCCAGCGAATCCCAGCCAGGACTTGACTCACTGGCACCCACAGACGGTTCACATCGGTCAACACCTGAACCCACACCGCCAGGTATGCAGCCCACTACGTCCGGCAGTTTAAAAGCGCCAGATATCAAAAGTGACAAACTCAATGCACTGGACAGTTTTCGTAAAGGAAGCGAAGATTTTGCTCTGACAACTAATCAGGGTGTGCGAATCGCAGACGATCAAAACTCTCTGCGCGCAGGTAATCGCGGGCCAACCCTGCTGGAAGACTTTATCCTGCGGGAAAAGATTACCCATTTTGATCATGAACGCATCCCGGAGCGGATCGTACATGCCCGAGGTTCTGCCGCTCATGGTTACTTTCAGTCCTATGCCAACCTGAGTGCGACGACGAAAGCGGACTTTCTAAGTGATGAAAATAAAATCACCCCGGTTTTTGTCCGATTCTCTACCGTTCAGGGCGGCGCAGGCTCTGCGGATACGGTCAGGGATATACGGGGATTTGCGACCAAGTTTTACACTGAAGAGGGCATTTTCGACCTGGTGGGAAACAATACTCCCATCTTCTTTATTCAGGATGCCCATAAATTCCCGGATTTCGTCCATGCGGTTAAACCGGAGCCGCATTGGGCTATCCCGCAGGGCCAAAGCGCCCATGACACCTTCTGGGATTATGTCTCATTACAGCCTGAAACGTTGCACAACGTCATATGGGCAATGTCCGATCGGGCTATTCCGCGCAGCTATCGCACGATGGAAGGCTTCGGTATTCACACATTTCGGTTGATTAATGCGCAAGGGAAAGCCACCTTTGTCCGTTTCCACTGGAAACCGCTGGCAGGCAAAGCCTCGCTGGTATGGGATGAAGCGCAAAAACTTACCGGTCGGGATCCTGACTTTCATCGCCGCGATCTGTGGGAAGCTATCGAAGCGGGCGATTATCCGGAATATGAACTGGGACTACAGCTGATTCCCGAAGAAGATGAATTTAAGTTCGATTTTGACCTGCTCGACCCGACCAAGCTGATCCCGGAAGAGCTGGTTCCGGTGCAACGCGTCGGTAAAATGGTGCTGAACCGCAATCCTGATAATTTCTTCGCCGAAAATGAACAAGTCGCTTTTCATCCCGGACATATCGTCCCTGGCATCGATTTTACTAACGATCCCCTGCTGCAGGGTCGCTTGTTCTCCTATACCGATACCCAAATCAGTCGCCTGGGCGGGCCCAATTTCCATGAAATCCCGATTAATCGCCCGACCTGTCCGTACCATAATTTCCAGCGTGACGGCATGCATCGAATGGACATCGATACCAATCCAGCCAACTATGAACCGAATTCCATCAATGATAACTGGCCGCGTGAAACGCCGCCGGGGCCAAAACGCGGTGGATTTGAGTCGTATCAGGAACGGATTGAAGGAAACAAAATCCGCGAACGTAGCCCCTCTTTTGGCGAATACTATGCGCACCCTCGCCTGTTCTGGCTAAGTCAGACGCCAATTGAACAGCAGCATATTATCGGCGGATTCAGTTTCGAACTCAGTAAGGTTACGCGCCCCTATATTCGGGAAAGAGTGGTCGAACAGTTAGCTCATATTGATACTGCCCTCGCCGAGGCGGTTGCCGATAAACTCGGTTTTAAGCTAACCAAGGAACAGGCCAGCATTGCGCCACCGCCCAACGTCAACGGTTTGAAAAATGCACCGTCACTCAGTTTATATGCAGGTGCGCAAGGTGAGATTAAGGGCCGCGTGGTCGCCATCCTACTTAATGACCAGGTGAAATCGAGCGACCTGCTCGCCATCATGCAAGCCCTACAGGCCAAAGGCGTTCATGCCAAATTGCTCTATTCCCGAATGGGTAAGGTAGTTGCCGATGATGGATCTGCCCTGACGATCGCCGGTACTTTTGCGGGTTCGCCATCCCTGACGGTCGATGCGGTTATCGTTCCATGCGGTAATCTCGCGGACATCATTAAGAACGGTGATGCCCGATATTATTTACTCGAAGCGTATAAGCACTTAAAACCTATCGCCCTGGCCGGCGATGCTCGTCAGTTTAAAGCAACGTTGAATATCAAAAATGAAGGAGAAGAAGGTGTGGTGGAAGCGGACAGTGCAGACGCACAGTTTATGGATACCCTGTTGACGCTGATGACCGCACACCGCGTCTGGTCACGTGCCGGAAAAATAGAAACGATTCCCGCCTAAAAAAATGCGGCGCATTAAGCGCCGCAAACTCAGGAATTACACGTTCAGAAAACTGCCAAGACGATAACCGCGCTCCGCAATTGCATATTTCAGTGACGAAGACGTCAGCACGTCGAGCTCAGTTAAGCGGGGGTAACAGTAGGCACTTTGACGAATAATGTCATCGATAAAGGCCGGATGACACATCACTTCCAGCGAAGACTCTCCCCGGTCGACTGACGCATCCAGCGTCTGTAAAAACAGAGCCTCGGAAATCGCTTCGCCGTAAAACTCGCTGCTGAATCCCTGGGAGGTACGTAACGTTTCCGGAAAATCAGACGCCTGAAACACGGTCTGA
This sequence comes from Citrobacter sp. Cpo142, assembly GCF_030332425.1. NCBI lineage: Bacteria > Pseudomonadati > Pseudomonadota > Gammaproteobacteria > Enterobacterales > Enterobacteriaceae > Citrobacter > Citrobacter sp. Cpo142. Next base: position 13,583 of record NZ_JAOWHW010000043.1, read on the forward strand.
CGATCGATACGCAATGCAATCCCCTTCTGGGCAGCAAACCCGGCTACGATAGGGAAAATCTGCGGGAACATATGCACATGGTGATGGCTATCCAGATGCGTCGGCTCCCGCCCGAACAGGTCAATAAAACGCTGATACTGCGCGGCCAGTTCCTGAGAAATTTCATCCAGCGGCAAAGTATCCTCCTCTGCCATCTGCCAGATCCATTTCCCCAGTAATCCGTCACGGGTAAGGCCCGGCATTGCCGTCAACGGCCTACCCAGCGTCAGAACAAAATGCATTCCGACGGCGAGTGCAGGTATGTCGCGACTCAGCTGTACCGCATGGTCAATCGCCGCACCGTTAACCAATGCCGTTGTCGAGGTGACAACGCCATTACGACAGGCTTCAACAATGCCGTAGTTTTGTCCTTTACTCAGGCCAAAATCATCCGCATTCACAATCAGTACGCGTTCCATAGCCGACCTCAGTTAGTGTTGTTCGCTTTTGAGTTTCTCAATGCACCCGGCGAAGTTTGGCAACCATTTTTCATGCGCCAGGATTAGCTCACGCGCCAGAATCTCGGCATCGCTGTCAGAATGAACCAGCGGACTCAGGTTTAATGCCAGCAGCACATCATTCAGCTCGCCGCTCAATGCCGCATTGCTCGCCGCAACCTCAAAGCCTTTAATGGTGTAGATAAGGCCAAGCACTTTCTCGTCAAAATGGGTAATACGTGGGTGCGGCGTAGCACCGTTACGTCCCAGCGTGCAGGTCATCTCAACCGCCCAGTCCGCAGGAATGTTATCAACGTGTCCATGATGTGGAATGTTGACGTAGTGCTCGGTCTGTTTGTCGTTGTAGATGGCGTTGATCACTTCACAGGCCGCATCGGAGTAATACGCGCCACCGCGCTGCTCCAGCTCTTTCGGCTTAACGTTTAACTCAGGATTTTTGTAGAGGTCAAACAATTGTTTTTCTACTTTTTGTACTACCTGGGCACGTGCGCCGCCCTTATAGTACTCGCCCATTTCGATCGCCAGCATCTCTTTTGGCTTGAAGTAGTACAGCAAATACGAGCACGGCAGCAGCTTCAGCGAACGAATCAACCCTTCGCTGAACGGCAGGTCGAAAATGTTCTTCACGGTGGAAGCTTTCAGTTGTCCAGAAGCCACGCCGTCCAGCAGTTCATCAAAGCGCGATGTACCGTTCACCAGCACGTCTTTAATAAAGACCATGTGGTTCAGACCGAACAGATCGATGGATAAGTCATCACTCTCTTTCAGCGCCAACACATCGCTAATAAACATTTTCATGCCGACAGGAATATTACACACACCGATGAATTTCTTGAAATTCGTGTGACGATAGACCGCTTCAGTCACCATCCCTGCCGGGTTAGTAAAGTTAATCACCCAGGCATTCGGGCACAGTTCTTCCACATCTTTAATAATATCAAAGATAACCGGAATGGTACGCAGACCTTTGAACAGCCCACCCGCACCGTTGGTTTCCTGTCCCAGATAACCGTGGCTCAGCGGAATGCGTTCATCCTTTTCACGGGCTTTCAGTTGCCCTACGCGCAGTTGGGTGGTAACGAAATCAGCATCTTTCAGTGCTTCACGGCGGTCCAGCGTTTTAAACAACTTCATCGGTACGCCGGCTTTGTCGATCATGCGCTGGCAAAGGTCAAAAATAATGTCCAGCTTCTCTTTTCCACCGTCGACATCAACCAGCCACAACTCAGAAACCGGTAATTCATGATAGCGCTTAATAAAGCCTTCAAGTAATTCAGGGGTGTAGCTGCTCCCGCCACCGATAGTGACGACTTTTAATTTCTGGCTCATACTTTCTCCCTTCAGTGTAAAAACACTGACGTGTATTATGCTCAACCCGTTTGTCAGGTATAGCGTGGCTGTCCCGACGCTATTTTGGGCAAGCTATAAAAAATGTGTTATTGGCAAATAATATCTACTGATTAAATTCAGTTAATTTCTTACGGTAGCTATTCGGTGTAAACGACGTCAGCTTTTTAAACGTTTTAATAAACAGGCTTGGACTACTGTAGCCAGACTCGTAAGCAATATCCGTTACAGAATAGTTCGTCATTTCCAGCTGTTTTTTAGCAAAGTTAATGCGGATTTCATTAATAATCTGCATCGGCGTTTTGCTGTAATAACGCTGGGTAGCGCGGGTCAGATACTCCTGGGATTTCGCGGACAGGTGTACCATATTTTCCAGCGCATTCTCGCTAAACTGCCGTTTGTCGTGCATGGTCTCGACGGTGGTTTTAAGCCACTGCGGAATATCATCCAGCACCTGCTCTTCGCGATGATGGCGTAACCGATTTATAATATAGAAGGTGACCACTTCTACAAATTCATCCAGCCCGCTCTCACGAAAGTTCAGTGATGCAATAACCGTTTCAATGTAGGTAAGAAACGAGTTATTCGCCCGGTAGACCTGCGATGCAACGAAACAAAATGGCAGCAGCGGGTGATAGTGCTGTTCAAAAAAACGTTTACTGATGCCAACGTTAAGGATCCTTGTCGCACCAAAATCATAAAAACTCTGGTGGTGCGATCCCAACGGGATAAAAACAAAGTCTCCACGTTCGAGCAGGACGCGTTTACCGTTGATTTCCTGATAATAGCGCCCGGTTAAAACCAGGGTAAATTCATAGTAGTCATGCTGATGCAGCCCGCTGATGCTCTCAGTTTTGTTATAGATGAACACATGGAAATTTTTGCCATTAAACAGCTGCTGTTCATAAACGGTTTTGATTTCCGGTGCGTTAATCTGTAGCTGCATTATGCACTCCTCGCTATTTCAGCTTTTCGTGAAGCTCAATCAGTTCAGTCACCAGCTCACGCGCCAGCATTGATGTCATCAGGTGGTCCTGTGCGTGGACCAGCACCAGGCTAACTTTCATTTTACCTTCGCCCTGATCGCCTTCAATCAATTTCGTTTGCACGAGGTGCGCTTCGTTCAGCGCCAGACGAGACTGGTCCATCATGGTCTTAGCTGACTCGAAATCACCCTGCTTGGCCATTTTGAGTGCGCCGTACGCCAGGCTACGCGCCTGACCGGAGTTGATGATGAGGCCCATCACCACTTCTTCAAGTTCTTCTGCTTCTGACTGCGTGTCGACGATGTTCTCGATATCCAACATACTTTTTTCCTCTGGTTCAGTCCGGCATGACCGTAAAGCCATGCCGGATTAAATTTAGAATTTTAATGCGTTAGCGATATCTTCTTCGCTTTCTTCTTGGTCAATAACGTTCTGCGCTTTGTTGGCTACCACCACGAACGGCAGGTAAACCAGCGTTGCGATACCGAGGTTGAACAGCGCGACCAGCAGAGCAGCGACGCTACCGTTGGTGTTAAAGAACGCGCCCAAACCGGTTGGCATAGTCCACGGTGCAATGTTGGTAATCGGTGGAATAATGCCTGAGTAGTAAGCTGCCAGCGTAATCGCCGCCAGAATCGGTTGCACCAGAATGAACGGGATAAACATCACCGGGTTCATGATGATCGGCAGACCGAACAGGATAGGTTCGTTAATCTGGAACAGACCTGATGGCAGTGCCAGCTTAGCAACCTGACGATAGTCAGGACGACGCGATGCCAGGAAGATAGCGATAATCAGACCCAGCGTTGCCCCACTACCCCCAAGGAAAATATAGGAGTCGAGCATCGGCTTCGCCCAGACGTGGAACGTCTTACCGGCTTCCAGCGCGGCATCTACGGAACCAAACTGTTGGTAGATAGAGATGTTTTCCAGCGCCCATGGCGTCATGATACCGCTGTCCAGCGCAGTCAGCGCCAGTGAACCGTGAATACCGAAGAACCACAGCAGCGGAACAAAAATCACGTAGGCCCAGCCCACCACGCTACCCAACGACGCCAGCGGAGTTGAAATGGAATCCATAATGATCTGGTGGAAGTTCGTACCCCAGGTGTTCAATGCCCAGGCGATGATCCCCATAATGGAGAGGATAAGGAAGCCAGGAATCAGCGCAGAGAAAGAGCGCGATACGGATGTCGGTACGCTATCAGGTAATTTAATGACCCAATTGCGACGAACCACAAAGGTGAACATTTCCGCGACCGCAAGGCCGATAATAATACCGGAAATAATATTGGCACCGCCGAGCCAGTTTGCGCCAACGGCATAGGCTTCACCCACGCTATAAGGCGTTACGGTCATAAACGCGGCGACGGATAACAACCCGGCTGCCAGTGAGTCGACTTTACGTTCTTCTGCCAGCGCCATGCCGATAAAGAACGGTGCCATCAATGACATGATACCCAACGTACCGTTATAGACGTTTCCACCAATGCCTTTCAAGCTATTCAAAGTTTCAATAGTTGAAGCATCAAGTCGAATGCCCATTGAATAAAAAAACGACCCCTCCCCAAAGCTCAGGAAAACGTTATTGATTAATACAAACATGGCCCCTGCGAGGGTTAACGGCATTAAACGAATAAAACCGTTCTTGATTGCATTAACGTGCGGCTGCTTTCCAATTTTTACAGCAAAAGGAAGGAGTACCTTTTCAAGTGAAGCAATAGCGTTACTCATAGAAAAATACCCTTAAATACCGCAATTAATAATTGCGGTGAATGTTAATGAAATAACTCTTTGACGGGAAAAATTAAAATAAAATAATTAATTTGCTGCGGCTTTTTTAATTGCTGCAACAGCAGCCTTAAGCACGCCTAAACCATCGACTTTGCCATACAGCAGCGAGTCAATCACTTCCACAGGCTTGTTGGGTAACAAACGCTGAATTTCGGGCAACATATAAGCAATTTGTGGACCTAATAACACGACATCGGCGACAGGACCTTTTTCTCCGGCCAGCGTTTCAGGAAATGCTTCAATAATAACCGGTACTTCGTATTTTTCGGCCTGAGCACGCATCTTCGAAACCAACAATGAAGTCGACATGCCCGCAGAACAAAACAGATAAATGTGTTTCTTTTCCATTAAAACGATCCTCATGTGCGATTATCTGTCAACCAGACACTCCGCAAGCCATAACCTGCATCCATGCTCTGGGTAACTTGCGTCAGCTAAATTACTTTTTTAGGTGGCTGAAATGAGTATACGGGATTGCACCGGTGGATGGTATTTCCTTGACCAACTAAATTGTCTCTCCTTGACCTGTCGTTATGACCCCCCTCACATTTCGGGCAAATAATTCGCGGCAATAAATAAGATCGTTCGGCACAAAAAAACCGGCACAATGGCCGGTTCTTCTGAATGCTCAGGCAATAAGCAGTTGTTACTTCTTCGCCGCCTGCGGGTCAGTGTCGTACTCTGCGCAGGTCTGGTAACCGGAGTTAATCACATGTCCGGTGTCGTCTAAAGCAACAAAATAGGTTTCAGCTTTACCATCTCGTTGACCCAGGATGTAGGTCTGGCATGTCCCTCGCGCATGAATCATGCTGACTTCAGAAGAAGGTTTACCGGCAATCTGCGCCACCTGCGCCCGGCTCATCCCTTTCTTCACATCTTTCACCACGGGCTGAACAAATTGGTCTTTAGTACGATCGTAGGCCGTACACCCTGCCAGCATAGTCAAAACAGCCGCTGCACTCAGAATTCCTGTTAGGTTCTTGTTCATATTCCGTCCTCTTGTATTTCAGCGTGTTATATAAGCCTGGAGCACAACAACACATTTTTCAAGCAATCAGATGATACTTAGGTCGTTTCGGAAAATTCTATTAAAACAAAATGATGTTAGATCAGGCCTGCATCCCTTGTCGTTTGGGTCCCAACGCGTTAGCTTTAACACATCATTTTTTTGATCATTTCATTTTTCGGAGGGGGTTAAATGACTCTGCAGCAAGAGATAATCCAGGCGCTTGGCGCAAAACCGCAAATTAATGCAGAAGAGGAAATTCGCCGCAGCGTGGATTTCTTGAAATCCTACCTGCAAACGTACCCTTTTCTGAAATCACTGGTATTAGGGATAAGCGGCGGACAGGACTCAACGCTCGCGGGAAAACTTTGCCAGATGGCTATTTCCGAGCTTCGCGAAGAAACGGGGAATGACGCGTTGCAGTTTATTGCCGTACGTCTGCCGTATGGCGTTCAGGCTGATGAACAGGACTGCCAGGATGCCATCGCCTTTATCCAACCTGACCGCGTGCTCACAGTAAATATTAAGGGTGCGGTACTGGCCAGTGAACAGGCCCTGCGTGATGCGGGTATTGAACTGAGCGATTTTGTCCGTGGCAATGAAAAAGCCCGTGAACGTATGAAGGCCCAGTACAGTATCGCCGGAATGACCAGCGGTGTTGTCGTGGGTACCGATCATGCAGCAGAAGCCATCACCGGATTTTTCACCAAATACGGCGATGGCGGTACTGACATTAACCCTATTTTCCGTCTGAACAAGCGTCAGGGTAAGCAGCTGCTTGCCGCGCTGGGTTGCCCGGAGCATTTATATAAGAAAGCGCCAACCGCCGACCTCGAAGACGATCGCCCTTCTCTGCCGGATGAAGCCGCATTAGGCGTCACCTATGACAACATCGACGATTACCTCGAAGGAAAAACGCTGGCTGCCGACGTCGCGAAAAAAATTGAAGGCTGGTATCTGAAGACCGAGCACAAACGTCGCACACCGATTACGGTGTTTGATGACTTCTGGAAAAAAGCGTAATTCTTTTAGTCGCATATTGCCGGATAGCACTGGGATCACCGCTGTCCGGCCCCTCCTCCTGGCCTGATGCCGCTTTTTTAATCGGTTTCAAACTGCTATACTGGATGAATAACCAGCATCCGGAGTGAGAAGTGGTACGGCGTCAATCAGCCCCACGCCTGACATTTGAGGCAGCGGCAATCTATGAATATCCTGAACACCTGCGTCCATTTTTGAGTGCGCTTCCCACCGCACCAGGCGTCTATCTGTTTCACAGTGAAAGCGACACTATGCCGCTCTACATTGGTAAAAGTGTCAATATTCGCAGCCGCGTGCTGGCACACCTGCGTACCGCGGACGAAGCGGCAATGCTGCGTCAGGCCAAACGCATTAGCTGGATTTGTACGGCGGGAGAAATTGGTGCCCTGCTGCTGGAAGCGCGGTTGATCAAAGAACAACAGCCGTTGTTTAACAAACGACTGCGGCGCAATCGTCAGCTTTGCGCCTTGCAGCTTACCGACCGAACTGTTCAGGTTGTCTACGCACGAGATATTGATTTCTCCAATGCACCCAATCTGTTTGGCCTGTTTGCCAATCGTCGCGCAGCGCTACAAGCGTTGCAAAGCCTCGCGGATGAACAACAGCTGTGCTACGGCCTGTTGGGGCTGGAACCCCTGAGTCGCGGGCGCGCCTGTTTTCGCTCCGCGCTTAAACGCTGCGCCGGAGCGTGCTGCGGGAAAGAGAGTCATGAAGCCCATCATTTGCGTCTGTTAGCGGCGCTGGAAAGAGTGAGAGTGATTTGCTGGCCATGGAGCAATGCCATTGCGCTGCAGGAAACCGGCGCTGAAATGACACAGTACCATATCATCAACAACTGGCTGTGGCTGGGAGCTGTTTCAACGCTGGATGAAGCGACTACCCTGGCGCGTATGCCAGCAGGCTTTGACCATGATGGCTACAAAATTCTCTGCCGGCCTGTTCTGTCTGGTCAATATGACATTATTGAACTGCATCCGGAGAATGCCCCGGCATCCAGTTAATCTCGCTGAACAGCAATTTTCCCTCGCGTTCCAGCAGTCGTAATGTGTGTTTGCCGTCATGCCAGCTCGCACCCTGGTCGGCCGTCAGCAGTTTATCGCCCAGTTGCCATGCACCACTGATAACAAACACCACGCCGCCGCGTGAACCAAAGGTCGTAAAGGTGCGATCGGCCACTCTGACTTTTGCCTGGCAAACATCTCGTCGGGTCATGATATTAAAATCCATCGACATCTGCCCTTCCGTCAGCTTTGCTTTTACCACCTTGTCGCCGGCAAAGGTAAAAGGTTGATGCTGTTTCAGGGTATGCGAAAAGATGTTCGTTTCTTCCAGGGTCACTTCTCCACCTTCCAGCAGAGTAATCACACGTTCTACGCCGGGAAAAAGAGAAAACTCACCGTTTGCTGCAATGGAGGCGATACTCGCCCGCCAGTGAAAATCTCGTGTTGCTGGTGGAAAACAGCAAATCTCACGCGTTTCTCCCGCACCATTCCGCCAGAGGTTAACCGGCATTTTGCGGATATCAAAGTATTCCATCATCCCTCCAGAAAGGAGCAGCATGGCAGCCTGCCGTAAACAGACAGCCATAAATCATCATTATTATGTTCACCCTGCAGATTATTGTTATCGGCAGCAGAGTTGATTTGCCTTAGCGATGAACCCGGCATTTTGCAAAAAAGAATAACGCGCTGATCCAGGTAGAATTTTCGCGGGCTTCAGGAGAATAGCGTGTCGTGCGTCCGGTGCAATAGGCAGAAATGAAAAAACCGCCGATCCTGCCCACATCGTTATACGTGTTGTGGACAAGAGCGGCGGTCTTGAGTTTGGTTTCACACTGTGCGGCAATCAGCGCGACACAGTGTGAATGATTTAGTGTAGACGCTGATCGATTACTCGGCAGCTTCCGGCATTTTACCTTTCTGCGCTGCACGTTCTGTCAGACGCTTCTCAAAATTGGCATTAAACTGCTTTTTCTGTTCCGGGGTCAGAATGTTGTAAATTTTGTTCTGAGTTTCCATATGCGCCAGCATGTTGGCTTTGCGCTGTTCTTCCATCTTCGCAATCTGCGCTTCGGCTTTCGCTTTATCGAAGCTATCGCTGGCGATGATGTCGTGCATTGCACGGCGTTCTTCCAGCGGCGGACGTTTCATCTGATCGCGCTGGCCTTTCATGATTTCGCGGATCTGCTGTTTCTGCGCATCGGTCAGGTTCAGGTCTTTGAACATCATGTCGTGATGCGGGGCGAACTTGCCGTTGTGATGCATCATCGGTTTAGCATCCGCTGGTGCAGCGGTTGTAGTGTCAGCAGCATGAGCCAGGTTCGCAGCACCCAGCGCCAGAGTAGAGGCAACAAACAGAGCAGTCAGTTTACGCATAATTTCTATCCTTTCTTTCAGTTATTTTTACGACACTCATGCGACTCTTATGCAATGTGATGTCGTGTTGACGAGATTAACTTTACCGGCTTAAGCGTCAATTAATCAGAGCAACGGTAAAACAGTGAAAGTGTAAAAAACAAACTTTCATCAATTATGAAGAAAAAAAGAATAAATTGCGGAGAGTTGCAATAAAAAATTACAACAGGATGATTTTTAACGGATTATGAAGAACTATACCTGAACCCTGTTTATTAAGAAAGCAATTCACCAGGAATAATCCGTAATAAATAAAAACAGCACGCAAAAATAAGCCCTAAAGGATAATCCTGCAGGGCGAATATATTGATCACAACTTTTCGAGCATCAATCCGGCACGTAAACCACAGGCCACGTTAGGGTTGGGAAAGAGAACGTATTCAACATCATGGGTGACGATAAAACGTTCATCTCCGTCCTGCGCCAGCAAGGTGCCTTCTTTAAAGGGGGTAAAGTTTAGCGTCTGGTTATCCATGTGGAGAATGAAATCATCGCTACGACGCGTGATTTGCGACACCACGCGATAACGCAGCGGGGATATTTCTCTCGTCGACACCCGTTCACCCCGCAGCAGTTTCTTCAGTGCGTCTGCCGTTTGTGCAAACTGGGTGAGATCGTTTTGTCCAAACGGCAGCGCTTTACCCAGTTCCAACGTACAGGCCAACGCACCAAAATGTTCCCCGCTAAAATGGGTGAACGTGCCGCCAGGCGTCTGATGGAAAACCAGCGCTTCCAGTCCCGCGTCTCCCAGCCATTCAAGGAAATCCTCGTCCCAGGCAACGTTGCGTTGTGGCAATACGCCAAAGCGCAGATGTTGTGAACCGCGAATCGCGGTGTGCAGATCCAGATGCCAGCGCACAGGCTCCTTTGCGCGCGAATAAAAATCTTCCAGACACAGCTCAAGCCCATGGGCTCGGTGCGTTTCTTCACTTGCGGTAAAAATCTGCCACCGACCGCCAAACATACGATTCAGGTCGCTATGACAATATCGTTTTCCCGCAGCCAGCGCCTGCGGGTTTCCCAGAATCACCAGCAGCCGCCATGTCAGTGTCAGCTCGCCGCTAAACAGCCTGGAAAGCAATGAATCGAGTATCTCTACCGGCGCGGTTTCATTGCCATGGATCCCCGCAGACAGCACCAGAGAATGTTCAACGGGTGCAAGCGGCGTCAGTTCCAGAATTCCGTGACCGATCCACTGCCAGTCAAAACCATGAGTGGTTCCTTGCGTTTTCTCTGGAGTGGCGCCTGCGAGCGTGATCGCCAGAAAGTTATCCATGGCGCATCCCCTCCTGCTGGAAAGGATACACTGAGCCGAGGTTGAGCAATTGCGTCAGCGTATCCAGCGCTTCACGCCCCTCGCGCAACAGCTGTGGGTCGGCAAGGTCGGCAGCGGTAAGACGATCGCGATAGTAACGGTCAACCCAGTTATTCAACGTGTTAAACAGCGTGTCGTTCATGATAACCGCCGGATTCACCGCCTGCTGTTCCTGCGGGGTGAGCACCACTCTCAGGCGCAAGCATGCCGGACCACCGCCGTTGGACATACTTTCACGCAGATCGAATACCCGCAGGTCATCGATCGGATTATCTTCCTCGAGAAGCCGGTTCAAATACCGCCACACGCCAGCATGCTCCCGACACTCCTGCGGCAGGACCAGCATCATCGAACCGTCACTACGACTCAGCAACTGACTGTTAAACAGATAAGTGGTCACGGCATCCTGCACCGACACTTCCGCTGTCGGGACTTCCAGCGGGGTAAAACCTACCACCTGGCTGCGCAACTGCTCTAACAATGCCTGCTGTCTGACAAACGCCTGCTGATGACAAAACAGCACCTGGCGATTCGACACCGCAATCACATCGTTATGGAACACACCAAGATCGATAACGTCCGGGTTTTGCTGAGCAAAAATGCGCTGATGTGGGTTGACCTGATTCAGTCGCGCGACCGCCTCGCTGGCCTCACGGGATTGCCTTGCCGGATAGCGCTTCGGTTGGGATGCATTGCCTTCTTCACGACCGTAAACAAACAGCTGTACGCCGGGGTCACCGTAATCTCCACCCAGGCGGTTATGGTTTGCCGCCCCTTCATCGCCAAATAGCGCAACCTGGGGTAACGCACCGTGGACCGCAAAGCTATTCTCATCACGGAAAATCGCCCGTAACAATGCTTCGGTAGTAGGCGCTTCCAGTGAACGGTGGAACTTATTATTCAGATTCGCCACCGTCAGATGCACTTTCCCGTCCAGCGAGTCTGCCGAAGGGCAAACCGTCGCCGCATTCGCTACCCACATAGGCGATGCGGAGCTGGCACTGGAGAGCCAGTGAGGCGCCTGACGCGCCACTTTATCCAGCACCTGTTCGTCACTGCCGCTAAAACCCAACTGACGCAGAACCGGAATATAAGGCCGCTCGTGGGGCGGGATCACCGCCTGAGGAAATCCTGCATCCGCCAGTGCTTTCATCTTTAGCAGACCTTGCTTTGCCGCCAGACGCGGGTTCGACACCTGAAAACGATGTTTGGTTGAGGCCTCATTACCAAATGACAATCCAGCATAGTGGTGAGTTAGCCCCACCAGACCATCAAAATTTACCTCACGGACTTTCATAGCTTATCCTCGCGAGAAAAATCCAGTCCGGGGCTAAGCGCCGTTGGCAGCGTTAGGGCCGGGGATTCCAGACTTGCCATCGGCCAGGCGCAATAATCTGCGGCATACCACGCGCTGGCGCGATGGTTCCCGGAAGCGCCTACACCGCCAAACGGTGCGGTACTCGCAGCGCCGGTTAACGGCTTATTCCAGTTGACGATCCCTGCCCGCGCCTCCAACAGTAGCTGTTCGAACTGGCCGCGATCGGGCGAAACTAACCCACACGACAATCCAAAGCGAGTGTTGTTCGCCATACGAATCGCATCATCAAAGCTGTCATAACGCCAGACGCCGAGCAGCGGACCGAAAACCTCCTCATCAGGTACGTTCCCCGCCCCGGTCAGTTCGATGATTCCAGGGGTCAGCAGTGACGTTCCGGCATTTACCAGACGTGGCGCTAACAGCGTACGGCCGCCCAACGACGCCAGACGCTGCCAGGCATCATAGACGTGTTGCGCTGCTTGTTCGGAAATTAGTCCACCCATAAATGGCTGCGGTTGTGCATCCCAGTTGCCGGGCATTAAACGCTGACTAACCTCCACCAGACGCGTCAGGAACGCATCACCCTGCGCGCCTTTTTTTACGAGCAGGCGGCGGGCACAGGTACAGCGCTGTCCGGCGGTGACAAATGCGGACTGAATGGTCAGATGCACTGCGGCATCAATATCTTCCGGATTCTCAATAATCAGCGGGTTGTTGCCCCCCATCTCCAGGGCAAGGATTTTTTCCGGCTGGCCGGATAACTGCTTATGCAGCTGATAACCGGTATTCGCACTGCCGGTAAACAGCAGGCCATCGAGGTCTTCCAGCGCACTCAGCGCCTGCCCCGTTTCACGTCCGCCCTGCACCAGATTCAGCACGCCCGGCGGCAACCCCGCCTGCTCCCACAGTTTTGATACTGCTTCACCGGTCCACGGCGTCAACTCGCTGGGTTTGAAAATCAACGTATTGCCTGCCAGCAATGCCGGAACAATATGACCATTGGGTAAATGACCGGGGAAGTTATACGGACCAAAAACCGCCAGCACGCCGTGTGGGCGATGGCGCAACGTTGCCGCACCATCCGGTAGTTCACTGTGCTGCTCACCGGTACGGGCATGGTAAGCTTTGACGGAGATGGCGATTTTATTGATCATCGCCGTCAGTTCAGTCGCGGCTTCCCAATGAGGTTTTCCGGTTTCCTTGGCGATAATCTGAGTTAGCTCGGCTTTATTGCTTTCCAGCAATAAAGCAAACTTTTCAACAATAGTCTGGCGTGCGCTGAAAGGCTGTTTAGCCCAACCGGCAAAGGCTGCGCGTGCGGCCTGACACGCTTGCGTCACCTGCGTTGCATCTGCATCATTACCGTGCCACAGCACATCACCGCTTACCGGGTTGGTTTTCACCCGACGCTCGCCCAGCCCCGTCACCCAGTCACCGTTTATCCATAGTGTCATACTGTTTTCTCCTCTGCACAAAGACGTACAAAACGTACATGGTCGCCAGCGTGGCATTTCAGGGCGTCCAGTTGCGCCGCCGTCAGCACCAGACGTTGGGTATCCGGGTCTGCGCGAACCAGCATGACGCGGAAGTTTTGATAGTTTTCATTGGCAACCAGACAGGCCGGATAATCACCGGTTGCTGGCTGACCTTCCGCCACTTCCACCAGCCTGCTTTTACGAATAGCCCGAACCCGGTCGATATCGCATTCCAGCGTTGGCCCACCGTCGAAAATATCGACATAGTTGCGGTAGCGAAATCCTTCTTTCTCCAGCACCGCCCGCGCTGGGGCAGTTTGCGGATGCACCTGACCAATCACGCCTTGCGCTTCATCAGACAGAAAATGGGTATAAATAGGATGCTTGGGCATCAGTTCAGCAATAAAGGCTTTCTGCCCTGTCCCGCAGAGAAAATCCGCCCGGCTGAACTCCATTGAGAAAAAGCGTTTACCGAGGCTTTGCCAGAACGGCGAGTAACCGTGCTCATCAATCACGCCGCGCATTTCGGCCACGACTTTCTCATTAAATCGGTCGCGAAAGGCCGCCATAAACATAAAGCGCGATTTTGACAGCAAATAGCCGTTGCCTTCTTTTCGCCAGTCCGGATCGAGAAACAGAGTACAAAGCTCGCTGCTACCTGTGTGATCGTTACTCAGAAACAACGTCGGCAGCGCGTTATAGACATTCAGCTCTTTCGAGGCGTGGACAAGGGTACCAACCCGGTAGTTGTACCAGGGATCGTTAAGCCCTACCGCCACCTCAATGGCGCAAATCCCGGCCACGGTTCCGCTGGTACTGTCTTCAAGCACAAACACATATCCCTGCTCACTTTTTGGCAACTCACCGCGCCAGGTTTGGAGTGAACGTTCGATACGCGCCATCAGCGTAGCTTCATTCGCCGGTAGCGAGGTCAACCCGCCGCCGGTCTTACTGGCAAGCTGCATCAACGCGGTGATATCCGCGCGTTCAATGGGACGAATCACCATCATGATGAACCCCCTGCTTTAATGCGTTCGCAGGCCAGCGCAAAGCGATCCAGTCCGGTGGCGACTTCTTCTTCGCTGACGTTGAGCGCTGGCGCAAAACGCACCACGTTAGCGCCAGCGATCAGTACCATCACCCCGGCAACAGCCGCTTCTTGCGAGATGAGTTTCGCTTTCCCGGCAAATTCCGCGTTCAGCACGCAGCCGATCAGCAGTCCGAGTCCACGAATTTCACTAAACAGTCCAAAACGTTCGTTAATGGCGTTTATACGCTCCACAAACCAGTCGTGGCGCTGTTTTACTCCGTTGAGCACTTCTGGTGTATTCACAATTTCCAGCAATTTACCTGCCACCGCCGTCGCCAGCGGGTTTCCGCCGTACGTTGTACCATGTGTACCAACCGTCATCACACTGGCGCAACGCTCTGTCGCCAGCAGTGCGCCGATGGGGAAACCACCGCCCAGCGCTTTTGCTGTCGTCAGCAGATCCGGCGTCACGCCGTAGTGCATATAGGCATACAGCTCCCCGGTACGGCCAACGCCGGTCTGAACTTCATCAAAAATCAGCAGCGCATTATGGCGATCGCATAACTCACGTAGCCCCTGCAAAAAGGCTTTTGTTGCCGGTACCACACCGCCTTCACCCTGCACAGGCTCCACGATAACCGCACAAGTAGTGTCATCAATCAGTTGGCTGGCAGAATCGAGATCGTTGTATACGGCATGACGGATATCCGGCGGCAGCGGCGCGAAATCCTGTGAGTAGGCAGGTTGTCCTCCGGCGCTGACGGTAAACAGCGTGCGGCCATGGAAAGCATTTTTAAACGCTACAATCCCGCTCTTCTGGCTGCCAAAACGATCGTGGGCATATTTACGCGCCAGTTTTAGTGCCGCTTCGTTGGCTTCTGCGCCGGAGTTACAGAAGAAAATGCGCTCGGCGAAGGTGGCGTCAATCAGCTTTTTCGCCAGACGCAGTACCGGCTCGTTGGTGTAGCCATTTCCCGTATGCCAGAATTTGCTCGCCTGGTCGTTTAATGCCTCGCGCAATGCCGGGTGGGCGTGACCCAGCGCGTTAACCGCAATGCCTCCCGCGAAATCGATATACTCTTTACCCTGTTGATCCCACAGACGTGAACCTTCACCCCGCACCGGAATAAAAGGGGCCGGAGCATATACGGGCATCATCCATTCATCAAATTTTTCACGCGTAATTGACAGAGACATAGCGACCTCAACGGTAAATAAAAGGTTATTTATATGTTAATAAATATAGTGTTTGCGGTGTAAATGTAGATTGCAGGGTTCGTGCCAGCCAGCGAAAAAAGTGCATAAACGGAGGTCGATGACGGAATATCAACAGGTTACAACGTGGCGATATTCACTGCATGTGCATATAAAGTGAATATGTTTGCGCATCAGGCGACTAAACAGAGGAAAAAACGCAGTTTTATTCAGTCGCCAAATATAATTCTGGAATTGTGATCGTATACGAAATTTTTCGGAAATTATTGCTCCATTCCGACGCGCTTCGCGCCAAAACGGTGCAGTTTTTGCTCCATCGTTAACACCATTAGCAATCATTGTTGGAATCAGGTGACAAGAAGCAGTCAGCCTGCAGAAATTCTGCTACCATCCTTGCACTATTCATCTTGCAAAGTGGCAGCGACTATGAAATTTGTCTCTTTTAATATCAACGGCCTGCGTGCCCGTCCCCATCAACTGGCAGCCATTGTCGAAAAACACCAACCGGATGTTATTGGCTTACAGGAGACAAAAGTCCACGACGATATGTTCCCTCTCGAAGAGGTAGCAAAGCTCGGTTACAACGTCTTTTATCACGGCCAGAAAGGTCATTACGGCGTGGCGCTGTTAACGAAAGAAACGCCAATTGCGGTACGTCGTGGCTTCCCGGGCGATGACGAAGAAGCGCAGCGTCGTATCATCATGGCAGAAATTCCGTCCCCTCTGGGCAGCATCACGGTGATCAACGGCTATTTCCCGCAGGGCGAAAGCCGTGACCATGAAACCAAATTCCCGGCCAAAGCCGCGTTTTATCAGAACCTGCAAAACTATCTGGAGACTGAACTGAAGCGCGACAATCCGGTATTGATCATGGGCGATATGAATATTAGCCCAACCGATCTCGATATCGGCATTGGCGAAGAAAACCGTAAACGCTGGCTGCGTACCGGTAAATGTTCCTTCCTGCCGGAGGAGCGTGAGTGGATGGAACGCCTGCTGGGCTGGGGTCTGGTGGATACTTACCGTCACGCAAATCCTGAAAAGAATGACCAGTTCTCGTGGTTCGACTATCGCTCAAAAGGCTTTGACGATAACCGTGGCCTGCGTATCGATCTGCTGCTGGCGAGCAACCCATTGGCGGAACGCTGCGAAGAAACCGGCATCGACTATGAAATTCGCAGCATGGAAAAACCGTCCGACCATGCGCCTGTATGGGCTAAATTCCGCGTCTGACCTTCTGCGTCTTTTTACTCTCCAGGCCCGGTCTGGAGAGTCTGTTTATTCTGTGCAAAATCAATAAAGTGACGGTAATACATTGTTACGGCCGGGAATTTATTATATCTTCGCGCGCGCTTTTCGCTGATGAAAATGCTCCATTGCACTCGGTTTTACAGGAGACCCCCCATGAAAAAGAAGTTCGCATAAAGCAGAATACCGGCTGCTGATTGTCGCGGTCCTGTTCTGCGTTCTGGCGGGAGTTTTCCATCATTATGGTCTGACCGACCTGATAACCAATTTCCATCATTTACAAGACGTCATCCGCCAAAGCGGTATGTTCGGCTATACGCTTTATATCCTGCTGTTTATTGTTGCTGCGCTGTGTCTGATCCCAGGCAGCATCCTGGTGATCGTCGGCGGTGTGCTGTTTGGCCCCGTGGCTGGGACGCTTATCTCGTTAGTGGCAGCAACCGTGGCCTCGGCGCTGTCGTTTTTGCTGGCTCGCTGGCTTGGACGGGATCTACTACTGAAATATGTTGGGCACACGGCGACGTTTCAGGCTATCGAAAAAGGCATTGCCCATAGCGGAGTAGACTTTCTGATCCTGACCCGGCTCGTGCCGCTGTTCCCCTATAATATTCAAAATTACGCCTATGGGCTGACGGCCATTCCGTTCTGGTCATTTACCGTAATATCGGCACTTACCACCTTACCCGGCATCTTTATCTATACGCTGATGTCGCATGAACTCGCCAGCGAAGGCATTACCCTGGTATTCATCGGTAAGCTCAGCGTAGCAGGGCTGGCGTTATTCGCCCTCGTTCAGGCAGCCAAAGCCTGGGCCCGATATAAGCATATCGATCCGTCAGCCAACCATGAGTGTACAGGTAAATGATAAAACGGAATAAAGCGCGGCTGGCTCGCTATTACCGGGTGGGTTTGATTGCTCTGCTACTGCTCGGGCTAATGGCATGGGCATGGATACCTGGCGTGAGTGATTTTCTCCACGGCAGCCTGGCAGCATTTACCACACTCGATCAGCATGCTCTGGAAAACTTTATTCGTTCTTATGGAACCCAGGCGGCGGTGGTGTCGTTCTTCCTGATGATCTTACAGGCCATCGTTGCACCGCTTCCTGCGTTTGTGATCACGTTTGCCAATGCCTCGCTGTTTGGCGCATTTTGGGGCGGCGTACTATCCTGGAGCAGCGCAATGGCAGGTGCGGCGCTGTGCTTTTTTATTGCCCGCATTTTAGGTCGCGGTGCGGTAGAAAAGCTGACCGGAAAAACGGTGCTGAACAATATGGACGCTTTTTTCGAGCGCTATGGTAAGCACACTATTCTGGTCTGCCGCCTGTTACCTTTTGTGCCGTTCGACCCGGTAAGCTACGCGGCAGGCCTGACCTCAATTCGTTTTCGCCATTTTTTCATCGCCACCGGCATCGGACAGTTACCCGCCACTATCGTCTACTCATGGGCGGGAAGCCTGTTAACCGGCGGCACATTTTGGTTTGTGACGGGTCTGTTTGTCCTGTTTGCCCTAAGCGTGGTGATATCGGTGACGAGAAGCCTTTATCTTGAGCGCCAACGGAAAAAAAGCTGAGACCTTCCCCCATTTTTAACCATGGAGATATTATGCGTTACTGCTTATTGTGTCTGAGTTTGTTGCTCTGCCCGCTGGCGACGTTTGCCCAGGACGCCAGCTGGCAACAAATCAAAAATGACGCCCGTGGTCAAACGGTGTGGTTCAACGCCTGGGGTGGCGACAATGCAGTTAACCAGTATCTCGACTGGGTTAGCGGCGAGATGAAAACGCACTACGACATTAACCTGAAAATCGTGCGCCTGGCAGACGCTGCCGATGCCGTAAAACGCATCCAGACGGAAGCGGCATCCGGGCGAAAAACCGGCGGCTCTGTCGATTTACTGTGGGTTAACGGCGAAAACTTCCGTACGCTAAAAGAAGCCGGGCTACTGCAAACCCAGTGGGCGCAAACGCTGCCTAACTGGCGCTATGTTGATACACAAAAACCGGTGACCGAAGATTTCTCCGTTCAAACAGAGGGGGCTGAATCACCGTGGGGCGGTGCCCAACTCACTTTTATTGCCCGGCGCGATCTTACCGCGCAGCCGCCACAATCTCCGCAGGCACTGTTTAAATTCGCGCAGGCGCACCCTGGCACGGTGACCTATCCACGCCCGCCCGACTTTACTGGAACGGCTTTTCTTGAGCAGTTGCTAATTTCGCTCACCACCAAACCACAGGCATTGAAAGTTGCGCCAGATACAGCGATATTCGCCGAAGTTACCGCGCCATTGTGGCAGTATCTTGATACTTTGCATCCTGTACTTTGGCGTGAAGGCAAAGATTTTCCGCCCACGCCAGCACGAATGGATGCACTGCTCAATAGCGGTACCCTGCGTTTATCATTGACCTTTAACCCGGCCCACGCGCAGCAAAAAGTGGCGAGCGGCGAATTGCCTAAAAGCAGCTACAGTTTTGGTTTCTCACAGGGCATGCTCGGCAACGTGCACTTTGTTGCCATTCCGGCGAATGCCCACGCCAGTGCCGGAGCAAAAGTCGTGGCAAACTTCCTGCTTTCTCCTGAAGCACAACTGCGCAAAGCTGACCCGGCTGTCTGGGGAGATCCTTCGGTGCTTGATCCACAAAAATTGCCTGACGAACAGCGTGATGCGCTGCTGGCGCGGATCCCACAGGGGCTCCCTGCCGTGTTGCCAGAACCGCATGCAGCCTGGGTAAACGCTCTGGAACAAGAATGGTTACGCCGCTACGGTACGCATTAATTCTGCTACTCTGGGCCATCATGGCGGCAGTTTATCTGCCGTTGGCGCCAGCGGCATGGTCTCTGATAACACCGGCGCTTAGTACCACACACTGGCTGGCGCTCTTTGCCGATCCTCAACTCCCGCAGGCGTTACTGGCAACACTGGTTTCCGTCGGCCTCGCGGCTGGGGGCGCGCTGATCATCGCGCTGCTGGCGATCCTCGCCGTGTGGCCCGGCGCAGGCTGGGTACGTCTGTATACGCGTCTTCCTTGGCTGCTGGCAATTCCGCACGTTGCCTTCGCCACCAGCGTGCTGTTGGTTTTTGCTGAAGGCGGCATACTTTGGCAATGGCTCCCGTTCCTCAGCCCACAGCCGGACCGCTACGGCATTGGACTTGGCGTAACGCTGGCGGTGAAAGAGAGCGCTTTTTTGTTATGGATTCTCTCGGCCCTACTGAGTGAGAAACAACTTTCTCAGCAGGTTATCGTATTGGATTCGCTGGGTTACAGCCGACTGCAATGCCTGAACTGGCTGGTTCTGCCCGCTATCGGCCCGGCATTAGGTAAAGCTATGCTGGCGATTGTTGCCTGGTCACTCTCCGTTGTTGATGTGGCAATCGTTCTTGGCCCCGGCAATCCGCCAACGCTTGCCGTATTGAGCTGGCAGTGGCTCAGTCAGGGCGACGTCGAACAGCAGGCGAAAGGCGCACTTGCCAGTCTGTTACTGGTGCTGTTGCTCCTTGTTATCGCGCTGGTGGGTTATCTGCTCTGGCGTGCCTGGCGACATACTATTCCGGCAGTAAACGGTGAACGCCAGCATTTTTCATCTATGACAATCGCACGCCCGCTGGTACAGATTTTGCCCGTCAGCGGTGTGGTATGCGCGCTGGTACTGGCGCTTATCGCCAGCTATTCCTCGCTAAACAACGAGGCGCTCAGCAATAGCCTGCAACTGGGGCTCCTTTCCAGCGTGCTGGCGCTACTGATACTTTTTGCCTGGCTGGAATGGGGTCCACAAACCGGACACCGCTGGGTCTGGCTACCGCTCATTTTGCCTGCGCTACCGCTGGTAACCGGACAATATCTGCTGGCGTTAGATGCCGAACAAGATGGACTGATGACGACCATTATCTGGGGCCACCTGCTGTGGGTGATGCCCTGGATGCTATTTGTGCTTAAACCGGCTTGGCAGCGCATTGACCCACGATTAATTTTGATTGCGCAAACCCTGGGCTGGACGCGGGGGCGGATATTCTGGCTGGTGAAATGCCCGCAGCTGGCGCGCCCGGCATTGATTGCCTTCGCGGTTGGCTTCTCGGTCAGTATCGCCCAGTATATGCCAACGCTGTGGCTAGGTGCCGGACGCTATTCCACGCTGACCACCGAAGCGGTGGCATTAAGCAGCGGCGGTAGCAGTGCGATTCTGGCAACACAAGCGTTGTGGCAGCTTCTTCTACCACTGCTCGTTTTCGCACTCACGGCGTTTCTTGCCGCGTGGATCGGCCGCTTTCGACAAGGACTCCGCTAATGCTTACCGTACGAGGCGTTTCGTTGTACCAGGGCGCGAAAGCGCTGGTGAAGGACGTTAATTTTCAGGTTAACAAAAGTGACATTGTCACTATTATGGGACCTTCCGGCAGCGGGAAGTCTTCGCTGTTTTCGTGGATGATCGGGGCGTTGTCTCCTCATTTTCAGGCCTCCGGCGAACTGTGGCTCAATGACCGACGCATCGACACGTTACCTACCGCGCAGCGCCAGATTGGCATTTTGTTCCAGGATGCGCTGCTGTTTGACCATTTCAGCGTTGGGCAGAATTTACTGCTGGCCCTACCCGCCAGCCTGCAAGGTCCCACCAGACGCCATGAGGTTGAATGCGCTCTCGCACGCGCTGACCTGGCAGGTTTTTATTCGCGCGATCCGGCGTCACTCTCCGGCGGACAACGCTCGCGTGTCGCCCTGCTCCGCGCGCTCCTGGCACAGCCCCAGACACTGTTACTTGATGAACCCTTTAGCAGGCTGGATGCGTCGCTACGCGATACCTTTCGCCAATGGGTCTTCACCGAGGTGCGTAAGCTGGGGATCCCGGTGGTACAGGTGACCCATGACGCGCAGGACGTCCCGCCAGCAGGCCGCGTATTTCAGATGGAAAACTGGGCGTGAATGTGGCGATATGCTGCGTTAACGCAAGGTTTTTACGTAACTGACGGCACAGAATGTCGTCTTCTTTTTTTCAACGTCGGGCTATTCGATGAAACGTGTTTCTCAAATGACCGCGCTGGCACTGGCTTTAGGGCTCGCTTGCGCTTCTTCCTGGGCTGCTGAAACAGCACAGACGCTCACCCTCAACCAGTTACAGCAAAAGCAAGGCGCGGCGATCGATACCCGTCAGAGCGCTTTTTACAACGGTTGGCCGCAATCGCTCAATGGTCCTTCAGGACACGAACCTTCCGCACTGAATCTGTCTGCCGCCTGGCTCGACAAGATGAATGATGAACAACTCAGCGCCTGGGTTAAGTCACATCAACTTAAGACCGACGCTCCGGTGGCGCTGTATGGCCGTGATAACGACATGCAGGCCGTTAAATCCCGTCTGCAAAAAGTTGGCTTTAACCATATCTCAACCCTCAGCGATGCGCTGACAGATCCTGTGCGTCTGCAACGTCTGCCGCACTTCGAACAGTTGGTTTACCCACAGTGGCTGCACGAACTTCAGCAGGGTAAAGACGTGACTGCCAAACCAGCGGGTAACTGGAAAGTGATTGAAGCCGCCTGGGGCGCGCCGAAGTTGTATCTGCTCAGCCACATCCCCGGCGCGGGTTACATTGATACCAATGAAGTTGAAAGCGAACCGCTGTGGAATAAGGTTTCCGATGAGCAGCTTAAAGCGATGCTGGCGAAACACGGTATCCGCCACGACACCACGGTAATTTTATACGGCCGCGATGTCTATGCCGCCGCACGCGTGGCACAAATTATGTTGTACGCAGGCGTGAAAGACGTTCGTCTGCTCGACGGCGGTTGGCAAACCTGGTCCGACTCAGGTTTACCGGTCGAACGCGGCACTCCGCCAACGGTGAAACCAGAACCTGATTTCGGCGTGAAAATCCCTGCCCAGCCGCAGCTGATGCTCGATATGGAACAGGCTCGCGGTCTGCTGCATCGCCAGGATGCGTCTTTAGTAAGCATTCGTTCATGGCCAGAATTTGTCGGTACTACCAGCGGCTACAGCTACATTAAGCCAAAAGGTGAGATCGCAGGCGCACGTTGGGGCCACGCGGGCAGCGACTCCACCCACATGGAAGATTTCCATAACCCGGATGGCACCATGCGCAGCGCGGATGACATCGCCGCCATGTGGAAGCAATGGAATATCCTGCCGAATCAACAGGTCTCTTTCTATTGTGGTACCGGCTGGCGTGCTTCAGAAACGTTTATGTATGCCCGCGCGATGGGCTGGAAAAACGTCTCTGTTTACGATGGTGGCTGGTACGAGTGGAGCAGCAATCCGAAAAACCCGGTAGCCAGCGGTGAACGGGGTCCGGACGCCAGCAAGTAAGACTGGCATTATTGCCGGATGCGGCGAGAACGCTTTACCCAGCCTGGATATATCATCGTTGTAGGCCGGATAAGCGAAGCGCATCCGGCAACGCATTACCTTACGCCTGACGCTGAACGGTTTTCAGCGTCAGATATCCGCTCCAGATCCGGGTGAACGTTGTCATCCAGCACAGCGCGCCAAAGACCCACGCCAGCACGGCAAAATAGTCCGGGAACAGACACCCCAACACAAACAGCAAAATTGTCTCAGTTCCTTCGGTCAGCCCGCCAAGATAATAAAACGATTTATGCGCGTAACCGGGGTTATCAATCTGATGTTTTGCTGCCAGTGCGGCGAAAGCCAGAAAGCTGCTACCGGTGCCAATAAACGCGAACAACAGCCAACTGCCTGCCAGCGCATTTTGCGCCGGAGCGGCAAGAATAAAACCAAACGGCACAAGGGCGTAAAACAAAAAATCGAGCGAGATATCGAGAAATCCGCCGGCGTCGGATAGTCCTCTGCGCCGCGCCAGCGCCCCATCCAGTCCGTCAAACAACCGATTGAGTAAAATGGCCACCAGCGCCGCCAGATACCAGCCTAACGCCAGAAATGGCAACGCCAGCACGCCAATGGCAAATCCGACCAGCGTAAGTCCGTCCGGGGTAATCGCCGGTTTATCAATAATACTTACGCACCGATGCAACAGCGGTTTTAATCGTGGATGAAGATGGCGGTCAAGCATGCGGGCGTCCTTTAAAACTGTCACACAGTCCCTGCGAGGGAATATCGAGAGCGGCATTAAAACGCGCCGAGAGATTTTGAAACGCAATCAGCGCGGTCATTTCCGTAATGGCAACATCGGTAAAATGCTGCTTCATCTGAGCTTTCAGCGCATCGTCAACCTGTGGAGGCGTTGCGGTAACCGCATCGGCATAGGCCAGCGCTACGCGTTCTTCAGCGCTAAACAGCGTCGAATCTTGCCAGTTGACAACCTGCATGACTTTATCCAGCGCGCCACAGCGTTCTGCCAGCCGTAAACTATTCGCATCAACACAGAAAGCACAGTGGCAGACCTGAGAAACGCGGGTCATCAACAGCGCGCGCATCACCGGCGTTAAGCGCGCCTTTTTACGCTCCAGAAACCCGACAAACAGCGCCACCAGCCAGAACAGAAACGGCATCCGCCCCCACCAGCGCGTGGGATGCAGCACATCGCCATAATGTTTTTTCTGCGTGGCAACGAGCGGTTTTAAACTGGAAGGGATACGCGTTAACGGCTTTACCCACGACTGAGGTTCGTTCAACGGTGACTCCTGAATACTTTAGATAAAACAAAGATAACGATAGTATGTCATTTTCTGCTGTTAGATCTTGATGAATATGATGAAAACCCTCGACGTGGTCGCCGCTATCATTGAACGTGATGGCAAAATTTTACTGGCTCAGCGTCCGCTTCATGCGGATCAGTCAGGCATGTGGGAGTTTGCCGGGGGTAAGGTTGAGCCGGGCGAAAGTCAGCCCGAGGCGCTGATCCGTGAATTGCGTGAAGAGTTGGGCATTGAGGCGGTCGTGGGGCGCTACATTGCCAGTCATCAACGCGAGGTTTCAGGCCGATTGATTCACCTACACGCCTGGCATGTGCCGTCTTTTCAGGGGGAATTGAGAGCATTTGAACATCAGGATATCGTCTGGTGCTCACCTGAAGAGGCGCTGCGTTATCCACTGGCGCCCGCCGATATCCCGTTGTTAGAGGCGTTTATCCTTTTACGCGCCGCCAGACCAGCGGATTCGTGCTGATCGTTTTATCATCTCGCTGGCACTGCAACAGAACGCCATCGGCTTTAATCACCGCCCCTTCAGAGTAGTTTTGATCCTGATAAATACAGCACTGGCTACAGGGCTGTGCCCGTTGACCGCTGGAACTGAACACTTCCGGCGGTACATTCACCTGCACATCCGGGCGATAAAGCTGATTTGCCATCGTCGCGCTGGACACCAGAACCAACGCTCCTGCCATGATTAAACGGCGCATTGTGTTTCCTTTTTAACTGACATTTATGCTCAGTATAACGGTATAAATCGGCAGAAACTTTAGTCCCTTCCATCATCGTTTTTGGTTATGACCCACGGCGCAATATTAATTTACTTAGCGGGGTTAATTTTTTCTTGCGTCACGTCACACTGCTGATGGTATAGTCAAAAACTGCACAACACATAACATAAATATCAAAAATATAACCATATCAATACATAAGAGGTTCTTATATCTATGGATCAGACATGTTCTCTGGAGTCATTTCTCAACCATGTGCAAAAGCGCGACCCGAATCAGACCGAGTTCGCGCAAGCCGTTCGTGAGGTAATGACGACGCTGTGGCCCTTTCTTGAGCAGAACCCGCGTTATCGTCAGATGTCGTTGCTGGAACGTCTGGTTGAACCGGAGCGCGTGATCCAGTTCCGCGTAGTTTGGCTGGACGATCGCAATCAGGTGCAGGTCAACCGCGCGTGGCGCGTACAGTTTAGCTCTGCCATTGGCCCGTACAAAGGCGGTATGCGTTTCCACCCTTCCGTGAACCTGTCTATCCTGAAATTCCTGGGTTTCGAGCAGACCTTTAAGAACGCCCTCACCACGCTGCCAATGGGCGGTGGTAAAGGCGGGAGCGATTTCGATCCGAAAGGTAAAAGCGAAGGCGAAATCATGCGTTTCTGCCAGGCACTGATGACCGAACTGTTCCGCCATTTAGGTCCTGATACCGACGTCCCGGCGGGCGATATCGGCGTGGGTGGTCGTGAAGTCGGCTTTATGGCCGGGATGATGAAAAAACTGTCCAACAACAGCGCCTGCGTCTTTACCGGTAAAGGTCTCTCTTTTGGCGGCAGCCTGATCCGCCCGGAAGCCACCGGCTACGGTCTGGTGTACTTCACCGAAGCAATGCTCAAACGCCATGGTCTGGGCTTTGAAGGCATGCGCGTGGCGGTTTCTGGCTCCGGCAACGTGGCGCAATTCGCCATTGAGAAAGCCATGGAGTTTGGCGCGCGGGTAGTTACCGCCTCTGATTCCAGCGGTACCGTGGTTGACGAAAGCGGATTTACTAAAGAAAAACTGGCGCGTCTGTGTGCGATCAAAGACAGCCGTGACGGTCGCGTGGCGGATTACGCCCGTGAGTTTGGTCTGACCTATCTGGAAGGCAAACAACCGTGGTCGGTTCCGGTCGACATCGCCCTGCCGTGCGCCACTCAGAACGAACTGGATGTCGATGCAGCGCGCGTACTGATCGCCAACGGCGTGAAAGCTGTCGCCGAAGGGGCAAACATGCCGACCACTATCGAGGCCACAGATCTGTTCCTCGAAGCGGGCGTACTGTTCGCACCGGGTAAAGCCGCAAACGCCGGTGGCGTAGCGACATCCGGTCTGGAAATGGCGCAAAACGCCGCTCGTCTGGGCTGGAAAGCGGAGAAAGTGGATGCGCGCCTGCACCACATCATGCTGGATATTCACCATGCCTGCGTTGAATACGGCGGCGAAAGCAAGCATACCAACTACGTACGTGGCGCCAACATCGCGGGCTTCGTGAAGGTTGCCGACGCGATGTTGGGTCAGGGCGTGATTTAATTCAGAACTGTTGTTTCCGTAGACCTGATAAGCGTCGCGCCATCAGGCATTGCCGGATGCGGCACACGTGCCTTATCCGGCCTACAAATTACACGCCTGCCTCTTCCGATGGCGGGCTTTTTTTCGCCGGACGTTTACGCGGCGCACTCTTTTTCTTATCGCTACCACTACCGCCAGGTGCAGTAATTCCGCGAAAGCGTCGTACCGGTGTGCTGCGCGCCTGATCGATAAGCTGATACAGCGTCCCCACCAGCGGCTGCATGAAATCCTGATAGCGGCACTGCTTTTCGCTGATTTGGGTCAGGATAGATTCCCAGTGCGCTGTCATGTCCGGGCGCGTCGCCATTTCTGGCAACGAGTGGAACAGCGCTTTTCCCGCGTCGGTCGAATGGATATAACGTCCTTTTTTCACCAGGAACCCACGCTTAAACAGCAGTTCGATAATACCGGCGCGCGTTGCTTCCGTACCTAAACCATCCGTTGCGCGCAGGATCTTTTTCAGATCTTTATCCTGCACGAATCGCGCAATCCCGGTCATCGCTGACAGCAGCGTGGCATCGGTAAAGTGACGTGGTGGTTGAGTCTGACGTTCTACCACTTCGCCTTTTTCGCACAGCAGTTCGTCATCTTTTGCCACCACCGGCAGCGGCGTCCCGTCATTATCTTCATCGCGCTCTTTGTTGCCGAGCAGCGTGCGCCATCCGGCTTCCGCCAGAAAACGCGCTTTAGCGACAAACTTACCTTTGGCGATATCCAGCTCAATAACGCACTTCCTGAATACCGCATCTGCGCAAAATTGCATCAGATACTGACGGGCAATCAGGTTGTAAATTTTCGCTTCGTTGTCATTCAGGTTGATGGACGAACTGCGCGCGGTAGGAATGATGGCGTGGTGCGCATCCACTTTTTTGTCGTCCCAACAGCGATTTCGCGTATCGGGATTGACCGCCGGCTGCGGGAGCAGATCCGGCGCATGGACGCTAATCGCGTTCAGTACCGCGTGACGCCCGGCAAAGTGTTCTTCCGGCAGATAACGGCTATCCGAACGCGGATAGGTAATCAACTTATGGGTTTCATACAGTTTCTGGCAGATATCCAGAACGTTTTGCGCACTTAAACCGAAGCGCTTCGCCGCTTCAATCTGCAACGCAGACAGCGAGAACGGCAACGGCGCGGATTCTGATTCCCGTTTATCGTTATAGCTGGTGACTATCGCCGGTTGACCGTTAATGCGGTTCACCACGTGTTCAGCCAGCGTGCGATTCAGCAAGCGCCCTTCTTCATCCTGATACGGCTCACACGCTTCGCTCGGCTGCCAGATAGCGGTAAACCGCTCATCGGCGGGCGTCACGATATGCGCTTTTACCTCGAAGAAATCTTTGGCGACGAAGTTTTCAATCTCTTCATCGCGACGCACAACCAGGCCCAGCACCGGCGTCTGTACGCGCCCGACCGAAAGTACGCCCTGATAGCCCGCGTTACGTCCAAGAATGGTGTAAGCGCGCGTCATATTGATACCGTACAGCCAGTCCGCACGCGCTCGCGCCAGTGCCGACACGCACAGCGGGATAAACTCACTGTTGGCGCGCAGCCGCTCAATAGCCCGCTCAACGGCCTGCGGGTTAAGGTCGTTAATCAGGCAACGCTGCACCTGCTGGCGCTTTTCAGGTGCCAGTTGCAGGTAATCCAGCACTTCATCCACCAGCAGTTGCCCTTCACGATCGGGGTCACCGGCGTGAATAACTTCGCTGGCTTCATGCAAAAAGCGCTTAATGACGTTGAGCTGTTTGGTCACCGAGGGGCGCGGTTGCAGTTGCCACTTTTCCGGGACAATCGGCAGATCGACCAGACTCCAGCGAGCATAACGACTGTCGTAGGCATCCGGCTGCGCCTGTTCAAGCAGGTGACCAATACACCAGGTCACCACTTGTCCATTTCCGCATTCGATAAAACCATCGCCTTTGCGATGCGGCTTCGGCAGCACATCGGCGATAGCACGCGCCAGACTTGGTTTTTCGGCAATAAACAACCGCATCGAGTTAACGAATCTCAACCATGGCGCGACCGCCACGAGCTTCCACTAACTCACCAATGGCGGTGAGATCGATACCGAACTGCGCCGCTGCCGCTTTCACTTCGGCTTCAGCTTCCGGCGTTACCGCCAGCAACAGGCCACCGGAAGTTTGCGGATCGCACAGCAGATCGCGTACCGATTGCGGCATTTCACCCATCAGGTGTCCGTAGCTGGCAAAGTTACGTTGGGTACCACCCGGCACCGCGCCCTGCGCGATGTATTCTTCAACGCCTGGCAGCTTAGGAATATCCTGGTAGACGATCTGCGCCTGAACGCCTGCACCCTGACACATCTCACTCAGATGCCCCAGCAGACCAAAACCGGTAACATCGGTCATGGCTTTCACGCCATCAATATCGGCGAATGCCGCACCGGCAATGTTCATCCGGCACATCACTTCTGTCGCCAGTCCTTTGTGTTCTTCTTTCAGCAGTGATTTTTTCTCAGCAGTTGTCAGAACGCCAATACCCAGAGGCTTGGTCAGGAACAACTTACACCCTGCTTCAGCGGTGCTGTTTTTCTTCACGCGTTCGGTCGGCACAACGCCGGTTACCGCAAGGCCGAAGATTGGCTCTGGGGCATCGATAGAGTGACCGCCCGCCAGCGCAATACCCGCCTGACGGCAGGCAAAGCGTCCGCCTTCGGTTACTTCGCGGGCGATTTCCGGTGCCAGCTTATCCAGCGGCCAGCCCAGAATAGCAATTGCCATAATCGGTTTGCCGCCCATAGCGAAAATATCGCTGATGGCGTTAGTCGCGGCGATGCGGCCAAAATCAAACGGATTATCGACAATCGGCATAAAGAAATCGGTGGTGCTGATAACGCTGGTGCCGTTTCCCAGATCGTATACGGCCGCGTCGTCGCGGGTTTCATTACCCACCAGTAAGTTCGGATCAACAAACTTCGCCTGCTCGCTGTGCAGGATGGTTTCCAGCACTTTTGGGGAAATTTTACAACCGCAACCGGCTCCGTGGCTGTATTGCGTTAAACGAATAGCTTGCTCGCTCATGGACATCTCCTGTCATTGCAATCCGGATATGGTAGCGCTCATTCCATGATGTGGTAAGAGTGACTGTCTGAATTCGGGTGTCTTTGCTCAGAATCCAGACAGTTTTGCCGTTGAGATCAGAAATAACGGACGAATGCGCCCGGATCGGCAAGGTTAATCGTCGTGGATGCTTTTAGCTGCGGTGTGCCCAGATAGAGGAAACCGACGATTTTATCTTGCGGGCGACAGTCGAATGCTTCGCGAACGACCGCACTTTCGGTTAATGCACCACTGCGCCAGATACCGCCAAAGCCCTGGGCAATTGCGGCCATCTGCATAGCCATCACCGCACAACCGGCAGACATTTCTTGTTCCCACAGAGGAACCTTGTCGTTTTCTTCACATTTCGCCACCACGGTAATAATTAGCGGCGCGCGAAACGGTGCGCTGCGGGCTTTGTCCTGGGCTTTCTCGTCACTGCCTGCGGCAATCGCCCCTTTTTCAAGCACCGCGCTAAAACGCTCACGCCCTTCGCCCTCAATGACAAAGAATTGCCACGGTTGCAGCGTTTTGTGGTCTGGCGCGCGCATACCCGCCCGCAGAATGTTTTGCAGTTGCTCTCCTGTCGGGGCCGGCTCGACGAGACGAGAGGCGCTACGACGGGTAATCAGTAATTCGAGTGCATCCATTTGCTTAACTCCAACAATGAGATTTGTTCACAAAATTAACACGTGAGCGGATTTTGTTACAGCACAGGCGGTGATTCCTGCTGACAAGTGCCTGTCGGGTCATTACGATAGCCTCATCTTATCGCCTTTCTCCGGAATTTCGGGGTGGCGTGTTGTTAATCGGTAGGGAGAATACATGCGAACCCTGTGGCGATTTATTGCCGGATTTTTTAAATGGACATGGCGATTACTGAATTTCGTCCGTGAATTTGTGCTTAACCTGTTCTTCATCTTGTTGGTGCTGGTGGGTGCGGGCATCTGGATGCAGGTCAGCAGCAGCAATACCAGTGAACACGCTGAGCGAGGCGCACTGCTGCTGGATATCTCGGGGGTGATTGTCGATAAGCCTTCGAGCACCAGTCGTTTAAGCGTTATTGGTCGTCAGCTGTTTGGCGCCAGTTCCGATCGTCTGCAGGAAAACTCCCTGTTCGATATCGTGAATACTATTCGCCAGGCAAAAGATGATCGCAACATCACCGGCATTGTGATGGATCTGAAAAATTTTGCCGGGGCCGACCAGCCTTCCATGCAGTATATCGGTAAAGCGCTGCGGGAATTCCGCGACAGCGGCAAACCGGTCTTTGCCGTGGGCGATAACTTCAGCCAGGGGCAGTACTACCTCGCCAGTTTCGCCAATAAAATTTATCTCTCTCCGCAGGGTTCCGTTGATCTGCACGGCTTTGCCACCAACGGTTTGTACTACAAGTCCCTGCTCGACAAGCTGAAAGTTTCCACACACGTATTCCGTGTCGGGACTTATAAGTCTGCCGTAGAACCGTTCATTCGTGATGATATGTCTCCTGCCGCGCGCGAGGCCGACAGCCGCTGGATCGGCGAGCTGTGGCAGAACTATCTCGACACAGTCGCTGCCAACCGCCAGATCCCTGCCCAGCAGGTGTTCCCGGGCGCACAGGCCATGCTGGACGGTTTGACAAAAGTCGATGGTGATACCGCGAAATATGCGCTCGACAACAAACTGGTGGATGCACTCGCTTCCAGCGCTGAAGTCGAAAAAATGCTGACCAAACAGTTTGGCTGGAGCAAAGCGGATAAAAATTATCGCGCCGTCAGCTATTACGATTATTCGCTGAAAACGCCAGCGGATACTGGGGACAGCATTGGCGTCGTCTTCGCGAATGGCGCAATTATGGACGGTGAAGAAACGCCGGGGAATGTGGGGGGTGACACCACAGCCGCTCAGATCCGCGAAGCGCGTCTTGATCCGAAAGTGAAAGCGATTGTGCTGCGCGTGAACAGCCCTGGCGGCAGCGTCAGCGCCTCCGAAGTCATTCGCGCTGAGCTGGCTGCGGCAAAAGCGGCAGGCAAACCGGTTGTCGTGTCCATGGGCGGCATGGCGGCATCCGGTGGGTACTGGATCTCCACCCCAGCAAGCTACATTGTGGCGAACCCCAGCACGCTGACCGGTTCAATCGGGATCTTTGGCGTGATCAACACTGTGGAAAACAGTCTAGATTCCATTGGTGTACACACCGACGGCGTGGCGACATCCCCACTGGCGGATATCTCCATCACCAAAGCGTTACCACCTGAAGTGCAGCAAATGATGCAACTGAGCATCGAGAACGGCTATAAGCGCTTTATCACGCTGGTCGCAGATGCGCGTAAGACAACGCCTGAGCAGATTGACAAAATCGCGCAGGGCCACGTCTGGACCGGCCAGGATGCGAAAGCCAATGGTCTGGTAGACAGTCTGGGTGATTTTGATGACGCCGTGGCGAAAGCGGCTGAGCTGGCCAAACTGAAGCAATGGCACATTGAATAT
This sequence comes from Citrobacter sp. Cpo142, assembly GCF_030332425.1. Classification (NCBI taxonomy): domain Bacteria; kingdom Pseudomonadati; phylum Pseudomonadota; class Gammaproteobacteria; order Enterobacterales; family Enterobacteriaceae; genus Citrobacter; species Citrobacter sp. Cpo142. The sequence continues at coordinate 45,747 of NZ_JAOWHW010000043.1, forward strand.
TATCAGGACGAACCGACATTCGTTGATATTGTGATGGACAGCATGTCCGGTTCCGTTCGTGCCATGCTGCCTGAAGCGATCCAGGCGATGCTCCCGGCGCCGCTCGCTTCTGCGGCGAGTACGGTTAAAGCAGAAAGCGAAAAGCTGGCCGCGTTTAACGATCCGCAAAACCGCTATGCGTTTTGCCTGACCTGCGCCAACGTTCGCTAACTATTGACCCCTCTTCGGGATGAAGAGGGGTTTTCTTTGAGACAGAAGAAAAGTCATGCAAAAGAAATCGATTTACGTTGCCTATACCGGCGGTACCATTGGTATGCAGCGCTCAGAACAGGGTTATATTCCTGTTTCCGGTCATCTCCAGCGTCAGCTGGCACTGATGCCTGAATTCCACCGCCCAGAGATGCCAGACTTCACCATCCACGAATACGTCCCGCTGATGGATTCCTCCGACATGACGCCAGAAGACTGGCAGCATATTGCTGAAGACATTAAAGCGCACTACGACGATTACGATGGTTTTGTCATTCTGCACGGCACTGACACCATGGCGTTTACGGCTTCGGCACTCTCATTTATGCTGGAGAATCTGGGCAAGCCAGTCATTGTGACAGGGTCACAAATCCCATTAGCAGAGCTACGTTCTGACGGACAAATCAATTTGCTGAATGCGTTGTACGTTGCAGCAAATTATCCGATCAATGAAGTTACCCTGTTTTTCAACAATCGATTGTTTCGCGGCAACCGGACCACTAAAGCGCATGCTGATGGTTTTGACGCGTTTGCCTCACCCAACCTTGCACCACTGCTGGAAGCCGGAATCCACATTCGCCGGCTGGGAACACCGCCCGCACCTCACGGCACAGGTGAGTTGATTGTGCATCCTATCACTCCGCAACCGATTGGCGTGGTCACTATTTATCCTGGGATCTCCGCTGATGTAGTGCGCAACTTCCTGCGCCAGCCGGTAAAAGCATTAATTTTGCGCTCCTACGGCGTGGGCAATGCGCCGCAGAATAAAGAGTTCCTGAAAGAACTTGAAGATGCGAGCTCGCGTGGCATTGTGGTGGTGAACCTTACGCAGTGTATGTCCGGCAAGGTGAACATGGGGGGCTACGCGACAGGGAATGCGCTGGCACATGCTGGCGTGATTGGCGGCGCGGATATGACCGTCGAAGCCACTCTCACCAAACTGCACTATTTGCTGAGTCAGGGACTGGATACGCAGACAATTCGTGAAGCAATGACGCAAAATCTGCGTGGTGAGCTCACACCTGACGATTAAAGGAGTCTATGCCCATGGCCCGAGCCTTACTGTTGGTCGATTTACAAAATGACTTTTGTGCCGGTGGTGCCCTCGCGGTCCCACAAGGTGACAGCACAATCGATATCGCCAACCGCCTGATTGACTGGTGTGCCATACGCGGCGACACGGTCGTTGCCAGTCTGGACTGGCACCCGGCGAATCATGGTAGTTTTGCCAGCCAGCATCAGGTCGAGTCCTACAGCCAGGGACAACTCGATGGCCTGGCGCAGACGTTCTGGCCCGATCATTGCGTACAAAACAGCGAAGGTGCTGCCCTGCATCCGCTGCTGAACCAGCGTGCGATAACTCAAACGTTCACTAAAGGTGAGAACCCGCTGGTCGACAGCTACAGCGCGTTTTTTGATAATGGTCGTCGTCAGGCTACCGCGCTGAATGCATGGCTACTCGAACACCGCATTGCCGAGCTCATCATCATGGGTCTGGCTACCGACTATTGCGTTAAATTCACCGTTCTGGATGCGCTCGATCTTGGCTACACCGTCAGCGTTATAACCGACGGCTGCCGTGGCGTTAATATTCAACCCCAGGACAGTGCAAACGCCTTTATGGAAATGGCAACTGCGGGCGCAACGCTGTATACGTTGGACGACTGGCTGGAAACCCAGCCGTAAGCGATGCCGACAGGGTCTCTCCTGTCGGCGCGTTATCTCAGGCCAGCGCTGAAATCTCTTCCAGTGATACTTTGCGCGTTTCGATGCCGAAACAAAAAAGAATCAGCGCACATAGCACCAACATTACTCCTAGCACGATAAAGACCGTAACCGAGCCATAGCGGGTCAACAAAATAGCGACGCCATAAGGCGTAAACACAGCGACAATCCTCCCCACAGCATTCACAAAACCCGATCCTCTCAATCTAAGATGCGTGGGCCATAGTTCCGGGACATAAACTGCAGAGGCAAAGCAGACATACATATACAGAAAAAAAATCATCACCAGCCCGTAGCTCAGAATTGCCCACTCTTCAGTTTGAAGCGAATAGAAATACCCAAGCAAGGCGATAATAATCAACAAGAATGAGCCAAACAATCGCCGAGGAAAGTGATCGATAATTAACGCGGCAATAAATATCCCAACCGGCGCGCCAATCATAATTATCGCGGTCATAAATATGGATTTCGTTACATCGATTCCCGAATTAACAAATATCGTCGGGATCCATACCGTAATGGTATAGAGCGAAATATTCATTGCGATAAGCACCGTGATCGCCACCAGTGTACAGCGTAACATTGGCCCCTTAAACAAGAGCCAAAATGAACCACTTATCGTACTTAAATCCGCCGACGAGCATTCGCTCCGGCAGGATGGTAAAGTGATGTTTTTTTCTTTCTCAATTTGCGATTCCACCTGCATAAGATGTTTTTCAGCTTCGCTTCTCTGCCCTTTGCCAGCCAGCCAACGCGGGGATTCAATATAGTATTTTCCCGACAGATACCAGGCCAACAGCATTGCCATGCCGCCGAGCAGAAACATCACCCGCCAGCTTAAAAGTGCAATAATCACGACGCCAATTGCCGCAGATAGCATTGGTGCCCAGTTGCCGACAAATGACAGACGGGCAGACCATTTCCCACGAACCGCGGGTGGAATGAATTCTGTAAATGAGGCATAGCCCACCATAATTAGCGCCCCCATTCCAATCCCCATCAGACAGCGGAAGAAAATAAGCCAGTACATGTTGGGCACAAACGTTGCAGCGCAGGCTGAGGCCCCGACGATTAACAAATTGACGCGGAACGCTTTGCGTCGACCGAGATAATCACCAATAAACCCACCGGCTAGCGAACCGATAAAGTAACCAAACATCAGCGCTGAGGTAAACGCGGCATTTAGATAATTGTTTGACCAGCCTGTGCTGACTAGTTTTGCTAATACCACATTCCCGGAATAGCTGAGAAAACCAGTGATTAACAAACTAAAACTAATAATTCCAAAAATACGAAAATGAAATCGAGATAAAGGTAAGCGATCTAATCTTGCGCCGATAGGGTCACATTGTTCCATCTGGATGCCTCAAATTCAGCTAAATAGAAAGTATGGCGATCGCGGCAGAAAAATTTTGCCGCGCCATCCATCATCATTAGATTCTTATGGCATTTACCAGGTGCAAACTTAAAATAATATCGACACAACCCTCGTTATAGCTAATAAACGAGTTGAATATTATTCTCTTTGCAAAATGCAATCCACTCTGCACCCGGTGCCTTATTGGTTATTAGGTAATTAATATGGCTAAAGTCCACGAGCTGAACGAAAGCTTTACGGTCAAACTTTGAGTGATCAACTAACAGGGCCACCTCAGTCGCCTGGCGGATCATGGTTTTTTTGATTTCCGCTTCCGCTTCATTAGAATCAAGCGCCCCACTCTGCATATCCAAACCTTTGCAGCTCATCACCATGATATCAACATGATAACGGCTGATAATCTCCTTGGTGATTCTTCCCTGCAGCGACAGCGTATTCTTATTCAGCTCACCGCCGGTAGAAACCACGTTAATTTCTGACTGCGCCAACTCATGAAATGCTTCAGCCGAATTGGTAAGCAACGTCAGATCGTTTCTTTCCTTCAACAGCTTTAATAATTCCATCGCGGTACTGCTGGAGTCGGCAGCCATTGTGGTCTTATTTTTAATAAACGGTAAGGCATTACGGGCAATGATCTGCTTTTCTTCGAAGAAAGATTTTGCACGCTTATAAAAATGAATATTGTCGGACAACGCGGTGGTATTGAGCACTGCACCACCATATGTTCGGGTCAAAAAACCTTCATCTTCCAGTTTTTCAAGATCGCGGCGAATCGTTTCCTCAGTCACCTGAAAGATTGAACTTAAATTAGATACCGCCACTTTCTTATCGTTAGCCACCATTTGCTTAATGGCTTGAATCCTGTCTTTTGCCGCCACGATGACACCTCTGTTTCCTGCAAAGTAATAATAAGACCCTAGTATCTCACAGGCTATGTTTATTTTCAAAAGAACATGTCTGAATCACAGATTTCAATACTTTTTTACGCAGAAACAGAGGTCAATTCTATCCGACTTAATTTATATCCAACGCTTCCGCCATTCGCCTCATCAATAATGAATCATCATCTGTCAGGGGAATGGTTAACGCCTCGACGTTCTCGCGAACCTGTTCAGGTGCGGTTGCACCACTCAGTAAGGTGATCAAATCGCTTTGCTTTAAAATCCACGCCAGAGCTAATGCGGGGATTGTGCAGCGGTATTTTTCACACAGTGGCTGCCACTGCTCTAGCATATCAATCACCCGCAGCATATTTTCCCGCTGAAACCAAACCTTGTTAGCCCGTGCGCCGCCAGGAACATAATCTCGGGCGATAGTACCGGTCAACAACCCCTGCTCAAGCGGTGAATATACCTGCACGATGATGCCATTCTGCTGGCATAGCGGCAGCAGATCAGCTTCCAGCGCCCGGTCAAGAATGCTGTACTTGGCCTGGATGATATCCAGCTCACCGTGTTTGAGATACTCTTTGATATGCCCGGCATCGACGTTCGCCGCACCAATCGAACGGATTTTCCCCTCTTTTTTCAGTGCATTCAGCGTGTCTACGGTTTCCGCAATCGGCGTAAAACAGGGTTCGACCGACTGCCAGTGGGTCATATAGATATCAATACTGTCGATACCCAATCTTTGCAGGCTGGCATCAACCTCCTCACGAATAGACTCAGGCGTGAGGTTTTTATACAGCTGGCGATCGCCCACTTTGTTAAACAGGCTGCCTGTTCGCTCCCAGACGATGCCGCATTTGGTTTCAACAACTACCTCGCTGCGCTGCAGCTTTTTCAGCGCCTGACCGACAATCACTTCACTGTTGCCAAAGTTGTAGCCTGGCGCGGTATCAATCAGATTAATACCGCAGCGATGCGCCTCAACAATGGTATCAATACAAATCTGCAAATCGAGATCGCCATTCCATGCCGGACCGCCGCCAATGGCCCATGTACCTAATCCCATGCGGGAAAGCGTAATATCCGTACTGCCTAAAGGAATCATTTTCATCTGCCGCTATTACCCTTCGTATTCGTCAAGAAGTTGTTCAACCAGCTTTCTGTTCTTCACACCCGTCGTCGCACCCACGCTCAGTACCGATATTGCCGCCGTTGCATTAGCAAACAGCGCGCAGTCGCGAAGCGGCTTACCTTCAAGCAGCGCGGAGATAAATCCTGAAGCAAAGTTATCCCCCGCGCCGATGGTGTCGATGGCGGTAATCCCCGACACGGCCGGGACTACCATTTTCATATCGACACGTTTGATAAAGCAGCCTCTTTTGCCGGTCTTAATCACGACGGTTTTCACACCACAGTTCAGGAAACTGTCGGCAATCTCATCCAGCGTATCTTTCCCGGTGAGCAGTTTTGCCTCTTCAAAATTGGGAAACAGATAATCCACGTAGCTCAGCGCTTCACGGATGTCGTCCAGCGTTTCATTCAGTCGCGGTTTAATCATATCCGCGCAGATAATGAGCTTATGCGCTTTCGCCTGTGTGAAAATTGCCGTCAGTGCATCACCATCCAACAACGGGCTATTAAAAATACTCGCTAGCGACAGCAGCTTTGCCTGAGAAAAACGGTCGAAATCAACATCGTTTATATTCAGTTTCCATAAACTGCCGTTACGGCTAGTCACAAAGGTGCGTTCGCCATCAGCGGTGACTAAACCTACGTTAATGGAAGTATCAATATCAGCATCCTGCTTCAGGCTTTTAATATCAATATTCTCCCGATGGCAGTGGTCGACAATAAAATAACCGGCTGCATCATTACCTATCCGACTCATTAACGCCGTGCGATGGCCAAGGCGAGAAATAATCGTCGCCTCATTAATAGCGTCACCTCCCGTGGTCATTGCTATTCGTTCTAATGGATAAGAGTCAACATCAAAGATATTTTTACTCACTGGTTGCAAGGGAATATCAACAATTGCCGCCCCTATACAAATAACCTCGATATTATCCATATTGTCATTCCGCTTTACCGTCAGAGCCAAACAGTTTGATTTTCTCCAGCGCGCGCTCTTTTACCGCTTTGCGAACTTCACGCTCAACGTGCAGGAACGGCTGATTCTGGTTCTCCTGCACCGCCGCCATTGCCGCCTGGCACAGTTCGGTATGAATATTGATTTTCGAAATACCTAATGAAATGGCTTTTTTGATATCCGCATCGCTAATGCCGGACGCGCCGTGCAGCACCAGCGGAACGGATACCGCCTCGCGCACGCGTTTGACCACATCGAAATTCAGTTTCGGCTCAGAGGTATAAACGCCGTGCTGGTTCCCAATCGCCACCGCCAGAGAATCGCAGCCGGTACGCTCGACAAATTCCGCCGCCTGACTCGGGTCGGTATAGTGATAGCCCGCCAGCGCTTCTTCATAAACCGTTTCATTCCCCACGTGGCCCAGCTCCGCCTCAACCGGAATACCCAACGGATGGAAGAAGTCCACCGCCTCTTTAGTCAGGCGGATATTCTCTTCGAAATCAAAAGCGGAGGCATCGCGCATCAGTGAATTCATGCCGTGAGTCCAGGCGTTATGAATAATTTCCATGCTGCGCCCGTGATCCCAATGGGTAATAACCGGCACCGAGGCTTTTTTCGCCATCGAAACCATCATATGTGAAAAATCTTCAAACGAGGTATTACCCACAAAACCGGTGCCGAATGAGATAATCACCGGCGATTTAGACTCTTCCGCCGCATCCATCACCCCCATTAACATTTCCGCATTCCACACGTTAAAGTGGGCAATCGCATAATGTTTATTCTGGGCATCATTTTCCCAATATTTAATATCTGCCAGCATAGTTGTTTCTCCCTTTTCAATAAATTAATGGTTAACTTTAATAACGCCTTTGATAATTTCACGTTTGTTGTTAACTGACTCATCAAACGCGCGCTGAACATCTTCATAATCATAAATATGCGTCACCATCGACTTGACATCGAAACGCCCGGAGGAAATGGCTTCAATAGTGACCGGATAGCGGTTGGCGTAGCGGAAAACAGTCTGAATGGAGACTTCACGGTTAATTTTGAGGAAATTAATTGCCGAATCACCAGGAACCGTCCCAACGATCATGATTTTCCCACCGCGCATCACCAGGTACGGAGCCTGCTTAACGGTGATTGCCGAGCCGGCAGTTTCAAAAACAATGTCAGCCCCCATATCGCCGGAGAACTGCTGACAGCGGGCAACGGTGTCCTCTTTCGCCCCGTTGATCACAGTCGTCGCGCCAAGCTGCTCGGCCATGGCCAGACGCTTTTCCAGGACATCAACAATGGCGATGTCGGTAGCACCCAAACATTTACAGGCTTGCAGGGTCATTAAACCAATACAGCCCGCCCCCAAAATGACGATTTTCTTGCCCGGTTTAACGTCCGCCAGCATTGCGGCATGCATCCCTACCGCCGCAGGCTCTACCAGCGCGCCTTCCATGGTGTCCATGTTATCGGGCAGCTTGTAAGTGAAGCTCTCCGGATGGCACAGATAGTGGGTTAGCGCGCCGCGATAATTAGGCTGCGTGGCCATAAAGTCGACATCAGGACAGATGTTGTATTTGCCCTCCAGACAGTAGCGGCAGTGACCGCACGGCACGCCGGGTTCAATGTTCACCCGGTCGCCCGGTTTAAATTTACTGACGCGATTTCCTACCGCCACCACCGTACCGGCACATTCATGTCCGAGGCCAATTTCCTGGTTCGGGTCTTTTGGCGGAAAAAAGGGACCTGATTCGAAACCGTGAACATCTGAACCGCAAATACCTACGTATTCAATTTTGATCAGTACTTCATGCTCTTTGGGTACCGGGATATCGGCGGCAATAATTTTCATCTTGCCCGGCGTTTTTAATATCGCTTTTGAATTTTTCATTTTATTTCCCATCAATATTATTTGCTGGTAACTGCATCAATACCGAGACTTTCGACAGAGACGCCTTTGGTTTCAATTCCGATGGTAGCAATGGCGACAGCGACAATAATGGAGACCGCACCCAGCAGTACAAATACACCCGTCACTCCATAACCGTTAAGCAATACCGCGACCGCATAAGGCGCGGCGATACCGCTGATACGCCCTACCGCATTCGCCAGACCAGAACCGCGAAGTTTCGCTTCGGTCGGCCATATTTCCGGAACATAGACTGCCGAGGCGTAACAAACGTACATATAGACAAAAGTAATCAGGAAGAAACCAATTAGCGTAATCAGTAGCATGCTGGTTTGCAGTGAATAGATATATCCCAGCACGGCAATTAACACTAATAATCCCACACCCATTATCTTTCTGGGAATTTTATCCATTACCAGCATGGCGATAAAAATCCCAAACGGCGCGCCGAACATACTCATGGTATTTAAGACAATGGAGTCTTTAAGATTAATACCCTGAGTCATAAATATTGTCGGTAGCCAATTAATTAAGGTGTACTGGACGACGTTCATGGCAATCAGGACAAAGGAACCTAAAATAACGCGCTTCAGTAACACACCCGTTAATAAGGCCGAGTAAGGAACTGTGCGCGGGGCTTTGTCGTCATCTTCAAATACCACAGGCGGCAGTGGCTTGCCGGTCTGCTGAACAACCCCTTCTTCAATGGCCCGCATCACCTTTTCAGCTTCGGCGTAGCGTCCGCGGGATTCCAGCCAACGAGGCGACTCTGGGAAACTACGCCAGGCAATAACGGTCGCCACCAGCGACAGTACGGCCGGGATCAGCAACTGCACGCGCCAGTTCCATTCGGCGCTGATTAACGGCGTCAATCCCATCGCGATCAGCGAACAGAGCGGATAAGACCAGTTACCGATAAACGAGACCCGGCTTGACCAGGTGCCGCGATTTCTGCCTGGCATATATTCGGTGAACCCGGCAAACAGAGTCACCAACAGCGCGCCTAATCCAACTCCCATTACAAAACGGCAGGCGATCAGGAAAGTCATATTGGGTGAAAACGCGCCAACGATCATAGAAATAATATGAATCGCTTCATACAAAATAAATGCGTTTTTACGTCCGGTTTTATCGCCGATAATTCCCCCACCGAGCGCGCCGAGAAACATTCCCGCCGTCGTAATGGCAGAAAACGTGGCGGTGGTGGAATTATCGGTCCAACCAAGCTCTTTTAACTGCGCGAGAATTAATCCGCCAACGGCATTACTCCAACAAACCAGTAATCCAAAGGCAACCATCGCAAACATCGACGTGTGCCAACGGCAGTCAGGTAGCCTGTCCAGCCTGGCGCCGCAGTGCGGTTTTGCTATTTGTTCCATGCGATAACGTCCTTTTAATAAACATGTTATTCATCAAAGTCGTAAGTCATGATGACTTTAATCGCGGTTTTATCGACCATGGCGTCAAACCCTTCGCGCCATTGCGACAGGCCGATACGGTGAGTGATCATCGGTTTAACGTTGATTGCGCCGCTGGCCAGCAGGCGTATAGCATTGCGCCAGGATGTGGAATCGTAGGCCATATGGCCAATGATGCTTTTATTCCACGCGGTGATATCGTTGATGGAGAAATCGAGAGGTTTAAAGCCCATACCGACGCGAACGACTTCACCATTCGGGCGCAGCATTTCGATCGATTGTTTTAGGGCGATATTGGCACCAGAACATTCGATGACCAGCCCCAGATTGTCTTTACCGCAGATTTCCTGGCAGCGTGCAACCACATCTTCGGTCGAACCGTTAACGACAGCTGTCGCACCCAGCTCTTTGGCGATCGGGAAGCGTACGGCAACATCCTCTTCCAGCCCGACCATCACAATATTAACGGCCCCCATAATGCGCGCCATTTGAACGGAAAAGAGTCCTAATGGACCAGTACCAAAGACCACCACATCCTGGCCTGGAAGAAATTTGGATTGCTGAGCGATAGATTTGTAGGCATTGCATATAGGATCCAGTACAGCCGCCTCTTCATAATCTACCCCTGCCGGGATTTCCCACAGAGCATGGCGGTGAATTTTGAGTATTTCCCCAGGGACCAGACAATATTTAGAAAACCCACCGCCCCAGGTATTGTTGTCCAGACCTAAATTCACCTTTTCTGTACAACAAAGAAAATCGCCCTGTTCACAGGCCGGACAAACGCCGCAAACGTGCCCGCTGTTGTCAGACACAACTCGCTGTCCCACCTTCCAGTCCTTAACCTTGTCGCCAACCTGCACAATTTGACCCGCAAATTCATGACCACGAATCGAATTAAACTGCTCGGATCCACTGTCGACATTGTAGTGTTTCATGTCAGCGCCGCAGATAGCAGCAGCCTTAATTTCAATCACAACGTCATCCGGACCACATACCGGTTCCGGAACATCAATCATCTTGTAGCCGCCAAAGGCCTTGCCAAATCTTGCCAGTGCTTTCATGGAATTTTCCTTTGTGTTTAGTTTTGCATCAGTGACCATCATACTTATCCATATAATTTTTGAGGTCAACACCAAATCTTTAAAACACAGATTTTGATCTGTATTTCACAACCAAGATCACAAATAAATGCAAAGTTGAACTGAAACCCAAGTGAACGTGGCTGCCGCTTCGCTAAAATGGCGTGAACCCCTTCGCATTTTTCCTGTTATGAAACTGTTAACCTGTGGGTGCTGTTTTTTTCGCCACGCCATTTCCGTGGCGTGTTTGCTTGTTTAAATGTCAAAGAGGAACACCGATGAAACTATTGCCTTTGTTGGCAGCACTACCCCTGCTCTGCGCCAGCGTTGTTTCCGCCAGTTCACTGATGTCAGTTGGCTACTTTAATGGTGGCGGCGACGTCACTGCCGGTCCCGGTGGCGACATCAATAAACTGGATGTTCGCCAGATAACCCATCTCAACTATTCGTTTGGCCTTGTCTATAACAACGAAAAAGACGAGACCAATGACGCCTTAAAAGACGCCAGCAAACTGCATCAGATTTGGCTTTCACAGAAAGTGCAGGATGATTTGCTGAAAATTCCACAGCTGCGTAAACAAAATCCAAACCTGAAAGTTTTGCTTTCCGTCGGCGGTTGGGGAGCGCGTGGATTCTCTGGCGCGGCAGCAACGAAGGAAACACGCGCAGTGTTTATTCAGTCTGCGCAGGAGATAATTGCGAAATATGGTCTGGATGGCATCGATCTCGACTGGGAATATCCGGTTAACGGCGCCTGGGGACTGGTCGAAAGCCAACCGGCTGACCGCGCTAACTTCACCGCGCTATTAACAGAGCTGCGCGCCGCATTGGGGCATAAAAAACTGCTGACCATCGCCGTGGGCGCAAATGCAGAAAGTCCGAAAAGCTGGGTGGATGTCAAAGCCATTGCACCATCGCTCGACTACATCAACCTGATGACCTACGACATGGCTTACGGCACCCAATATTTCAACTCGAACCTGTATGATTCGACGCAATGGCCGACGGTCGCCGCAGCGGATAAGTACAGCGCCGATTTTGTGGTCAATAACTATCTCGCCGCCGGTCTGAAACCGAGTCAAATGAATCTGGGCATTGGCTTTTATGGCCGCGTACCAAAACGCGCCGTTGAGCCAGGTATTGACTGGAGCAAACCTGACGCGCAGAAAAACCCGGCTACCCAGCCCTATTTCGAGTCAGCTCAAATTGAGTTGTTCAAATCACTGGGCATCGACCTGAGCAAAGATACCTACGTGAAGTACAACGATATTGTGGCGAAGTTGATTAACGATCCGCAAAAACGCTTTAGCCAACATTGGGATGATGAAGCGAAAGTGCCGTGGCTGTCGGTACAGTCTGCGGATGGAAAAAAACTCTTTGCCCTCTCCTATGAAAACCCGCGTTCAGTGGCGATCAAAGCCGACTACATCAAAAGCAAAGGGTTGGCAGGCGCCATGTTCTGGGAGTACGGCGCAGATGACAATAATCAGTTGGCGAAGCAGTTAGCCGATTCGTTAGGCATCAAACACTGATCCCAACACCTGACACAATAGGTTATGATTAGCGCATTCCGCTGCGCCAGCTTTTGGCGCAGCTCTTCATTTCTACTGGAGGCATGAGCTTTATGGCTTTTATCCCTAAAAATTACGCCCGTCTGGAAGTCGGTTACCGGGAAAAGGCGCTTAAACTCTTTCCCTGGGTCTGCGGACGCTGTTCCCGTGAGTTCGTGTATTCAAATTTGCGCGAGTTGACGGTACACCATATCGATCACGATCACTCGAATAACCCGGAAGATGGTAGCAACTGGGAAATGTTGTGCCTGTACTGCCACGATCACGAACATTCCAAATATACGGAAGCGGACCAGTATGGTTCAACGGTGGTTGCAGGAGAAGATGCGCAAAAGGCCGTAGGCGAAGCGAAATACAACCCGTTCGCCGATCTGAAGGCGATGATGAACAAGAAATAATATCAACTGCAGGCCCGACACAGATGTTTGCCGGGCCTGGGTAATTAGGATTTAAAGGTCGCAATCGGTTCTGGCGTAATACCAAACTCAACCTTCAACTGCTGCTTGCTCTTCATAACCATCTCACCATTGGTATCAATCGTCATATGCTGTGCGTCAATATTGTTTCGCGCCTGCCATAACATCACCAGCTGTAAGCTATTCTCTTTTTGTTCTGCCGTTAGCGCTACGCCATCCGGCCATTTCCCTAGCTCAACGGCAGTCGATAAGCGCTGATAAACTTCCGGCGTCATGCTGTTGATCATCTCATCAAGATTCATGTTAAATCCACTCTCCGTAGAATAATTTGCTGAATCGTTTCTTCAACCCTTGGTTTGCTCACCGTTTTCACCATCGGTGAAGTTCAAAGACGCTGAGTTAACGCAGTACCGTTCACCGGTAGGTTTCGGACCATCCGGGAAGACGTGTCCCAGGTGCGCATCACAGTTACCGCAGCGGATTTCAATGCGCTGCATGCCGTGTGACGTATCTTTTATGTAACGGATAGCCTCATCGCTGACAGGCTCGTAAAAGCTGGGCCAGCCGCAGCCAGAGTCATATTTTGTCTCGGAACGAAATAGCGGATTGTCGCAGATCAAACAGTGGTAGATGCCGTCACGTTTGTTATGTAGCAAACGTCCGGTAAATGGCGGTTCTGTCCCGTGATTCTGCGTTACGTAGAACTGCATTTCGGTTAAATTTTTTTTCAGTTCTTCTGGAGAAGGTTGATTAGCCATTTGCTCACATCTCGCTTTATCTAAACTCACATCGCGGGACAGATTCTAACAAAACATTAACACCGGAGTGCGAACTTTTGTTCTAAACTTGATCCTTGCGAAATGGCAGCCTGCAATTCGTGATCAGAATCACGTTTTTATCTTGATTGCCCTTTAAAATTCGGGCCGCCGACCCCATGTGGTTTCAAGCCCAAAGGAAGAGTGAGGCGAGTCAGTTGCGCAAAGCTTAGGCAGCAGATTGATTTGTCGCAATGATTGACACGATTCCGCTTGACGCTGCGTAAGGTTTTTGTAATTTTACAGGCAACCTTTTATTCACTAACAAATAGCTGGTGGAATATATGACTATCAAAGTAGGTATCAACGGTTTTGGCCGTATCGGTCGCATTGTTTTCCGTGCTGCTCAAGAACGCTCTGACATCGAGATCGTTGCAATCAACGACCTGTTAGACGCTGACTACATGGCTTACATGCTGAAATATGACTCCACTCACGGCCGTTTCAACGGTACCGTTGAAGTGAAAGACGGTCATCTGATCGTAAACGGTAAAAAAATCCGTGTTACCGCTGAACGTGATCCGGCTAACCTGAAATGGGACGAAGTTGGTGTTGACGTAGTAGCTGAAGCTACTGGCCTGTTCCTGACAGATGAAACCGCTCGTAAGCACATCACTGCTGGCGCGAAAAAAGTGGTTCTGACTGGTCCGTCCAAAGATAACACTCCGATGTTTGTTAAAGGCGCTAACTTTGACAAATACGAAGGTCAGGACATCGTTTCTAACGCTTCCTGCACCACTAACTGCCTGGCTCCGCTGGCTAAAGTTATCAACGACAACTTCGGCATCATCGAAGGTCTGATGACTACTGTTCACGCGACCACCGCTACTCAGAAAACCGTTGATGGCCCGTCTCACAAAGACTGGCGCGGCGGCCGCGGCGCATCCCAGAACATCATCCCGTCCTCTACCGGTGCAGCTAAAGCTGTAGGTAAAGTACTGCCAGAACTGAACGGCAAACTGACTGGTATGGCGTTCCGCGTTCCTACCCCGAACGTATCCGTTGTTGACCTGACTGTTCGTCTGGAAAAAGCTGCTTCTTACGAAGAAATTAAGAAAGCAATCAAAGCTGCTTCCGAAGGCCCGATGAAAGGCGTTCTGGGTTACACCGAAGACGACGTAGTATCTACCGATTTCAACGGTGAAGTTTGCACTTCCGTGTTCGATGCTAAAGCTGGTATCGCACTGAACGACAACTTCGTGAAACTGGTATCCTGGTACGACAACGAAACCGGCTACTCCAACAAAGTTCTGGACCTGATTGCACACATCTCCAAATAAGTTGAGATGAAACAGTAATCTGTAAGAGCGACTCAGGTCGCTCTTTTTTTTGCCTGAAGAAAGGATTGCGTAATGATTAATAAAATTTTTGCACTTCCGGTAATCGAACAAATTACCCCTGTCCTCTCCCGCCGTCAGCTTGATGAGCTTGAGGTTCTTGTTGTCGATCACCCACAGGTTAAAGCTTCTTTCGCACTGCAGGGCGCACATCTTCTTTCCTGGAAACCAAATGGTGAAGAGGAAGTCCTGTGGCTAAGTAATAATACCCCGTTTAAAACCGGCGTAGCGCTGCGTGGCGGCGTACCAATTTGCTGGCCGTGGTTTGGTCCGGCTGCTCAGCAGGGCCTGCCTTCGCATGGTTTTGCCCGCAATCTGCCATGGACGCTGAAAGCTCACAACGAAGACGACAATGGCGTGGTGCTGACGTTTGAACTGCAGAGCAACGCTGAAACGAGTCAGCTTTGGCCACACGAGTTTTGCCTACTGGCCCGCTTCAAAGTGGGAGCCACCTGTGAGATGGAGCTGGAAGCTCATGGTGAGTTTGAAACCACCTCGGCACTGCATACCTATTTCAACGTTGGTGACATTGCGGCAGTGAAAGTCAGTGGTCTTGGCGATCGCCTGATCGATAAAGTGAATGATGCTAAAGAAGATGTGCTGGCTGATGGTATCCAGACCTTCCCGGACCGCACCGATCGCGTTTATCTGAATCCGGAAGCGTGTAGCGTGATTCATGATGAAGCGTTGAATCGCAATATCGACGTTGTCCATCACCACCACCTGAATGTCGTGGGCTGGAACCCTGGCCCGGCGCTGTCCGTCAGCATGGGCGACATGCCGGATGATGGCTACAAAACGTTTGTTTGTGTAGAAACGGCTTACGCGACCGCTCCGCAGAAAACCACCGAAGAAAAACCATCTCGCCTCGCGCAGACTATTCGTGTAGCTAAACGCTAACACAGCTCTGCGCACCGTGCCGGATGCGGCTAACGCCTTATCCGGCCTACAAACTACATGCAGCCATAGGCCTGATAAGCACAGCGCCATCAGGCAGTTCCGCGCACCGTGCCGGATGCGGCCAACGCCTTATCCGGCCTACAAACTACACGCAGCCGTAGGCCTGATAAGCACAGCGCAACAGGCAGTTCCGCGCACCATGCCGGATGCGGCCAACGCCTTATCCGGCCTACAAACTACACGCAGCCGCAGGTCTGATAAGCACAGCGCCATCAGGCAGTTCTGCGCACCGTGCCGGATGCTGCCAACGCCTTATCCGGCCTA
>NZ_JAOWHW010000044.1:0-209 GCF_030332425.1 Citrobacter sp. Cpo142
GCGATACATTGAGCTAACCGATACTAATGAACCGTGAGGCTTAACCTTACAACGCCGAAGATGTTTTGGCGAAAGACAGACATCGATTTCAGCTTGATTACAGATTACATCAGAACGTAAAACACGGTCTGATAAACAGAATTTGCCTGGCGGCTGTAGCGCGGTGGTCCCACCTGACCCCATGCCGAACTCAGAAGTGAAACGCCGTA
>NZ_JAOWHW010000001.1:0-206 GCF_030332425.1 Citrobacter sp. Cpo142
TATAGCTCAGCTGGGAGAGCGCCTGCCTTGCACGCAGGAGGTCTGCGGTTCGATCCCGCATAGCTCCACCATCCTTACTGCAAAAACACAAGAAAACTTCAGAGTGTACCTGAAAAGGTTCACTGCGAAGTTTTGCTCTTTAAAAATCTGGATCAAGCTGAAAATTGAAACGACACACTGTTTCATTTCTCCGTAATAAGAAATGA
>NZ_JAOWHW010000045.1:0-32959 GCF_030332425.1 Citrobacter sp. Cpo142
TTTGAATGGGTTCATGTGCAGCTCCATCAGCAAAAGGGGATGATAAGTTTATCACCACCGACTATTTGCAACAGTGCCAATTTTATTACCAGGAACCACAACACTCTCCAGAGTGATCACCGAAATCCGCGAACGAGCAGCAAACCGTCTTTGGCAAAGATTACTGGCATTGCCCAATGATGAACAGAAACGACAACTGGATGAATTACTGAGCTTTAGTGAAGGTCAGAGAGTATCCATGTTCGAGCAACTGAAAAAAGGTCCTGTGACAGTCAGTAGTCCTGCATTTAACGATGCACTTGATCGTTATAACAAATTGCACCAACTGGGTTTTCAGCAACTTGATTTTACAGGCCTTCCACCGGCTCAGCTAAAAAGTCTTGCTCGCTATGCCAATGTAACCTCGGTAAAAAAGATAGTTCGTATCCCCATGAAGAAACGTACAGCGATACTTATTGCCTTTGTTAAATCATTGGAGGTCATTGCGCTGGATGAAGCCATCGATGTTTTGGATATGCTAATCACTAATATTGCGGGAGAGGCTAAAAAAGCAGGGCAAAAGAAGCGGTTGAGGACGTTGAAGGATTTGGACCGCTCTTCGTTGATACTGGCAAAAGCCTGTGCACTCCTGCTGGATGAGGTAACTGATGATTCCCACCTCCGAATGTGGGGAGGTGATCGTTTCTGCATGGTGGTTATGTGGGGGAAGAAAGGCGCTGAGGCCATGAATGACGGGGGTTGCGAGGCGCGGTGAGGATTCCGCACAGCTCGACAGAAAATGATAGATTATGAGAAATAATGCGCTAACTTTTGCACTGGTTTGAGAGCAATGAGATCGGTATTAAACATGTTTTAAAAACTGTTAAATGACCCGCCCATACCAGACCACTTTGCCAACAATACAAAAATCCGATGGGACATTGTTAAGGTCAATGTTGAACGGCTTGTAAACCGGGTTTGTGCTCGTAACAATGAGTTGTGCTCCTGGCAAGCGCTGCACTCGTTTTACGATTAATTGTCCATCGAGTCGCAATACATAGATTCCCTCTCTAGGTTCCCGATCACCATGATTTACAAGGATGATATCTTTGTCGTTCAGGACGCCTTCCATCGAGTCGCCTTGCACGCTGATAACAGACAGCTGTTTGGGATCAGCCTTTAAATGATTAACCACCCAATAACGTCTAAATGATACCGTGAACATAGGCGTTTCATCATCATTCCAAGCACCGTAGCCCGCAGACGCAGTCACGTTATAGCGCGGCACAAAAATGAACTCTTCTAAATCAACTTCATTTCCATGCACATCATTTATGGCTGTACTTGGTGGAGTTGCTGGCCTTGAAATTAAATTGGTACCAGTACTGCTCTGCTCACCCGTAGCAAGCCATTCGATACTCACTCCAGCTGTACGGGCCAGCACAACTAAGTTGTCCAGTGTCGGTTGTGTGTGGCCAGCAAAGTACTTATGCATCGCCCCATAACTAATTCCGCAATCAGCCGCAAATTGACGGATGCTCTTGCCGTCTATCGCTTTCCGCAACCTGTCGCTAAAAGTGGTTCCTTTTTGATTATCACTTAAAGGAACTTTTGGGCCGTTTTCGTTATGCGGATCCTTTTCTGTATAACTCATTGATTCCTCCAGTGTTAGATGCATGTTCGCGATAGTTGTCATTTGAGTCACAAAAGGAACCAATAAAGCTTGTAATTTTCCTTTTAGTGATCAACACTACTATTACAGTGTGTAAGACAGATGAGTTATTACTATGTATAAACGAGTAGAATCTCAGAAAACATCAACAAATGGAATCACTTCTTGTGATTGGCATCGTGCTGACATCATTGCCGAGTTACGTAAGAAAGGGACCACCCTGGCTGGTTTATCCCGTAACGCTGGTTTAAATGCCCGCACTCTCAATAACGCTTTAGACCGTAAATACCCTAAGGGTGAGCGCATTATTGCTTCCGCAATAGGCGTTGAACCGTCGGTTATCTGGCCTTCAAGATATTGTGAGGTGCTGTGATGTGGTCGACGGTATCTGAGTTAGCTGGATGTGCTGGTGTACCAGCAACAGAGAGAGGTTGTCGGAAATTTTTGGACAATCTTGCATCCAAGAATCCATCAATGAGAAGAAAACGCACTGGTACAAAAGCGTTTGAATACCACATTGATTCGTTACCGATTGTGACTCAGGAAGAATTAAAGAACCGTTATTACAAAGAAATATTATCAACTCAACAGGTAAGTACAAAAGAAACCAAAACCAGTTCGAATATAGGTTCATCTGATAACGGTAAACTTGCTCTGATTCGCCAGTGCCCGGCTCTTCTTGAGCGTGAAGTGGGCTCTCTGACTGATAAACAGAAAGAGATCGCCGATGCTCGTGCTGTTCTGGCAATGGAAGTGGAGAAACTGCGCGATGCCGGGATGTCCCGTACCGCAGCGGTTAACTACATCTCTATCGAGTCTCGTAAAGGTACACTGCCTGCACATCTGCTTAAGGCTGCTGAGATGGCCAATGCCCGCAAAGGCTCCAGCCGTGCCGGTGTTGGTACCCGTAGCCTCCAGGAATGGCTGACCATTTTTGAATCCACAAAGCCAGGCGTTGAGCGTATGGCCATGCTGGCCCCTGGCCATCTTAAAGCGAAGAAGCCTGAGCAGATTACCTGGCTCCCGGCGTTCCTTGCTCACTGGCGTAACCGCAAAGGCCCAAGCCTGCGCGAGGCATACCGGGATTTTCAGGAAGAGTGGTCCGTTATCTATGCTGACCAGCCTGCAATGGCTGTTGCATGCCCTTCTTATGATGCCGTTCGTCGTGCCATGGAAAAGCTGCCACGCCGTGAGAAAGCCCGTGGCCGTGTAAGTGGTTCTGCTGCGCTGGCTTATGAGTGCTTCCAGAAACGTGACTGGTCTCTTATGCCGGTTAATGGCTGCTGGATTGCGGATGGTAAATCCCTTGAGATGAAAGTGGCACACCCTGACCATGGACGCCCGTTCACTCCAGAGCTGACGTTAATTATTGATGGCCGGACACGCTTTATTACGGGCTGGAGCCTGGCACTTTCAGAAAGCGTTATTGCTGTTGCTGATGCCTACCGTTACGCCATGCGTCATTTCGGCAAACCGTTATTTGTGTATTCCGATAACGGCGGCGGTGAAACAAACAAAACGCTTGATGCCGATGTTACGGGTATTTTCAGCCGCCTTGGTATTGAGCACCCGACCAGCATTCCGGGGCGTCCTCAGTCTCGCGGCATCATCGAACGGCTTAACAAGGGGGTTCCCCGCCGCGTGGCCATGCAGTTCGATACGTTCAGCGGCGACAGTGCTGACCGGGAGCATGCCCGCATCACGTCGCGTGCCATCCAGTCAGCCATCAAGGCGCAGGAGAACGGACGGGAGCTGACGCCAGTACAGCGTAATGCCCTTGGTAAATTGCCCTCCTGGCAGCAGCTGCTTGACGCAATCGCCAGCGAAGTTGATGCATACAACAACACGCATGAACATCGTGAGCTTCCAAAACGTAACGGGCGTCACATGACTCCGGCTGCCTATCGTCGTGCCGTTCTCGAAGCTGAAGGTGACGATATTGAATATCTGACTGATGTTGAGCTGCGCGAAGCCTTTATGCCGGAGATGGTGCGTACCGCGCAGCGTGGCTGGTTGCGCCTGTTTAACAACGACTACTTCTCTGAAGAATTAATCCAGGTGGATAGCGAAGAGGTCCGGGTGGCTTTCGATATTCACGATCCCTCTTCCGTTATCGTTCGCCGGATGGATGGTACCTACGTCTGTACTGCGATCTGGAACGGTAATAAACGTGCCGCAATACCGGTGAGTGCAATGGATGTGGCTGTTGAGAAACGCCGCCAGCGCCGCCTCAACCGTATTGAAGACAAACGCCAGGAAATTGAAGCAGAGGGCCGCTCTGTATTACCGGGCCAGCGCTTCGACGATCTGGGGAGTTTTATCCCGGCTGAATTCAGCCGGATTACGGAAGAAGAGCATTATTTCTTCCTCGAAACCGACCGCGATGAATATCTGAAAAAAACCGGTAATACCCGGTAAGTGAGAGACATATGAGCCTACAAACAGAACTGAATGAACTTATGTCCCGTAAGGGTTACAGCCAGACACAGGTAGCCCGCGCTTTTGGTAAAAGCCCGGCAGTGGTTAATCAGTACCTGCAGGGAAAATATCAGGGTGATGTGGACAGCATCGACGAGCTGGCCCGCAGCTTCATTGCCCGCGAAGCCGACAAGGAAAAATCGCGTCGCATCACGCCGCGCTATATCCCCACAGTGACCTCCCGCAAGGGGATTGAGGTCATTCGCCTGGCGCACCTGGATGGTGAGATCAACGTTCTCTATGGTGCTGCTGGCCTGGGTAAAACCATGATTTTGCGCGAATACGCGTCCAGACATCGTGATGCGCTGCTGATAGAAGCCGACCCCGGCTATACCGCCCGTGTTGTGCTCGAAGAGCTGTGTGGGCTGCTTGGCCTCAGCAAACGCGGCAACATGCATGAACTCAGCGAAGCCTGTATTGCTGCCCTGCGTGATTCAGGTCGCCTCCTGATGGTCGATGAGGCTGAGAACCTTCCATACCGTGCGCTGGAAACACTGCGCCGCATCCACGACAAAGCCGGTATCGGTGTCGTTCTGGCCGGGATGCCTCGCCTCATTATCAACCTTAAAGGCAAGCGCGGTGAGTATCAGCAGCTTTTCAGCCGCGTGGGTCTGGCGCTCAACATCGGCGAATCCCTGCCGCAGGCCGATATCAGCGATATCGCGATCAGTATGCTGCCGGATGCTGAGAACCCTGACGTATCTGAGGCGCTATTCCGGGCGAGCAACGGAAACGCCAGACGTCTTTTCAAACTGGTGCGCGGTGTCAGTCGTCACAGCGATATCAGTGGCCATGCAGTCAGCGCAGGCGCTGTCCGCAAGTTCGCAGAAATGCTCATTAACTGAGGATTTAACCATGACCAGAACATCAGGAAACACCGACAACGCAGGCGTTATCTCTGCGTTGATCCGGGCAGAAACGCTGATTTTATTTCTGTCAGCACAGGGAGTTCAGGTGAAAAGTGTATCCCTGCGCAACACACAGCCGGTCATTCGTATCGTGCGCCATGCATGGTGCGAGCGGATGAAAAAAGAGGGTCTGGCTCGGTTTGATATCACAGGCAATGACCGCCACGGGCGCTTTCGCCAGGGCGTTTATCAGGATGAAAGCGGATGTCGGGTGGTCTGGTCTGAATCACTTCATTAAGCAGAGGGATATATGGCAAAGATTGTTATTGAAATAAAAGACAAATCTCGCGGTTTTGAAGTCGGTTGCAGGGTTATCCCTGATGACGGCGACAGCGATATCGTCAGCAAAGTGGCTGACAAAGTGGGTAAAGGTCTGGCTGGTCATGTGCTGGCAAAGGCTAACGAAGCAGTTAAGAAAGTAGCGCGTCAATTTAAGGAGAGTAAAAATGTCCACTGAAAACAAGCAATTCACTGAAAAAACAGCGCCAGAGGGTTACTGGATTGACGCCAAGGGCGTACTGACCCCTGTCAGTCTGATCAAAGATACCGACCAGATGCGTGACGATCTGGTGCGTAGCATCGTCGAAAAATCGACGGCCCTGAGTGCTGCACTGGCAGAGTTCAAGCTTAGCGGCTTTTCCGATATCGGAGCCTTCGTTGATATCTCCGCCAGTCAGTACGGCGTCAGCCTGGGCGGCAAAAAAGGTAACGTCACGCTCTACAGCTATGATGGCCGCTATAAGGTCCAGCGTGCCATGCAGGACCGTATCGCATTTGACGAGCGCCTGCAGGCTGCTAAATCGCTGATTGATGAATGTCTGGCAGACTGGACCGAGAATGCCCGCCCGGAGATTCGCGCCATCATCACTCGTGCATTCCAGACGGAAAAAGAAGGTGAAGTTAACACCGGCGCGGTTCTGGCATTGCGCCGCCTCGATATTACAGACGCTCGCTGGGTCAAGGCGATGGAGGCCATCGGCGAGGCTGTTCAGGTTGTCGGCAGCCGTTCTTATATCCGTGTTTATGAGCGCGTTGGTGAAAGCGATCAGTATCGCGCCATCCCTCTCGATATCGCTGGCGTGGGGGTGTGAGATGGCCATTCTGTTTGATCGTGCTAAAGCGGGCAAGCCTTGCAGCCCATTCATGTCGTATGCAACCAGCGCTGTCATTGCCGAACAGAACGGCGAGTTTCAGCGGGCAGCGGATTCATGGAAGCTGGCATTCAGTCTGGCAAAAATGGAGGTGAACTCCATTTATGCGGCTTCGCGTATGGAGTTCTGTCGTCATGCCGCGCATCGTGGCTGGGGTGTTCCAGATGAAAGCTAAAGAATTCAATGCCCTTTACCCTAAAGTCAGTTCATTTATCTATCAGCCAGCCACAGGTTTACGCGGTGGCCGTGTAGTCAGAACGGTAGATGTGGCAAATGACCTTTATAAGGTCACGGTCGTGGAAATAAATCAGGAGCCTTATTTCGCGAATATTAAATCGCTGAAACCCGTGAACTGATTTTAACCGTAATTTAAATCACTTTTAAAAATGGCGTAAACCCGCAGGGGCTGGCTTACGCCAAATTCAGGAGTTGAACAATGGAAAATAAAGAGAAATATATCCAGAGAATTAAAAAGCTGCTCGCGATGGCGCGTAATAACTCCAGCGCCGAAGAAGCCGCACTTGCCCTCCGCCGCGCTCAGCGTCTGATGGAAACCCACAAGCTGACTGAGGCTGATGCTGATTTGATGGATATCAATGAAGCTTCTACCCAGAAGGCCCCCTCTCATGCTGAGAAGATGCCGGAATATATGGCAATACTGGCAGAGATGGTCGCCCGCGTTTTTGGTGTGAAGTTTTATACCAGCCATGGCACTGAGCAGTGGGGCAAGCCAGCAAAACGCACCATACACTATTACGGCCCCGACGAACGCCCTCAGATAGCGGCATATTCATTCGAAGTTCTGGGTAAGCAACTGGCGAAAGCCCGCCGTGATTACCTCTCCACATTACGCAAGAACATCAAACAGGCCACCAAAGTTGCCCGCGCAGATATCTTCTGCTCCGCCTGGGTCAACGGTGCTTATGCCGTTGTCAGTGATTTCGCCGTCACGGATGCGGAGACAACGCTGATGGAGTGTTACCGCAGCAGGAAATTAAGCGAAGGCATGAAAAAGCTGGAGCCGCGTAAACCCGGCAAAGCCAGGGGAACAGATAAGGCGGAAAACGAGGGTTATCTGGCTGGCCGCAATGCGCAGCTGCATCACGCGGTAAGCAGTTCAGCTAATAAATGCGAACAGATCGGAGTGACAAAATGAAAACCTCGCCTCAACTGGAAACATCACCAGTCAAAGAACTGGTGCGGGCTGGCCATGAATTCGCAGCAGCAATGGGGGCTGATACCCCCTTAATCGAGATAGCAAAGCTGGTCAGCCGACTGGCTACAGCGCTTGATGTCCAGCTCGCTCGCGCTAATACGTTGGCATCGCTGGCCGCTGAGCCCGCAGGCTGGCAGGTCAAAACGCACGGTGGAAACTGGAAGAGCATCAGCGATAGCGATGTTGACCACTATCGATTTAATGAGGAGCTTCCTGTTCGTGAGGTATACACCGCCCATCCAGTGCCGGTATCTGTGCCTGATGCCCTGGAGGATGATATCGACAGTGATGACCACCCGCTGCTGTGGAGCTACAACAATGGCTGGAACGCCTGCCGCGCCGCCATGCTCTTATCCATTTCCCAAACGGAGAATGGCAAATGACGATCACCGAAATTCTGAATACCGGACTCGCCTTCACGGGTTGGCTATTCATCATGGTCCAGAGCGGTAAGTGGTTTACCTCTGTTGTCCTGAAATCTTGGGATAAGCATCGTAAGTCATCACGTCGCCAGAAGGCTGTTGATGAGTTGTACGATGCCTTCGATCTGCAGAGCATTGAGCCTGGTACTACCGTTCGTCTCGCCACAAAGGGTGCTCTGACAATCATGATGTTCCGCTCTGAGGAGGCAGCCAAATGACAAACCGCAAAGCAAGAAGACTGCTGCGCATGCCCTTCAAATTTAGTAACCGTAAAGCGATGACAGGCTGGCCAGCAACGATACCCCAGCCTGGCAACGAGTGGTGCGACAAAAAGAAACGCAGCGCTGCACAGAACCGCTGGAAAAATCATGTGAGGTACCTCTGATGAATATAAATAAACATTCTGAGCGTAAGCCAGTGGTTTTCATTGCCGGGCCAATGACTGGGTATCACAACTTTAACCGCGATGAATTCAACGCTGAGGCTCGCATCCTGGAAGAGCGCGGCTTCACCGTTCTTAACCCGGCCATTCTTCCGGACGGCCTGCAGCATGAGCAGTACCTGCAAATTACATTGTCCATGCTTGAGCAGGCTGATGCTGTTTTCCTCCTAGACGGGTGGGAAAAGAGCACCGGCGCAACCAGGGAGTTTGATCGCGCCTGTGAGCTGGGCCTGCTGTTCCTCTACCAGAACTGGGAAAGCGTGTCGATTGCGGCCTATCGCAAACGCGGCCCGTCAATGGAGGTGGGTCATGCATAGCGTATCCGGTTGTAAGTTCCTGGATAACGGAAACCGCCGAGTCTGGTACTTTCGCGATAACAGTCAGGTTGTCGAGTTGTTGGCGGTGCCGCTTAAGTTGCGCTTCAACTATTACGACGCCAGCAACCGTACAGTTCGCAATAAGGGTACTCAGGCTGATATGAAAAAGGCGATTGAATCTTTCAAGAAACTGCGGGGGATAAAGTGATGGATATAGCTTTAGTCCTCATATTTCTGGCGATGTATTTAACACTTGGCTGGTGTTGGGTATGCATCCTTGTCCGATTAGTGGGATTAGCTAATCTATCCCGCCAGAATTGCTGGTTTGCCTTTCTCTTATGGCCTTTGAGCATTATCGCGACCGATGCGAATCTGGAGGAAACCGATGAGACATCTCCTGAGAAATCTGACAGCAAAGACGTTTAACCAGCGCTTCCCCGTTGGCTCGCAGTTCCATTATTACCTGACACCAGGTGTATCGGAGCGAGAGATTGTAATAACCCGCTCAGCAGCCTGGCATATGCGCAATGGTCGTCTGGTTGTCAGGGTTGAAGGGAAAATCGGTGGTATATCCGTCAGCAAAATGGAACCTTTAAAGTAAGTCATTACAGCAGGCACTTCATAAAGTGCCTGCGATAATGGCAACCAACAGGAGAAATATTATGTCCACGCCAGCAAAACGAGGTCTTATAGGGGCAATTAAAGCCGGTCAGGCATATCTGGGGTGGGATGATGTAACCTACCGTAGTGTTCTGTCTCGCTTATGCAACGGTAAAACATCATCCACTAAATGCACCCTCGACGAACTGCAGGCTGTCAGGGAATATATGCATGATAAGGGCTTTCCTCGCTACTCTGCAAAACACGGTCGACGCCCAAAAGTTGCCAAAACGCGTGAATCAATTCTTGCTAAAATTCATGCATTACTTGCAGATGCAAAACGTCCGTGGAATTATGCCGAGAAAATGTGCGATCATATGTTCCACGTCAAATACATCGAGTGGTTGACGACAGAACAGTTAACCAAACTCATGCAGGCTCTCAGCATTGATGCGAGTCGGCGAAAAAAGCGGGAGCGTAATAATGAATCTGGAACAGGTAACGGAGCTGCTGCCATCAGCAGTGATACAAATAGCTGACCTGATAGGCTTCCCGGCGACCGAGCAGCTTCTGTCTGCTTTTGGTGGCACCACGTTCCCGATAGGTAAAGGCCTCCGCGCTATGGGAGCCAGCCGCGCAGCCCTCCTGCGCGATACTATCGGCGATGAGAAAACCCAGTTACTCATCAAGAACTTTGGCGGCGAAGTTCTCTATTTACCCCGCTGTGATCGTGCCCTTCGTGAATTACGTAACCGTCGCTTTCTTGCTGAGTTCGCCGAAGTGCGTGAGCAGGGTTCCTCCTCTCTTATGGCCATGACCTTTCTTTGCCCTAAGTATGGATTCAGCGATCGTTTTGGATGGCAGTTACTAAGCCAGCACAGACAAAACACATCAATCAATCAACAAGAACTTTTTTAAAAAGGTAATATACATGGAGTTTTTAATTGCTTTAATTATATTCGGTGCTTCTGTTGCTGTTTACAAAGATGCTATCACCAATAACATTGCAAGACCTGCCCGTTGGGGGATTGGTTCAGCATTCATATTCTTCATTGTCATTCCATTGTATCTATTTAAAAGAAAAAAATTAATCGGAAGTGCATTATCAGAGTCGGATGATGCCAGTAGTGTTCAAGGCGGAAAAAATGTTAGCCCTTTATCAGTTTATGTCCTGATGTTCATTTTCGCATTTATTGCCCCAGTGATTAATTTTTACAAAGGTGATTTACCTGGCTGTGATTCATCCGATGTCCATGCTGTTCTTACCGAGTTGCTGAATGGAGAAAAATTCTCTGAACCCGCTCAAATGAGTTATGACCGGGTTAATGCGGTCAGACATTGTAACTTGACGGTTTCTGATAGAGTGTTTTCATATACAGTGAAATGGTACAGTGAAGAAAAAGATCAGTTTGTTGTACAGTTTGACAACTAATTCCACTGAACCCCTTCACCTGATTATTCACATAACCCGATGAAATACTGACGCCATCCCTTTTTAACCGGATGGCGTTATGCTTTTAACACTCCCACAATTTCAGCGAGCAGCAGGCCTTTCGCCAGTGATGGCGCAACGCTGGTTTGAACCATTCAGTAAAGCCACCGCTGAATTCCAGATTAATACACTTGCCCGGCTTGCCGCCTTTATTGCACAAACCGGCCATGAGAGCGCAGGTTTCAGTCGGCTCAGTGAAAATCTCTATTATTCAGATGCTGAGCGCGTGGCGCGTATTTTCCGCAGCGACTTCGATCTCAATAAGAATCGTATTATCGAACCCGGCGAGATTGAATTTGCCCGCCGCTATACCCGTAACCCTGAAAAAATGGCGAATTATGTTTACGCAAATCAGGGTGGTAACGGTAATGAAGCGTCAGGCGATGGCTGGCGCTTTCGCGGACGTGGACTGATTCAGATTACCCTGCGCAATAATTACCTCCTGTGCGGTAAGGCGCTGGGCCTCGATCTCATCGCTAATCCCGATTTGCTACTGGAGTATCTCAACGCCGCCCGTAGCGCGGCCTGGTACTGGAAGGCTAATGGCTGTAACGAGCTGGCGGACAAAGGCGATTTTCTGGCTGTCACCCGCCGTATCAACCCTCCGGCTGAAGGTCAGGCTGACCGCGTGGCGCGGCTGAATGTCGCTAAGGCGGCGCTATGACGATCTCTCTGCGCGATCTGGTGACGAACCCGGCCACCGGTCGTCTCTCAACGTCAGACACCATCGTTTTTCTGGCCTTTCTGGTCAGTTCCTTCGTGCTGGTCTGGCTCACCGTTACCCGTCCCGAAACACCGGGTGAGCTGTATCTCACCTATCTGGGCGCATGGGTGGCACAGAGCCAGGCATCGAAACATATGTCCATCAAACGAGCCAGAGAGGTGCGCGATGTGGGAAGCAGCCAAGAAAATCCTGAAGGTTAGCTGGAAACCGCTGCTCGTCGTCGTGGTTCTGACAGGTAGCGGGATATGGTTCGGCACCTTCATCACAGGCAACAAGCTGGACGCTCAGGCGCTGGCCTTCAGCAAGGAGAAGCAAAGCCTGACTGATGGTTTCAGTGAAAAAGAACGGCAGTGGGATCAGGAGCGGCTCAGCGCTGCGAATCAGTATGCAGCTGACCTGAAGGCTGCGCTTGATAAGCAGAACGCCTGGCAGCAGAAAGCGGATGCGCTGACCCGCGAGCTGGCTGAGAAACAAAAGGCACATGACGAGACTGTTCGCGATCTTAAAAAGAGGCTTAAAGATGCACTTGATAAAGATGGTCCTGGTTATACCGGCATTGGTCCTGGCGGCCTGCAGCTCTTCCGTGAAGCCTTCGGCTACCCCGGAACCGAAAGCCTCCCCGCTGGTCAGCATCTGCCAGCCACCGCCAGCGGCACTTCTGGTCATTCCGGCCAGGCCACAGGCACCGGTGGCGGACTCTCCCCCACGGGAATAGTGTCGTTTTCAGCGGAATACGGCGCATGGTGCCAGCTCCTTGAGGGCAGGCTGCAGGCAATAAACGAGTATTACAGGAAGTGAAAAATATTATGACTCTTGATATGGCCTTTCAGATTGCGCTGGCGCTGGCTGCAACCTTCGGCACCATCTGGATACGTCGTCTGCAAAAAGACATCACCGACCTGGAAAAGGCGGTAGATCGCATCCGGGATGAATACCAGCGCCGTGAGGATGCCAAAAGTAACTACACCGCAATGATGGATGCGATGAGGGAGCTGCGAGCGGCTATCGAGCGCATTGATAACAAACTGGACAGGAAACAGGACAAATGAAAGCCAGACACAAGCGCCGAACCCGCCGCGTGACAATCAGCCAGAGCGAACAGGAAACGCTGAGCCGGATTTCAGCTCAGCTCGACCGCCTGCAGGCTCCCGTCAGCCCGGACATTCTGGGCGGGATTAATGACAAGCTGAGCCGGATTGATGTTCGTCTCACTACCATCAGCGACGATGCCGCTCGACGTGGTGCCTCTGCCGGTGCGATTACAGGTGGCATCGCGGGCGGCGTCATCACGGTAGCCATTCTGCTCATTTGCGCAAAACTGGAGCTGTGATATGGCGCATCCGCAGGAAACACGGGAAAAACTGCGACGATCTTATATCTTCGGCCAGATGTCGCTTGAAATAGCCTCCGCTCAGGCTGGCGTGGCATTTGCGACAGCTCGCCGCTGGAAGAAGGAAGCACAGGACGCAGGCGATGACTGGGACAAGTTACGCGCCGCTCACCTTATGGCCGGGAACGGTCTTGAGGAGATTGGCCGCGCCATTCTCACCGGGTTAATGACCCAGTATCAGACCACGCTGGAGCTGCTGACAACCGAGTCTCAGCTCCCTCCGGGGGAACGCGTCGAGCTTCTGGCAAGCCTTGCCGATGCATTTAACAAAGCCGTCGCAGCAAACAAGAAAATACTGCCGGAGGTAAGCCAGCTGGCGGTGGCGCTGGATGTTATCCAGAAGCTCAGCGCATTTGTCGCCGAGCACTATCCAAAGCATCTGGCCGCGTTCGTGGAAATCCTTGAACCCTTCGGCAAGGAGATGGAGCAACACTATGGCTGACCAGTTAATCCGGGTTAACAGTGAAAACTATGTGATGGCCAGTGACGTGCTGGGCGTCCGGTTCGCGGGCGGCAAAAACGTAACCGTCGCGACGTCGACAGGCTGCTACAGCCTCGATGTTGAACGAGATAAAACCGGCATCGAGTCGATGAACCGCTTCATCAGCGAGGTTAATAAAGCCCTCCGCAATCACCATTAACAGGCTGTTAAGGGCAAATTAATCATGGCCAGAACTAAGTTATCCAGCAAAGATTTTCTTGCCGAACTGGCGGAACTCTCCGCCAGTCTTCGTCGCACCATTGAAGCGGAAGATGTGGGCTTTGACCCCTCCGCAGCTGCAATTGCTGAACGTCGTGGCCTCGTTGCTGACCCTGTAACGGGGTTTGAATACTTTGTGCAGCATTATTTTCCGCACTATGTCCGCCATGCCGCCCGCAGTGAATTGCATAACTATCTCTATAAGCGCCTGCCTGAAATCATCCAGGCTACGGGAAGCCAGAACGATGCGATAGCGGCTCCGCGTGGTGAAGCCAAATCCACCATCGTGAGTCAGCTTTTTGTCATCTGGTGCATTGTGCTGGCGCTCAAGCATTACCCGGTCATCATTATGGACTCCATCGACCAGGCCTATCCGATGCTGGAGGCGATAAAGGCGGAACTGCAGTTTAACCCCCGCCTGCTTATGGATTTCCCGGAAGCGACGGGCGGTGGCCGCGTCTGGCAGGCCGGGACCATCCTCACCCGCAACGACATTAAGGTTCAGGTCGCCGGTAGTGGCAAAAAGCTGCGTGGTCTGCGCCATGGCCCGTATCGTCCTGACCTGGCTGTGCTCGATGATATCGAGAACGATGAACTGGTGCGTAACCCTGAGCAGCGTGACAAGCTCGATAACTGGCTCAAAAAAACCGTCCTGCCGCTTGGCGGCGCAGGGGCCAAGTTTGATGTGGTGTATATCGGGACAATCCTGCACTACGATTCCGTGCTTTCCCGTACCCTTAAAAATCCGCTATGGACGCGGGCCCGGTTCAAGGCGCTTATCAGCTGGCCGCACAATATGTCGCTGTGGGATAAGTGGGAAGAAATCCTGCGCAACAACGACGAAGATGGTCAGATGCTGGCGCAGGCATACTACCGTGAGCATCAGGCTGAGATGGATGAAGGTGCAGTTGTGTCATGGGCTGCGCGTCCGCTTTATGCCCTGATGCTCATCCGTGCCCGTGATGGCCACAGTACCTTTGATGCGGAATATCAGAACGATCCCGTCAGCGGCGAAGATGCGCCATTTACCGGCTGCATTAACTTCTGGGTCAACCGCCTTAACGAGTGGCGCTTCTATGGCGCATGTGACCCGAGTCTGGGTAAACACGGCAACAGCCGTGACCCTTCTGCGTTACTGGTTGGCGGTTTCAACCGCTTTACCGGCATTCTGGACGTTGTTGAAGCGCGTATCCGAAAGCGTGTGCCGGACAAAATTATCTCTGACGTTATCGAGCTGCAGCGGGAATATAACTGCCTCGTCTGGGCGGTCGAGTCCGTCCAGTTCCAGGAGTTCCTGCGCACCGAACTGGTGAAGCGCTCCGCTGCGATGGGTATCCCCGTTCCTGCCAGAGCCGTCACACCTTCGGTTGATAAGCTCCTGCGCATCGAGTCACTGCAGCCACATATGGCCAACGGCCTGATACGCCTGCACCCTTCGCAGACCACTCTTATCGACCAGCTCCGGCACTTCCCCAAAGCTGACCATGATGACGGGCCTGATGCCCTGCATATGCTCTGGATGCTGGCCGTTTCCGGCGCTGGCAATTTCGAATTTAAAGCTGTTCCCCGCCGTGGCCATAGCGGGGACAGGTTCGGTCCTTCAGGAGGATTTTGATAATGGTTCAGATTCTTGACCAGTATGGTCGCCCGCTTAATAAAGAGGTGCTTAAAGCCCCCCAGACCTCCCGCACGTTCGAGCTGCAGCGCGACTGGCCAACTCACCCCTCACGGGGAATGACCATTGCCCGGCTTCCTCGCCTGCTGGAAGCGGCTGAACGCGGCGACCTGGCGGCTCAGGCTGACCTTTTCGAAGATATGGTTGAGCGGGACGGGCATATCTTTTCTGAAATGGCCAAGCGCAAGAATGCGCTGCTTACTCTGGACTGGAGCATCGAGCCACCGCCGAACGCGACGGCGGAAGAAAAGCAGATCGCCGCGATGGTGGCCAGCTGGTTCGCGGACCTTCAGGAGATGGAAGATATTACCCTGAATGCGGCTGAAGCTATCGGGCATGGCTTTTCCGCTCAGGAGATTGAAAAGTGGGAGCTTGACGGCAATCTGTGGCTGCCTGTCAAAATCAAACTGCGTCCGCATCGCTGGTTCTGTACCACGCCGGAAGCCGGGGACGAGGTGCGTCTTAACACCGGCACGCTGGGTGGAGAAGAACTCTGGCCATTTGGCTGGCTGGTGCATACGCATAACGCCAAGTCAGGCTATATCGCGCAGTCAGGGTTATACCGCGTACTGGTCTGGCCATATCTGTTTAAAAACTACAGCGTGCGCGATCTCGCTGAGTTCCTGGAAATCTACGGGCTGCCACCGCGTATCGGGTCGTATATGTCCGGGGCCAGCCAGGATGAGCAGGATAAACTCATGGAAGCGCTGGTCAGCATCGGTCATAACGCCTCGGGGATCATCCCTGATAACACCAAAATCGAATTTAAGGATGCCGCTGAGGGGCAGTCTGATCCTTTCATGGCGATGATTAACTGGTGCGAACGTACCGAATCAAAGGTCATTCTCGGCGGCACGCTGACGTCACAGGCAGACGGCAAGTCCTCAACAAATGCCCTTGGTAATGTGCATAACGAAGTCCGCCACGATCTGCTGACCGCTGATGCCCGCCAGCTGGAAGGGTTTTATCGTGGCTTCATTCGTATGTTACTGGCCATTAATGGTTATAACGTCAGCCCGCGCCGTCAGCCTCGTCTGGTATTTGATACCCGTGAGCTGGAGAGCATTGAAACCTTCGCCAATGGTGTTTCCGCACTGGTACGCGCCGGGATGGACACTATCCCGACCTCATGGATACACAAAAAGGTCGGGATTCCGGTGCCAAAAGAGAACGAAGCTGTACTGACGCCGCCCGCAACTCCCTCTCCGGTGGGGCTGAGCACCACGCCGGTATTCCGTCATTTCGCGGCACTGAGCACCACGGGCGAGGTTGTTGACCCTGCTCAGGATGCGCTGGACAGCGCCACGTCGCCAGGGGAGAGCATCGCGGTGGCCATGGATAAGCTGATTGCTCCGCTGGTCTCGGCCCTGAGCAAGGGGCAAAGCCCTGATGAGGCACTGGATATCATTGCTGCGAGTTACCCTCAGCTGGATGATACGCAGCTGCAACAGCTGATAAAGCAGGCGCTGTTTGTCAGCGAGGTCTGGGGGCGACTCAATGCCGAAAGCTGATGTTGATCTGGGGTACGCCATCGGGTTAAAGCCCGAAGAAGCGATTGCCTACTTCGAATCGAAGGGCTATGCCACCGGCTTTAACTGGCACGATATTGAGGCCCGCGCCCATGCCACCAGTTTCACCGTGGCGGGCGTCCTTAAACAGGATGTGCTTGAGGATATTCATAAATCGCTTCGCGAGCATATTGTTAACGGCGGCACGCTTCGTGACTTCGAACGGCAGATTACCCCAACGTTGATCCGTAAGGGCTGGCTCGCCGACCGTGCCAGGCTGGTCGCCGATGAAGATGGCGTTCTGGAGGGTAAGCAACTCACGCCACGCCGTCTGCGCACCATCTTTGAAACCAATATGCAGGCGGCCTATGGTGCCGGGCGCTATGCGGAGCAGATGGCCAACGCGGAATTTCGCCCCATATGGGAACGCGTGGCCGTCATGGACATGCACACCCGGCCACTTCACGCCAGACTCAATGGTTTTACTGCCCGCTATGACGATCCTGTATGGCAATTCATGTACCCGCCTGACGGATACCACTGCCGCTGCCGCATTCGTGCCCGAACTCAGGCAGATGCAGACCGCATGGGGATTGAGGTCAAATCATGGGAGCAGGACATTGTCACGGTACAGCAGGCATGGGGACCAAAAGAAACCCGTGACGTTAAGGCGTTACGCTTCAACGGAGAGCTTTACACGCCTGATGCCGGATTCGGGCACAATCCGGGTCAGGGCTGGCTCTCTTCTCTCGGACAGCGCCTCATGGATAAATCTGCAACCACCACGCCCCGGATTGCCTCTCAGGCTATCCATGAAACACTGTCTGAACCTGCTGTTCTGGATGCCGTCAGCGATGATGTGCGTCGCTGGGTCGACACCGTCAGCGTGCGGCAGAAGACCCGAGGCGACCTGAGGCGCGTTGGCGGTATCCAGCCTGAGCTGCTGAATCGCCTCGAAGAGCGTGGTGTTAACGGTGCGATCACATTAAGCATTCACGAAGAGGATGTCCGGCTGGCTCCGGGCCCGATGTGGTCAGAGCTTCCCGTTCTGCTCCGTCAGCCAGCTGGTGTCTGGCTTGATGATGACACTCTGGTGTGGCTCCTCTCCGGGCAGAACGGCACCCGCGCCGTACGTGGTGTGCAGTCTGACGATGGCTGGCGTCTGTCGCTTGTAAACGCCGGTGCCACCGTCACCCCTGCCGATGTGTTATCTGAACGCGCGGCGCAGCTGCTGGAGCTGAAATCATGAGCTACGCCATCAAGTATGACATTGGTGACTTTGAGCGCTCACTCGGTGAACTCATTAAAAAGCTGGAAAACCGCGCCCCCCTGATGCGTGAGATGGCCGCTGCCATGGGGGATGCGGTTGAAGAAAACTTCGCGCAACAGGGGCGGCCCGCGTGGATGGGCTGGAGCCCGGCATATGCCAGTCACCGCCGGGGCGGTAAAATTCTCCAGAAGAGCGGTCGACTGGCAGCGAGTATCACGCAGTACAGCACGAATGATGAGGCGACGGTCGGGACCAATGTGAAATACGCCCGCATTCATCAGGAAGGTGGGGAAATCAGCATTCCGGCCCGCAGCCAGAAAGCCTACTACCGCCAGAACAAGGATGGTTCAGTGGGTAACCGGTTCGTTAAAAAATCCCGTTCCAACTTCGAGCAGTGGAACACTATCGGGGCGTATAAAATTAAGATGCCCGCGCGTCCTTTCCTGCATCTCACCGAAGATGACGTGGAGAAGATGGAGAGTACGGCTGAGCAATATCTGAAACGTATTTTAGACTGAGGGCAAATTCGTCCTGTAAGGCGCTGTGACGCGTTCAGTCTGATTGTGCTAGAGTGATTCGGCCAGAAGGTATTCAGACGTTTTTAAAAGCGGTTTAAAAAGGTCTGGGCTCATAAATGCATTACGGGAGCGAGCAACTGGACACATTCAAAGCTTTCCTTGATTATTTCACCCCGCAGCAGTGGGTTTTCATTGGCATCTTTGGGGGCCTGGTTATAAAGGTTGCTGAGTGGTTCACTGACCGATACTTTGCCCGCCGGCATCAGAAGCGTCAGTCTGCTAAACCTGATAAGCCGACAACCAAAGAAAACGATCCTCAGCAATAATCCACTGAACCTCTTCATCTGAACCTCCCCGCAGTGGTGCCGTATCGTCGGCACCATGAAAAAGACACTCATCGCTTCACTCACCCAGGAAATTAACACCGCCACTCCCGGTGTCATCCAGCTCTTCCCGGCTGGTGAATTCCGCGCCCGAGATGGCCGTCCGACCGAATGTGCCGCCTGGCTGATGACGCGTGAAATCGCCGAGCGGTTGATTGCCGTAGCCGATGCACGCGAGACGCCGTATGTCCTGGACTATGAACATCAGACATTACGCTCAGCCAAAAATGGTCTGCCAGCTCCCGCTGCGGCCTTTTTCAAAAAGCTGGAGTGGCGGGAAGGTGAAGGCCTCTTTGCTGTCGATGTTGAGTGGACCACTGCCGCTGCAGACATGGTGGCAGCAAAAGCATATCGCTTTATTTCCCCCGTATTTTCTTACGACAAAACCGGTCAGGTGCTGGAGTTGCTCAACGCCGCTCTGACCAATACACCAGCGGTCGACGGGATGGAGGAAGTGTTACTTGCTGCCGCCTCCCTGATGGCCGCGCATTTAACCACAGAGGGTCAGACCGAAATGGATGAAGAATTTCTCAACGAGCTACTGAGCAACCTGCGCTGGATGCTCAATCTGCCAACCGCTTCAACGAAAGAAGAGATCCTGGCTGAGCTGCAAAAAATCATCACCATGATTTCCGGTGGCCAGGGGACTGCAGCGGCTTCGGTCAGTCTGCTGGATATCCTGAACCAGAACGCGCAGAGCATCGCCGACCTGTCAGCAAAACTCGACACGCCTGACCCGGCTAAGTGGGTTTCGGTGGAGGTCATGCATTCAGCCGTTCAGCAGGCAACAGAGCGTGCCGGTGCGGGTAATACCGCCGCGCTTGCCACACAGCAGGCTGAAGCGCTGATTACGGTTGCCCTCAGCGACGGTCGTCTGCTTCCGGCACAGCAGGCATGGGCTGCGTCACTGGCGAAATCCGATCCGGCCAGTCTTACCGCCTTTATCGAAAAAGCGCCAAAGATTGCCGCACTGACTACCAGTCAGACGCAGGGGCAACCTCCAGCGGGCCTTACGCCACGCCCGTCTCAGGGTGCTGAAGATGATGCGATTGACCCGGCCATCTGCTCCATGATGGGCAATGACCCGGAAAGCGTCGCGAAATACCTCAAATAAAGGAGAGCGAAATGGATCGTCATACCCCTTATCGCGACGGCCAGCTGTTTGCCGTCCCGGTTGCGGCAGCCACTGAACTCTTTGGCGGCCACATTATTGCGGCCAACGCAGCGGGCTTTGCTGTGCCAGGCAGCGCCACGGCGGCCAATACCACCCTCGGCATCTGTGATGGCTGGGTGGATAACTCTGCCGGTTCCGCCGGTGATGCGAGCGTGCTGGTTCGTCGCGGTAAAGCCTGGTTCCTTGCCAACAGCACTGCAGACCCGGTCACGCAGGCACAGACTGGCAAGGATTGCTACGTGGTGGACAGCCAGACCGTGGCCAAAACCAGTGATACCAACGCCCGCCCGGTCGCAGGAAAGGTACTGGGCCTTGAGAATGATGGCGTCTGGGTTCTGATTTAATAAGGAGAGAACCGTGTTAATTAACGTAAAAAATGTACGTCAGATTTTCATTAATCTGAAAGCGACCTTCCAGAACGCCTTTGATCAGGCTCCGTCCGACTGGCAGAAGATTGCCATGGTGGTGCCGTCGACCGGGAAAGAAAACGACTACAGCTGGCTGAGCCGTTTCCCGAAAATGCGTGAGTGGATTGGCGACAAGGTGGTTAAAGCGCTCGCCGCGTTCAACTACACCATCCGTAACAAAGACTGGGAAGCGACGGTAGAAGTTGAACGTAACGATATCGAAGACGATCAAATCATGGGCTATGCCCTGCAGGCGAAAGGTGCGGGCCAGTCCGCTGCAGAACTGCCTGCCGATATCGTCTTCGCTCTCCTGAGCAAAGGTTTCACCAATCTTTGCTACGACGGTCAGCCCTTCTTTGATACCGACCACCTTTCGGGGGGCAAGTCGGTCTCTAACAAAGGCACGAAAAAGCTTGCCGTTACCTCGCTTGCCGCCGCAAAAGCAAGTTACGGGGCTGCACGAACGGCCATGCGCAGCCTGAAGGATGATGAAGGCGCGTCCCTGAAAATTCGCCCGACCATCCTGGTTGTGCCTCCGGCTCTTGAAGACGATGCCAACTATCTGATGACGGCTGACCGCTTCCCTGACAATACGCCAAACCCATACAAGGGGACGGCTGAAGTTCTGGTTGTCCCGGAGCTGACGTCAGATACCGCCTGGTTCCTTCTGGACACGTCAAAACCCGTGAAGCCCCTGATTTATCAGGAGCGTAAAAAACCGGTCTTTGTCGAGCAGACCGACTACAACGCTGACAACGTCTTTATGCGCAAGAAGTTCATCTTCGGTGCTGAAGCCCGTGCAAATGGTGGCTACGGCTTCTGGCAGATGGCGTATGGCTCCACCGGGGAGGACGCATAATGCCGATTCAAATCACTGCCCGCCGCGATGGCTTTCGCCGTCTCGGCATCGCCCACAGCGCGAATACTGTCACCTGGCCGGATGACCATTTCAGCGACAGCGAACTCCAGATTCTGGAAAACGATCCCAATCTGATTGTGGTTCGTTTGCAGGATGTGCCTGAAAACGCTGGCGACGGCGATGCTGTTTCCGCCCTGACCACCGAGCGTGACGGCCTCAGGGCACGCGTCAGCGAGCTGGAGGCGACGGTTCTGCAGCTCAACCAGGATGGCGACGCGCTTAAGCAGCAGCTTGCCAGTGCAAACGGCACCATCACGGAGCTGGAGACAGTACGTGATGCACTGAGTCAGAAGCTGGATGCGCTGCAGGCCGGTTCGGAAAACACGGACAAAAAGGCCAAGGGGTAAGCCATGTACGCGAACCGGGAGGACATGGTCAGGGCGTTTGGTGAGCGCGAATGCGTGTCGCTCACCGACCGCAACTACACCGGGCAGATTGACGATGATGTGCTGAACGGCGCACTCGTTCAGGCCAGCGCTGAAATCGACGGATATCTCTGCGGTCGCTATCCGGTGCCCTGGGCTGATGAGCCCCGTGTTCTCGTCGGTCGCTGCTGCAACATTGCCCGCTATCTTCTGTGCGGCTCTGAGACCCAGATGACAGCGGAAATCCGCGAGCGGTATGAGGACACCGTTCGTTACCTGGAAAAAGTTGCATCCGGGCGAATCAATCTGGGCCGCACGACGACGGGGGAAGTGGTGAAAAGCGGAACCGGTGCGCGGATGGTGTCGGGTGGTCGCGTCTTCGGACGTGACCAGACTGGCGGAGGAAGTTTCTGATGGTGATTACGGATATTGAAAAAGCCATCGTGGAGCGGCTTCGCAAAGGTATGGGCCGTATGGCTAAGAACGTGCGCTCCTACGGCGGCGAGCTGGACGGCGAGCCTGCGGAGGTACTGCGCCAGCTGCCTGCCGTCTGGGTGACGTTTGGCGGGGTCCAAAAAACCGAGCCATACAGCACAGCACGGCAACGGTTTGTCACGCACGGTCGCTTTGTCGTGGTGGTAGGCGAGCGCAGCCTGCGCAGTGAAGAAGCGGCCCGTATGGGTGGGCCGCACGTACAGGAGGTCGGTACGTACATTCTTGTTGCTGCCGTTCGTCGTCTGCTGTCCGGTCAGGATATGGCGGATACGGGTATCAAAATCGACCCGCTCAGCCCAGGTCGCGTGCGCACGCTCTTCAACACCCAGATAGAGTCTCAGGCATTTTCCGTATTTGCCTGCGAGTTCGACACGAAATGGATTGAGTCAGCGCTGGAGAACGGGCGTTACCCGCTGACGGATGCGCCGGAAGGCCATGTTGATCATATGTTCCAGATTTATGGTGGTGCCACCACCGACGATGACCCGGCATGGCTGAAAACCCGACTCAGTTACGATCTTAAGCAGCCTGATAAAGACAATGCAGCAGAGGACATTATCAGTCATGAGCAAAATTAAAGTAAAAGCCGCCAGTGGGTTGAGCGTGCCGCGCGAAGATAATGCGCGTCGCTACATCACCGATGCGGCCCCCCTTGAGGTGGAGAACACCGCTTATTACCAGCGTCAGGTAATGGCCGGTGATCTGATTATTGTCACGGACAGTGACAAGAACACCAAAAACAAAAACAACGCAGTCAGCACGGAGGTGAACGGTGAGCAGTCCTAATATCAGTTTTGACACTATCGGTACGAACCGCAAGCCAGGTCAGTATATTGAGTTCAACACCCGCCTGGCCGTTCGTACCCTGCCGGGTAACACCCAGAAGGTGCTGATGATTGCGCCAATGCTGGCCTCCGGTTCGTCTGCACCGCTTGTCATTCAGTCTGTTTTCTCTGATGAAGAGGCTGCGACGTACTTTGGCCGTGGCTCACTGGCGCATCTGATGGCCACAGCGGCCATCGGTGCCTACCCCTATCTGCAACTGCAGATCGTCGGGGTCAGCGATGCGGCCACTGCAACAGCCGCGACGGGCAAAGTCACCCTGACCGGCACGGCCTCTTCCAGCGGGAAGCTGAGCGTGACCATTAATGGCACCCGTATTGATGTCGGTATTTCGGCAGCAGATACGGCAGAGACCATTGCGGCAGCGTTGA
Source organism: Citrobacter sp. Cpo142 (assembly GCF_030332425.1). NCBI lineage: Bacteria > Pseudomonadati > Pseudomonadota > Gammaproteobacteria > Enterobacterales > Enterobacteriaceae > Citrobacter > Citrobacter sp. Cpo142. The sequence continues at coordinate 23,420 of NZ_JAOWHW010000045.1, forward strand.
CGGAACTGATTACCCAGAAAGACGGGTTGCCAGTGACGGCGACGGCAAACGCGGGGGAAGTGACCCTGAACTGCCGCCATAAAGGGGCGGTTGGTAACGACATTATTGTCTCTTCCGCCGTGACGGCAGCGGGTATCACAGCAGCGGCGACCACTCTTGCAGGCGGCAATGTTGATCCAGATATTACACCAGCGCTGGCAGCGGCGTTCTCTGCAGGTCATAACATTATTGTTTGCCCGTTCTCCACCCAGGAGGCGATGACGGCACTGCGTAACCATCTGACAAACGTCAGCAATGCGATGGAGCAGCGCGGCGCAATCGGCGTGGGTGGCTGGCGCAAGTCGCTTTCCACCGGCATTGCACTGGCAGCCTCACTGAATGACGGGCGTATCACGCTGGGCTGGCATAGCGGTTCGGTAAAAACCCCGGCGCAGATTGCCGCTGCCTATGCCGCAGTTATCGCCAGTGAAGAAGACCCGGCCCGCCCGCTGAACACCCTTGCGATGAGCACGCTGGATGTGACTGCAGTGGAAAGTCAGCCAGGGCGAACCGAGCAGGAGAACGCCCTGCGCAATGGTCTTACCCCGTTTGAGATTGGCCCCGGTGACAAAGTTCAGATCGTTCGCGCGATCAGCACCTATACCAAAAACGCCCAGGGCGTGGATGATGTGGCTCTGCTGGATATCACCACTATCCGGACGCTGGACTATGTGCGCAAGGCCTGCCGTGAACGTATCGCTCTGCGATTCCCGCGCGACAAGATCAGCTCAAGGACGCCACCAAAGGTGCGCAGCGAACTGCTTGATGTGCTTTACAAGCTGGAGGAGCTGGAGATTGTCGAGGAGGTGGATGCCAACAAAGACGGTCTTATTGTAGAGCGCGATCTACAGGATGTTAACCAGCTGAACGGTCGCATTCCTGCGGATGTTGTGAATGGCCTGCACGTCTTTGCCGGTCGAATTGATTTGCTGCTCTGAGGGGTAAACCAGAATGGCTCTTGAAGAATATGTTGGCGCGATCGTCATGGAAGTCGACGGCCAGGAAATTGAAGTGACTGACCTCAAGGAAGATGTGACCACCGGGCGTAAGCTTGTGAAGACGATGAACAAAACGGGCCGCGCCAAAGGTTTCTCCCGTGGCATCGAAGAGATCCAGCTGACCGTTACGGTGGTCATCCCGGAATCCGGCGACCTGAACTGGGGCGGTATTGAAGGTGCGAAAATCACCCAGTATCCACTCAACAGCAGCGGTAAACGTGTTTCTTACCTGGACTGCTTCAGCACTCAGGCCGGGGCTCAGTATACCGTCGATAACGAAGCGAAGCGCGATATCACCATGAATGCACTTCGTCGGGTGGAGGAATAAATGGAAAAGCAGCAGCTTTTATATGGCGTTAAATACGGTGATAAAGTCCATTTTGACTTTGCCGTCAGGCTGCCTGTGGTGAGCGATACCATTGAAGCGCTGCGGGCAACCGATGAAGCCTGCGGCACTACCGAAGGCGCAGCCGCAAACATGTATTACCGCGTTGCGGTAATGGCGTGTGCGATTACTTCCCTCGGAGACGTGCCAAAGGAAGAAATCACGGCGGAGCTGCTCCTTAACGAGCTGAATGATGATGATTTCGATCTCATCGATGCTCAGATTGAAGCCATTAAAAAAAAGCGGATGGATTTGAACAAAAGCTCACCGGCTACCGAACCCTCGTCCTCGCCCTCGGACGATACGGGATCAGTGAACAACAAATCGGAAGCATGACCCGAACGGAACTCGACGGCTACACCGAAGCGCTTGCCCGGTTACATGGAAAGAAAACCGGGCAAACCACCACCCGCACAACCCGCACTGTCAAATCGCAACGCCGGAAGAAAGTCGGCAAACGGAGATAGTCCATGGCGCGTAACTTACAACTGGCGCTGCAGCTGCTTGCCCGTGATACCGGCTCCAAAGTGCTTAAGCAGGCACTGCAGGGTATCAGCCGTGATACCAAAGCGGCGCAAAAGACCGATGATGAGCTGGCGAAATCCCGTCAGCAGAACTCAACCACAGCGATTCGTGCCTCCCGTTCTCTGATTGAGGAATACCGTCGCGCCAGTTCGGCGCGAGCAACTCTTGGCATTCGCTCAGAGCGCGAAATACAGCGCGAAATACAGCAGACCATGGCGGCCTATAATCGCCTTACCCGCACAGGTATGCTGTCCGCAAATGAGCAGAACCGGGCTTTCAGGGCCATGACTGACAGGGTCAAGATGCTTCGAGCTGAGCTTGGCGGTGTGAATGACTCAATGACGCGCATGCAGCGATTCCGCGCTGCAGGTTCAACCGTGGCAGCAGTAGCCGGTGGGTTAACCGCTGCGGGTATGATTATAAAAGACCCGGTTCAGCGTCAGATGGCTTACGAACGGCGTAATGCTGAGATTGCAAATACCGCTTATAACAATCTCTCCGCACCAGACCGTATTAAGAAAATACCTGAGATCAATAATGCAATCCGTGGGGCTGTCCGTTATGGCGGTGGAACGCCAGAGGCCGCACAGGAAACCATTAATTCACTTTTCGCAGGTGGTCTTGATGATAAAACGGCATTAAAAATATTGCCTGATATTACTCGTTACGCTACTGCTTCAGGCGCAAATCCGAATGACCTTGCGCGTATTGCTATTGGTGCAATTAAGAACTTTGATATAAAGGCTGAGGATTTACCAGCGGTATTTGATAAAACCATCAGGTCTGGTGAGAACGGTAAATATGAACTCGCTGATATGGCTGGCTCATTACCATTAACCATGACAAAAGCAAACTCTGTAGGTATGTCAGGGTTAAAAGATTTGGATGTCATTCTCGCGATGTTACAGGCTAACGCTGAAACAGCAGGTGATAATAGCGCTGCATCAACAAACGTTAATAACTTGCTTGATAAATACACCAGTGCTGACACTCAGAATGCGTTAAAAAATAAAAGATTCAGGACTAAAGACGGGAGGATGCTTGCCTATGCTGATTATATGGCTGACCAGCGACTTTCAGGAGTGAATACTTCTGATGCATTCACTAATGCTGTATCAGGTATTGTTTCAGCAGACCCACGAGTTAAGAAATTACGGGCTCAGGCTACCAAATTCAAAGGGACGGACAAGGAGAAAGACATTCTTGCCTCACTGGATATTATTGTTTCCTCCATTACGTCAAAAATAGTTGCTGACCAGCAGGCCAGTACTGCACTAAAAACAAGCATAATGAAAAAAGACTTCATTAAGGAGCAAATTTCAGGAACACGTGATTCTGTCGGTGCTGGTGCAGCCTCATATGAGGTTATGTCGTCAACAAATGATTTTAAGTCACAACAATTTGAGTCAGAGAAAATTTTTTCTGAACAGGACGCAATGAAACCTGTTGCCGATTTATACGGTGATTTGACGTCAAAACTCACCGATTACGCTAAAGAATATCCTGAGCTAACCACGGCTATTTCTGGTGCCACCACAGGTATTAAAGCCATGACTGCAGCGGCGGTAGCTTTTGCAGGGCTAAACTTCCTGACTGGTGGGGGAATAAAAATGCCAGGCTCTCCAGGCGGTGGAGTGCCGACTGCAGGGGGATCTGCTCTTGGGCGTGCCTGGTCCGTTATTCGTGGCGTAGCTGGCAAGGTATTAGCCCCACTGGCCCTCTATCAGGGTATGCAGGATGCGCCACTTGTTCATGTTGAGCGAGGTGATGCTGATGCACGTGCGCGGCTTAAGGTTGACAACTATTCCAGTGAGTCAGCACGCATGCTGGATGCAGTAAAAGCCCGCCCCGGATTGCTGGATGTCGTGGATGAGGTCAAATCATGGTGGAGTTCTCCGGCCACGATGGGGCAAAACACACCAGCAACAACAGGCGTGCCGTCTTATCTTTTGCCCCAACAGCAACAAAAATCACAACCCATTAACCTCACCACAAAGCTGATACTGGACGGTCGTGAAATTGCATCAGCGGTCAATGAATACAACGGCGAACAATCCGTTCGCGGCTCAACAGGAGGTCCACAGTGAGCTGGGAAGATTCATTACAGGATGCCTCATTCAGGGGCGTCCGCTTTGATGTGGTTAATACCCGTGACAGCGCCAGCCGCGACATTGCGACGTATGAGTATCCCTATGTCGACGGTGGCGATGTTGATGACCTTGGCCGCAAGCCTCGTAACCTGAGAATGACGGTCCTTTTCTGGGGTGACGATTACGATGTGCGACTGCAGGCGTTTCTGGCCGCGCTGGATTCTCGCGGCAGCGCAGAGTTAATCCACCCGGTTTTCGGCTCCATGACGGGCATGCAGTGCATTGAGTATCAGGCATCGCATGAAGCGGAGAACGTTGATTACTGCGTTGTCGAAGTGGTCTTTATACAGGGTGGACTTAATCTGCCTTTCTTTGGCAGTGATTTCCCGCTGTCGAAGGCCGATATCATTTTCAACCAGGCGCAATCCGCTCTGGAGAAAGCCCAGACGGCCATCGACAATATTCTTTCGCCTCTGCGTACTGCGAAAAAGTGGATGAAGAAAGCGAAATCGTTGGCAACCACGACGCTGAATATGGTGACCGTGCTTAAGGGGGAACTGACGGGATTTGTCAGTACCACCTCGGATTTTGTTAATTATCCGAAAGCGTTCATGAATGACCTGCAGAGTGCGCTGAGCCTGACGTCGCTTCAGTCCAAATCAAGTGTCAGTAACAACCCAGGAAGCTATTCACAGTCCTCAGACGTTTCCGGTACAGCGGGCATAGTGATGGCCGACTGGAAGAATGGCCGTAACAATCTGCAGGATGTGGCCGCATTACCTCAGCAGATAGTGACAGGGCAAAAGACTGTTGCTGTTGCTGTTCCGGCAGGCTCATCAACCTCGGATATTACTGAGCTGGTAACGGCGGTAAAAATCCAGGTTGCAATCCAGCTGGCGCTTGATGCTTCCGACATACTCAGTGACAGCAGCATCAGCGATATTCTGTCTCCTGTCGATATTGAGCAGATCACCAACGACACCAGGACGGCCATTCAGACGGCAATCGACCAGACGCGGGACACCTTTGCTGCCGATACGCAAAACGTGAGCGCCGGTGAAACACCGGGTGGCGTGACATGGCAACCCGTGGTTGAAAGCCTCAAGGATATCGCCCTGACCGTTCAGGAGCTGGGCGCAGCGGTTATTACCAGCAGACCGCCACTGACGACGCGAGTGATATTGTCCGACACCAACCTGCATTTGCTGGCTCACCTGTGGTACGAGGACTACACCCGCTCCGCCGAGCTGCTGCGCCTTAATCCGACACTACGTAATCCTAACAACATCAAAGCCGGTGACGTTCTGAATGCCTACTCAAGATAAAGATTCGCAGAATACGGTGAGCCTGGTTATTGATGGCAAAATCCACAGTGCATGGAGCCGCTATCAGATTGACTCCGATTTTCTGATCCCCTCCGATGCCTGGAGCGTAACGCTTGGTCTGCCAGACGGTATTTTCCCTGCGGCCATTAAACGAGGTGTGTCGGTACTGGTCAGGGTGGGTAATGATGTGGTGATGTCCGGTCGGGTGGATGTGGTTCAGCGCCGCGTATCCCGTCAGCAGGTCTCTTTATCGCTTTCCGGCCGCGATGGCGCTGCCGTGCTTGTTGACTGCGCTTCACCCGTTTTTACCTCCCGTCAGCTCAGTCTTGAAGAAGTGATCGCCCAGGTCGTCAGGCCGCTGGGGGTAACGAACATCCGCATTGAGGCTGAGTCATCCCTGCGTAATGACAAGGTCAGCGTTGAACCCGGAGAGCGTGCGTGGGATACGCTTGAGCGAGCAGCTGCTGCACGCGGGTTATGGCCATGGTTTGAGCCAGATGGCACGCTGGTCATTGGTGGGCCGGACTACACAAAAGACCCGGTGGCCACGCTGATTCTTAATCGTGACGGTCGGGGAAATAATATCCTCGATCTCAGTGACCGGTCATCCATTACCGGGGCGTTCTCTGAACTGACAATGCTGGCACAGGGACACGGGCAGGGGAAAAAATCCGGGAAGCTTGATGTTATTGACGTTGACGGTCAGAGTGCTGACGCAGAAGACGACGATGATGCCGATGATATTTATGACAGCACCGGCTCTGCAGAGAATGGCTTTCATGGCTTACGCAGCACCGTTCGGGACAGTACCGTACCATTTTACCGTCCGCAAATTATGGTTGCCGGTGATGCTGATAACCAGGCGCAGGTTGATTATCGCGCGAGAAAGGCCATGGCTGACGCCCGTCTGAGCGGATTTGATCTGACAGCTACTGTTAAAGGCCATCGCATGGAGAACGGTCAGTTATGGCAACCGGGCCAGCGTATCCGTGTCCGAAGCGAGCCACACGGCATTGATGACATTTACTTCCTCATGGGAAGAGAGTTTTCAGGTGGATGGCCAGACAACACCATTACCACCCTGCGTCTCAAAGAGGATGGAATATGGATACCGGACGCTTATCCGAAAAAACGGAAATCACGTAAACGCCGCGCCAAGGTAAATAAAGAACTGGAGATTATCGATGTGGAACAAAATTGATTCTCGTATTAACACGGCGTTAAACCGTATAAGACAGGCCTTCAGGGGCGTTTTAATAAGGGTTAACAGCGGCGGTGATATTCAGACCATTCAGGGTAAAGGTCTGGCTACGGAGTCCCTGCAGGATGTGGAGATGTTCCAGCAGTACGGTTTTACATCCAACCCGCCCAGGGGGACTAAAGCCATTATGCTCCCGCTTAACGGGCGCACCAGTCATAGCGTGGTGATTGCCACGGAACACGCTTCATACAGGCTAAAGAGCCTGAAAAGTGGTGAGCTTGCCATTTATTCGGATGAAGGCAGCAACATTATCCTGAAGCGCGGGAAAATTATTGAAGTGAACTGTGATGAATATATTGTTAATACTAAAAAACATACCGTGAATACCGAAGAGCATATTGTTAATACCAGAACGTATAAAACGACAGCCTCAGAGCGGGCAGATTTTGATACGCCATTGCTGAAAGGCAGTAATGAAGTTGCTGACGGTAAATCTACGCTGAACATCATGCGCGAGACTTATGACGGTCACGACCACAACCACGGCGGCGATGCAGGCACAACGCAGAAACCTAATCAGCCAATGTAATTTGTGGTAACGTAAGTTCACCTTCAAAAGCAATACCCACTGAACCCCTTCACCGATAATTTAAATTTCCATGCCGATAGTATTACGGCATGGAAATGTTGATTGATCCAACGACCGGCGATTATACCGGCGACAGCTCAGACACTTTAGCTAATGCCGTCTATTTACGGCTGATGACACCCCTTGGCTCATGGTGGGCTGAGCCAACTCTGGGCTCTCTTTTACATACACTGCGCCGCGAAAAGGATGTGTCCCGCGTTCAGAAACTCGCGGTGCAGTATTCGCAGCAGGCCCTGCAGCCGATTATTGATGACGGTCGCGCCCGGTCCATTTCCATTACTGCAGAGCACTGGCAAAAAGGCTGGATGCAACTTCATATCATCGTCACGTCCGCGAGCGGAACGCCGCAGACCTGGAAATTTCCGGTTAAGGTCAGCTGATGCCATTCATTACCAAAAATGCTGCGCAAATTCGCACAGACATTCTGCGGGATATCAAAAATCTCCTGCAGTTGTCTGATGACAAGCTGGGGCCTGACAGCGACTGGTATGTCCGGGCGTCAAGTGTGGCCAGCGTTGCCGAGGGGCTTTATCAGCATCAGGGATGGATAGTCCGTCAGATATTCCCGGATACAGCTGATTCGGAATTTCTCTATCTGCATGCCCGTTTACGTGGTTTAAGCAAAAAAGCGGCCAACAGCGCCTCAGGGCCCGCCACATTTACCGGCGAACCGGGAGCCTTAGCCGCTGCCGGTCTTGTGTTCAAACGCGACAGTGTTTCGTGGACAACAACCGAAGATATTACTATCGGGCCGGATGGAAAAGCATCCGTAAATGCCATGTCTTCACTGTCAGGGACTACGGGTAACACCACCTCAGTGACCTCCGCAACACTGACCACAACACCTGACGGGTTTGACAGCACAGTGACCGTAGGTCTGATGACTGGCGGTACGGATGAGGAAACTGATGCGGAGCTGCTTGCCCGTCTGCTTGAAATCATTCGCCGACCTCCTGCAGGCGGTAATAAATATGATTACAAACGCTGGGCACTGGAAGTATCCGGCGTATCTGCAGCATATGTTTATCCGTTGCGTCGGGGGCTGGGCACTGTTGATGTTGTTATTACGTCTGCAGGCGGGCTGCCTTCTCAGGATGTGATCGACAGGACGCAGGCTCACATTGACGATGTTCGGCCTGTTACAGCAAAAAACACGCTGGTACTCATGCCTGTCATCCGTACATTTGACGTACTCGTGAAGGTATCACTGGAGGGCATCACCCTCGCAGCTGCCAAACAGGCTATCGCCGGAACGCTGGAGGACGATGACTCGCGCCGTGAGCCGGGAGTGGCTTTTATTCGCAGCCAGGCGGGGACATTGATTTCTCTCATTCCTGGTATTACCGACTATGACATCGTTACACCATCCGCAAATATTCAGCCTGTAATCGATGCCACGAAAGTCGAATGGCTTAGATTAGGAAATGTGGAGGTAGAGCTGCTATGAGCTACTTCACGCTGTTAAATCGTCTGCTGCCACTCGTTTCGTACAGTCCGGGCCAGCCTCTGCTTGATGCATCATTGCGATCTGAATCAGGTGTTTTTGAGACTCTCGATGCGTCTGCAGGGCTTGTCGAAGGTGGCGTTACTCCATTTTATGCCCGCAGCCTTTTATCTGACTGGGAGCGCGTTCTTGACCTTACTCCTGCTGAAGGTGCCACATACCAGCAACGCCAGCAGCGTGTTCTGGCTAAACTGGCCGAGGTCGGCGGCCTCAGTATTCCGTACTTTACTCAGTTGGCCAGTAACCTTGGCTACATCATCACAATTGATGAACCGCAACCGTTCAGGGCGGGAGTTAACCGCGCCGGTGATCGCCTCTGGGTTGAAGACATTATCTGGGTCTGGCGCGTCAATATTCAGAACTCAGGAACACAATCCTATCGCTTTCGCTCAGGCAGTTCTGCTGCAGGTGAGCGTCTGACTACCTTTGGTGATCCGGTTATTGAAGAAGTCTTCCGCGATCTCAAACCAGCTCATACATTTTGCTACTTCGCATATCAGGAGAATGAATAATGCGGCCCTTAATGCCACCGGTGCAGACGCCGGATAATCTTTTCCATGATGGTAATCCGCTCACGGGTGAGCTGGGGACCATTGTTGATGCCGAGCATCTGAATAACGTGCAGGGGGCTGTCAGAGATGCGCAGTCGGAGCTTATTACTGTCCTGACCGCTGCCGGTATTAACGTTGATCCAACAAAACAAAATCAGCTGTTAACTGCACTTAAAGCCCTTTTACTGAGCCGTTCAAATCCTTTTGGTGATATTAAGTCTGATGGTGCAGCCGCGATTGCTACCGCTCTCACAAACCTTGGTTTGGGAGAAG
>NZ_JAOWHW010000046.1:0-371 GCF_030332425.1 Citrobacter sp. Cpo142
CCTGGTAAGCAGAGTTTTTGAAATGTAAGGCCTTTGAATAAGACAAAAGGCTGCCTCATCGCTAACTTTGCAACAGTGCCATAATTTTCGAAATCCAACCCATCCCGCCTACAGGAATGACGGATTTTTCGGCGGTTCCGGCGTAGACCCACCACAACTGCTGTATAGCTTGTGGGTAAGTGATAATGAAGTGCAAACGAGATGGCGCAAATACTCTTTTGGTTTATCTTTTAATTACTTACGTATTAAAAGATAAACCAAAAAATAAAAGACATTACTGTTATCCCCTTTAAAAAGTGGATAACCGAACAGCATCGGCGCGAGCGCCTCAAAAGTAGCTCCCCACGCTAAAGCGCGGGGCATTCAGAACG
>NZ_JAOWHW010000047.1:0-240 GCF_030332425.1 Citrobacter sp. Cpo142
TCCGCTGCTGTGCATATGTCCTGATATCCGGGTCCCCCGACGTCAGCAGAACCAGTCCAAGCGCACCGTTTGATTCAATACCGGTCTGCCATTCATTCGCCATACGCTCCTGCAGAAGATAATAATCCGTCACGCGATCGGTGGAAGTGAGCATAGAGTACAGGTACCCCACTCCGGTCACTGTCATGATCATGACAAGAACCAGAATTAGGCTGAAGCTGCCAGCCAGCCTGATACCCA
>NZ_JAOWHW010000048.1:0-422 GCF_030332425.1 Citrobacter sp. Cpo142
AGCCGGTAGTGCAGCGGCACGAGTACGAGGTGGCTGCAGCACGTGCGCGGGTGGTGCATGAGCAGCATGAAAAGGAGCTTGTCAAAGAGCGGGAGTATCCGATGCCGCGACTGTAACGGAAAAGAGCCTGAAACGTGGATTACAGGGTTATTTTATGGTGAAACACGCACTGATTCACCTGGCTGCATGGTTATGCAGTCGGGTAAAATTTATCAGGTGCGTTCGGGGCGGTTTACCGGGTGGTTTGTTGCCGGTTTTACCTGTCTTCCGCCCCGAACGCAGTGAACACGTCCGGAGCGGTGCCGACAACGGATGTTATGGTAAATCACCTAAATATGACCGTTACTTTCTTCCTTCGTAACCATCAAGATAAACAGTGGAAATGGTATCTGCCAGCAGCCTGAGTTTTTCAGGCGATGGCT
>NZ_JAOWHW010000049.1:0-4126 GCF_030332425.1 Citrobacter sp. Cpo142
AAAATCGGCCCAGATCCGCGAAATTTTAATCAGCGAGTCAGCTTGGGAAGAAATGACCTGCTTATTCGCACCTTCCCTAGTTCGATGATAGAATCAATCAAAAGGTTGTGGAATGGTTGTTTGCTGGAAGATCGGTTTAAGTTATTTGTATTTGTGGCTATTTCGATACTTTATTTCGCGACGTTCGTGATGATACCGATTCTAGCCTATTTCATCTTTATTTTAGTAAAGAGTTCAAGATCATTAAGTGATTATTGACATAAATATTATGCACTAAATCGCAATTTGCCGTATTGCTGCCAAAAGGAGGAAGTATGTTCGATTTTTCTTCATCGAAGCCAACTGTATTGGTTATCGACGATACTCCAGAAAACCTCACGCTGATGTATCAGCTACTTAAAGATGATTATAAGGTAAAAGGGGCAAACGGCGGTGAGCGCGGGCTTACACTTGCCGAAACTGCTAATCCAGATTTGATCTTGCTCGATATCATGATGCCGGAAATAGATGGTTATCAAGTATGCCAGCAGCTTAAATCAAACCCAGCAACCAGTGATATCCCGATAATATTCCTCACAGCTAAAGCTGAAAGAATCGATGAACATAAAGGGCTAAAATTGGGTGCCGTTGACTACATAACCAAACCAATTAACCCAGAGGTCGTGAAGGCACGTGTTAAAACACATGTATCTCTCAAAGTGGCTTCCGATATCTTAAAAGACAAGAATCAAGTGCTAGAGCAAGAGGTCGAAAGACGAACCAACGAAGCTTTGCGGCAAAAAGAAGAGCTTCACGCAATTCAAGATGTTTCCATTTATGCCATGATTTCGTTAGCCGAATCCCGCGATAACGAAACGGGTAACCACATTAAACGTACCCAAGCTTACATAAAACGTTTAGCAGAGCAATTACGCCAAAACTCGCGTTATGTTTCAGAACTGACCGATGACTTTATTGCCCTGTTATATAAATCAGCGCCTCTGCACGATATCGGGAAAATAGGCATTCCAGACAACATCTTGCGGAAAGAAGGCTCCCTGACCGACGATGAATTTCGAGTGATGAAAACTCATACCACCATCGGTTATGAAGCGATTAAAAATGCTGAGAAAGTATGCGGCCAGCCTATGAAGTTCTTGATTGTCGCAAAAGAGATCGCCTACTCACATCACGAACGCTGGGATGGTGAAGGATACCCATTAGGTCTTGCTGGAGAGCAAATTCCGTTGTCCGCCCGACTCATGGCTATAGCAGACGTCTATGATGCGCTCATCAGCAAGCGAGTTTATAAACCTGCGTTTTCACATTCAGACGCAGTAAATATCATTGTGTCAGGCAAAGGCACTCAATTTGACCCTACTATCATCGATGCCTTCGCTGAAATTACAGATGAACTCGATGCCATTGCTCAAGAATACACTAACTAGATAAGACAAGTACTTATAGCCGTTTCTGAGACAAACATGAAAGACAAGAAAATCACCACACAATCGTGGGTGTGGCGTTCAATGGTCAAAACCGGAATCATTCCCCTCATTCTGGTGGAATCGGTTCTTATTGCCGTTTACCTAATACGTAACCGTTTTATCAGTTCCGACAACATGGAATACATTTACACAAAAGTAAATGAAGAGTTGAAGATCTCATCGGAGAGAGAAGCAGCAATCATTAGAGAGAAGCTGCTCTCAATAGAAACCTTAACGGCCGTATACCAAAACGAAACAGAACGTGTTTTATCAGAAGAACACACCATTGACCGATCTGAAAAAGATAACCTTGCCGTGAGCGAAGATGGCGTCTTGTATTCTAAACAAGATTTAGGGGGCTCGGCTTCTTTCTACTCTGGTCTTACCGCCGAAAAAGATTGGGAGAAGGTGTATAAACTCGCTCACCTTGACCCACTGATGAAACAAATCAAAAATAATAGCGATTTGGTTGCGTCGATTTACTTTAATACCTGGGATTCATACAACCGAATCTACCCGTGGTTCAACACCGTCGCTCAGTACCCTCCCAAAATGGACATTCCGGAGTACAACTTTTACTACCTGGCAAACGCTGAAAACAATCCTGACCAGAAGACAATTTGGACAGATGTTTACATTGATCCTGCGGGCCACGGCTGGATGGCATCGGTTATCGCGCCGGTCTACAACCAAGGTTTTCTCGAGGGTGTTGTCGGGCTTGATATCAAAGTCAGTGACATTATAGAAAGCATTCAAAATCTAGCCATTCCTTGGGGCGGCTACGCTGTTTTAGTGAGTAGTAACGGCACAATTATGGCTTTGCCACCACAAGGAGAACACGATTTTGGCTTGAAAGAACTCACTAAGCACAGCTACCAGCAAGCAATCACCAAAGAGATTTTTAAGCCTGAGGCATTTAACCTGTATAAACGTGATGGCACCGCTGACTTGAGCATGCGTTTACTCAAGAACACCAATGGGGTTATGCAGCTCAAACTGAATGGTGAAAATAAACTGCTATCATGGTCGACCATACCAGAAACTCAGTGGCGCTTACTGATGATTGTTGGTGAGAAGGAAATGTATGCGACTTCTCATGCGCTAGAACAAAAATACCAAAAAATTGGTTACATTCTGATCTTCTGTTTAGTGGTATTCTACATCTTGTTCTTTATCCTCATCTGGCGTTCGTCCAAGAAGACGAGTGAATTTATTGCTAAGCCATTAACTCAGTTCCAGAGCATGGTCAATCGAGTCGGGCTGGGTGATTTTAACTTAGCTCATGAAGGCTTCCGTTTAAAAGAGCTCAACGAAACAGCAAACGCGATCATCAACATGGGTGGCAAGTTGGATAGGCTTACCTCCGAACTGAATGAGGCAAAATTATCGGCTGAACATGCTAACCTAACCAAGAGCAAGTTTATTTCAAATGTCAGCCATGAAATACGTACGCCGTTGAATTCGATTCTCGGGTTATCTTACATACTGTTAAATTCAGACCTCACGTCTGAGCAGAAAAATAACCTGTTGAAAATCGATAGATCAGGCAAGCATTTGCTGACACTGATTAACAACATTCTGGACCTTTCTAAACTTGAAGCAAATAAGGTTGATATTGAGAAGGCACCATTCGATATTCGAGCGACAATTCAGGATGTGTACGACATTTTTGAGCACCAATCCAGAAAAAACGATGTTCATCTTATGACTGAAGTTGATCAGTCCATTCCTCAGGTCGTTGGCGATCAACTTCGTATTAAGCAAATCCTCCTGAACTATGTGAGTAACGCCATCAAGTTTTCTAGAGGAGGAGATGTAACCATCGCAGTCAGTGTCGTGCAAAGAAGCGAAAAACATATTGACCTGCTATTTAGTGTCATGGATACGGGGATTGGTTTGTCTGAACACGACCAGACCGTCGTATTTGACAGCTATCAGCAGGTAGACGCCTCAACGACCCGAAAATACGGAGGTACTGGCCTTGGCCTTGCGATTTCTAAGCGCATTACAGAGTTAATGGGCGGTCATGTTGGTGTCGACAGTGAGCTAGATAAAGGAAGCAATTTCTGGTTTACCATCAAACTCGATATTGACCACTTCGGAGTATCAGTAATTCCTAAGTACAAAGACCTTCCAGAATCTGCGCTCGTTGATACCACTCATCTTCAACACGAGTGTGATATCAAATCAGTCGAGGAGTTTGAGTCTAAAGTGAGCCACCTGACAGCATTGCTAGAAGAGTGCGACTTAGAGTCTGAATTTTATTATTCCAAGTATAAGTCCTGTTTTGAAAAGCTTAATCCGGAACTGAGCTACGCTCTGTCTGAAGCAGTATCAAGTTATCATTTTGATGATGCTCTGGAGCTAATGGTTCAAATCAAAGTCGAGTTAAGTCAATTCAAAGAGACCGTTGTGGATGAGTTACTTTGAGACTGTAATTTAAATTGTGTATCTGCCTGTTTTTGATATGTTCATTCCAACAACGGAGACAGGCAAATTATGGACGAAAAGAAACTCAAAGCGCTGGCGGCTGAACTGGCTAAGGGCCTTAAAACCGAAGCCGATCTTAACCAGTTTTCTCGGCACTGTTGCAAATAGTCGGTGGTGATAAACTTATCATCCCCTTTTGCTGATGGAGCTGCACATGAACCCATTCAAAG
>NZ_JAOWHW010000050.1:0-683 GCF_030332425.1 Citrobacter sp. Cpo142
TGTTGGCATGAGTACAGTTATTGAAAAGTGCGTTATATAGCAGGAGTGAAAATCTGCACAGGGCGTCAGGAGAAAATGCAGGACCGGTGATATACCGCTTCCTCGCTCACTGACTCGCTGCGCTCGGTCGTTCGGCTGCGGCGAGCGGTACCGGCTTACGGACGGGGCAGAAACGTCCTAGAAGATGCCAGGAGGATACTTAGCAGAGAGACAATAAGGCCGGAGCGAAGCCGTTTTTCCATAGGCTCCGCCCCCCTGACGAACATCACGAAATCTGACGCTCAAATCAGTGGTGGCGAAACCCGACAGGACTATAAAGATACCAGGCGTTTCCCCCTGATGGCTCCCTCTTGCGCTCTCCTGTTCCCGTCCTGCGGCGTCCGTGTTGTGGTGGAGGCTTTACCCAAATCACCACGTCCCGTTCCGTGTAGACAGTTCGCTCCAAGCTGGGCTGTGTGCAAGAACCCCCCGTTCAGCCCGACTGCTGCGCCTTATCCGGTAACTATCATCTTGAGTCCAACCCGGAAAGACACGACAAAACGCCACTGGCAGCAGCCATTGGTAACTGAGAATTAGTGGATTTAGATATCGAGAGTCTTGAAGTGGTGGCCTAACAGAGGCTACACTGAAAGGACAGTATTTGGTATCTGCGCTCCACTAAAGCCAGTTACCAGGTTAAGCAG
>NZ_JAOWHW010000051.1:0-1861 GCF_030332425.1 Citrobacter sp. Cpo142
TGGCTCATGATGTCCCTCTGGGATGCGCTCCGGATGAATATGATGATCTCATATCAGGAACTTGTTCGCACCTTCCTTAGTGTAAAAATCCTGGCTATCAAGCCGTTGCTGCATTGTCACCTTTTTCGTCATTAATGAGTCAAACACTTCCCAATCTGCGAAACAATTTTTCAGTGCATGCTTGCTGCGATTAAGAATATCCAAACCACTTTCAGACCATGTGAAAGCAAACAAATGTTCAAGATGCTGCGACAATTGCGCCATAGCTAGCTTATTTTGTTTAACATAAGCGTCATCTCCAGATAATTCATAGCTGATACGACTAAGCTTTGCTGCCGCCAAACTATCAAGAAGTTTGATGCTAATTGCATTTTTATCAACACGATCCTGAATTTGCCTTAAGCCAACCAATCCAGATCCCATAATGGCGATCATGATGATAAACATCGCAGAAAAACCTAATAACATCTTTTTATTCAGTTTTAAATTCAGGAAAAAATACTTTATATTCATGTTTACGCCATCCAGCAGAAATCCCAGAGAAGTGATTAATATTATCTATCTGATACAGAAACCGGACTGAAAAATGTTTCCCCTGTAAAAAATTCCTGGGCATCACTGCCCAGGATAATGTTTCGGAGGCGACATCACACTCACGAAAAAATTTCCACAGGTGTTGGACTTACATTAAAAATCAACTAAGCCATATAGTGGCTTTATATTATCTAACCTTATAATATAGCCACTACCTTTAACATTAATAATAGTGTCTGCAGGCAACCCCAAGAGACTCAATTTTTTATTTAAATTACTGACTACTTTACATAGCCGTTGCGTAGAGGCGCTTAAATCATACTTTTCCCAGACATTGCTAAGTAATTCATCTCGCGATACATACCGATTCTCGGCATTTACCATAAGATAGGTCAACAGACGAAACATCGTATTATTTAGAAATATACCACCAAATAAAATTATGCTATCCATCTTATGAACTGGCAGTCTAAATATTCTGGCTTCTTTAACATCGAAAAAAATTTCCCTACCAATCATGAATCCCTGTAGTTGATATTTCATAGTTCAGCGATTCACTTTAACATCAGCCGATGATATCCGGACATCCTCATTCCTCCTTTACTTTCACACTGAAAGTGTAAAACGATGAAAATTAATTTCAATATACATTCCATGCACCCTTCCTCCAGAAATACTCCGACTCAAATCAGAACAAAATGTAAAACAATGATTAAATTAATAAAATAAAACTTCCTCAAACAGTAAATTTACAGAATTACTCTCTAATAAACTGTGTGCATTCAAAATGGCAATGCAAAACCACTTATTTATCACAAATCACGGATAATAATCCTGTTCGAGTTTCACTGAAGCATTCTGTTGCGTGATAATCATTTCATTAAGATTGACCTTAAGCCATTCAACTGGACCTGGGTAATGATGTTTGATGATTTATTCTGATTCAGAACGGCCTCTATCTGTTACATGTTGGGCATGAAAGTGAAAAATATTATCATTATCAATGAATTAATTGTTTTCGAACCAGATAAGAATCGCCTAACCTCTCTAAAAGATTATCCAGAAAGAAACATCTCGTTGCACGCACCAGTGTCTGCCTGCCTTTTACTGCTGCTACAGCATAACCATCAGCCCGTTACCCAGAAGTATCTGTTCAGCGAAGTATGGGAAAAGAACGGGGCGATTGTCTCCACCAATGCGATTTATCAGAGTATTGCGTTGATCAGGAAAGCTCTCAGAGGAGTAGGTCTAGGGAAGGTGCGAACAAGTTCCTGATATGAGATCATCATATTCATCCGGAGCGCATCCCAGAGGGACATCATGAGCC
>NZ_JAOWHW010000052.1:0-104601 GCF_030332425.1 Citrobacter sp. Cpo142
AAAATCGGCCCAGATCCGCGAAATTTTAATCAGCGAGTCAGCTTGGGAAGAAATGACCTGCTTATTCGCACCTTCCCTATATTTTCTGAATCCTGGTTTATAAATCCATTAATAATGTTAATGTCGATTTGTTCTTATTTTATTCCTCCCGGTGCAAGATGAGATGTCTGGCTGAACAATTCGTTGGGGATCACATCGCGGGTGAGAGCATTTGTAGCGCGTGTACATTATAAATAATGCCAAACACCGCCACCGCGAGCAGAAACAGGGAGGAGATAAAAACGCTGCGTCTGGCAAACCGCTCTGGCATCCAGCGTTTGAAAACTATGATGTAAAAAGACAGCACCGTAACATCAAAAATAACCCACACCAGCGTTAGCGTCAGAATGCTGGTGGTGAAATCTTGCGTAATGGCAATGAACTGGGGAAAAAACGCTACGAAAAACAAAATGTCCTTTGGGTTAGCGACCCCTGTCAGAAATCCATGGATAAGCCCGCTGTTATCGCGTTTTGGCGCACACAGTCCGGTGTTTGAGTCCCTGGCCCGCAGGCCGTTAATCGCCATCACACCGATATACAACGATCCCACAAGACCCAGTACGCCAAGCCATATCGCAGAGATTGAAACCACACCAGCTAACATCAGTGCAGCCAGAGCAATCAATACTAAAGAAGCGCCGTTAGTGCCAATCAGCGTGAGAAAGGCCCGGCGATAGCCGTGCTGCGACGCGGTGGTGGTAATCAGCGCCACGACAGGACCCGGAGTTAACAGCAGGGTTACTACGCTGAGGCTATAGGCAGCCAGTAAAGTGAAATTCATACCTGATTATCCTGATGATATTTTCCATCAGTATTCCGCCTGCGTGGCGCATTGAAAAACGAATAAAACTGCGCTCTACTGTGAGTAAAACTCAACATAGAAGCTGAGAATGACGCTACCTCCGTTGTATGCCCTGAGGGCTTTTGAAGCCGCAGCCCGTCTGGGATCGTTCAGTAAAGCCGCTATTCAACTTAACGTGACGCCGGGCGCGGTAAGCCGTCATATTCGCACACTGGAGGCATGGTTTGGTTGTGAGCTATTTGTCCGCAGCGGCCCGCGTATCGAGATAACGCCTTCTGGCCAAGGGCTGGCGCAGCAGTTGACGGCTGGGTTTCAGAGTCTGGAACACGCGTGTCATGCCTTTCGCAGCAGCAGTCATGAGCTACGGCTGAAAGCGCCGTCTACGTTGACGATGCGTTGGCTTCTGGACGTGCTGCGTCATTTCCGTGAAGCGCATCCGACCCCGGTTGTCGAAATTTCCAGCGTCTGGATGGATACCGATTCGGTATCCTTCGGTCGTGAACCGTATGACTGTGCGATCCTGTTAGGGAATGGCCATTTTGGTGACGATACCGACAGCCGGTTGCTGTTTCAGGAGTGGCTTATCCCGGTGTGCTCAACCGCACTGCTGGTGCAGGCGCAGTGCGATCTTTCTGCCTGTGAACTGATTCATCCCTCAGCGGATCGCCGTGACTGGCGTCGGTGGCTGCAACGCACCGGGAAGTTTCCGGCGTTGAATCTTGCGCGAGGCAAAGTGTTCGACACCCTGGAGCAGGGCAGTCTTGCTGCGATGAGCGGTCATGGCGTGTCCGTTGCCGACCTGCTGTTAAGCCTGGCGGCCATTCAGGCAGGGATGTTGGCGTTACCGTTTAAAGATGCGGTAGCGACTGGCGAGGGCTACTACCTTGTCTGGCCAAAGACTTCAACACGGCTTAGAAATATTGAGCTGCTGTATCGCTGGTTAAAAGAGGCTGCGCCGTGTATCTCATCGACAGATCTAAACTGGCTGGATTAATCTATTTATTCTGCTAATTATCCATATTGATAATAGTTCTCATTATTATTGTCGTGATGCGCAGGTAATGGTAATGTTGCTTCAGTTATAAACCGTTAATCCCATTTCCTGTGCAGAAGACAGCATGAACAATACCACCGCCCTGAATGCCTCCGGACGCGTCGCTCGCACTTTCTCCGTCAGCGAGTTTATGGATTTTGGTGAGCGCTACGGGATCGATTACCGCTTTCCCCAGTTGGCACAAAGGCCGGATTTACCGTCTGGGAGCCCTGTTCTGCAAGGTGAAATTGAGGAGATGACTCTCCCATGTGGGATGTGCGTGACGCACTCCGACGTACAGGTATTGCAACCCTACGAAACCACCTCTCGTCACGACAGCCCTCTGTATATGCTGGTGGTACTGGAAGGCTGCGTGATCCTGACGCTTAACGGACAGGAGCACGTGGTGCGCTCCGGCATGGCGTTTAGCTCACGCTTGAGTGAGCACCAGACGATGCGTGCCCGTCATCATGCTGATTGTAAACTGCGGACATTATCGCTTGGTTTGTATCCCGACGGCGCGTGTCGCACGGGGTTGCTCGAATCGTTGATGCGTGAGTGGGAAAGATGCCAGACGCCAACGCTTATCTGGCAGGTGCCGGGGTTTTTACTCAGCGGACTGCAGTACGCGCAGCAGAGCACGATTAGCCATGTTTCTCGTCAGCTGATGCTGGAAGGGCTGATATTACAACTGTTCGGTCATGGCCTCAGCGTGTGTCAGGTCGAGAGCGGTAAACGTCTTGCGGCGAGCGGGGAGCAGCAGCGGCTGGAGGTCGTTCGCCGACTGCTGGAGCAGAGTCCCGAAAATGACTACACCCTTAATGAACTGGCCCAACGCGCGGCGATGAGTCCCAGCAGCCTGCGCAGTAAGTTTCGCGCAGCCTATGGCTGTTCGGTATTCGACTACCTGCGCGATTGCCGTCTGGAACGTGCGCGCGGCTATCTACTGGAAGGATATAGCGTACAACAGGCGGCCTGGATGTCGGGTTATCAGCACGCCACCAACTTTTCTACCGCTTTTCGTCGCCGTTACGGCTTTTCGCCCGGCGATTTGCTCAAACTTTGCTAATCCATATTTGCGTTTTACGCACGTGATTTCCTGACAATTTGGCACTGCGCATAGGCAACCTGGCATTCGGCATAGCTATCTCCGTCAGCAAAAAGGTAATAATTCTCACTTACAATTAGACATGCCTTTGGAGATATTCATGTTCGCGAAGACTCGCTTGGCGCTGCTGGTGGGATGGGTGACCGGCAGCGTGGCTTTTCCTCTGCTGGCGCAGGAAACAACAAAAAACGATACGGTGGTTGTCACCTCGCAGATGCAGAGCGGGGCCACGAAGCTTGCCACGCCGGATATTGAAACGCCGCAGTCGGTATCGATCGTTACCCGTGAGCAGTTTGAAGAGCAGGGCGCAACCAGCGTGCGCCAGGCCGTCAGCTATACGCCGGGGGTGTACAGCAATCAGATTGGCGCCTCCAACCGCTTTGACTACATCGTGCTACGTGGCTTTTCTGACGGTAGCCTGGATAACGTCTATCTCGATGGTCTGAAGATGATGGGCGACACCAACTCACACAGCTCGCTGGTGGTCGATCCGTGGTTCCTCGAAGATATCGAAGTCGTACGTGGCCCGGCTTCCGTACTGTATGGTCGTTCCTCTCCGGGCGGTATTGTGGCGTTGACCTCACGTAAGCCGTCGTTTGATGCGGGCGGCGAAGTGAAGCTGTTTGCTGGCAACAATAACCAGCGCGGCGCGGCGTTTGACGTTACCGGGGCACTGGATGATAACGATCGCGTGGCGGCGCGACTGAGCGGGATGACGCGTTACGCGGACTCGCAGTTTGGTCCATTGAAGGAAGAGCGTTACGCGCTGATGCCCAGCCTGACTTGGCGTATCACCGACCAGACGCGTCTGGATCTGATGGCCTATCTGCACCGTGACCCGGAAGGCGGTAGCCACTCCGGTCTGCCGTATGACGGCACCGTGGTTCCGCATTACGGGCAAAAGATCTCCAACACCTTTTACGAAGGCGAGGATGATTACGACAAATACGATCGCCGTGAAAACATGGTGGGCTACAACATTGAGCATATGTTTGATAGCGGTTGGTCGGTGCGGCAAAAGCTGCGCTATCTGCATACCGACGTTGAGCTGAATCAGGTGTATGCGGCGGGCTGGCTGAATGAAACCGAGCTTAATCGCGGTTACTCCGGCTCCGATGAAAAAATGTCGGCGATTACGCTGGATAACCAGCTCGACGGCAGCTTTGATACCTGGCAGGTAAACCACCGTCTGCTGGTGGGGATCGACTATCAGGATCGCAGCAACAATACTACCGGTTACTACGGCGCTTTCCCGCCGATTGACGCTTTTAATCCAGTGTACGGCGCGAAGCCTGATTACATCGACATGTATGCGCGTGAGAAACACAAGCTGCGCCAGACGGGTTACTATTTGCAGGATCAGATGTCATGGGATCGCTGGCGTATTACGCTCGGTGGTCGTTACGATCAGGTCAGCGTTTCTAACATTGATAAGATCAAGAATACTCGCAGCGATCTGGATAAAAACAACTTCAGCACCCGCGCCGCGTTGCTCTATTTATTCGATAACGGCTTTGCGCCGTACGTGAGTTATTCCACTGCCTTTACGCCAACCAGCTTTGCCGATGAGAACGGCAATCTGCTGGATCCGATGAAAGGCAAGCAGTGGGAAGCCGGGCTGAAATATGAGCCGGAAGGACTCAACAGCCAGTTCAGCGCATCGGTATTCCGTATCAATCAGACGAATATCGCCACCAAAGAAGAGCCGACCGATCCGTACCGCTCGATTGGGGAAATTGAATCTGAAGGGGTGGAGCTGGAGGCAATTAGCCAACTGACGGATAGCTTCCGTTTGCAGGCGGCGTATACCTATACCGACATTCGCTATAAGAAAAGCAGCCCGGAAGAGCAGGGCAAGCGCGCAGTGTACGCCCCGCGTAATCAGGCCAGTACCTGGCTGAGCTACGATGTGAAAAGCGGTCCGCTGGACGGTCTGACGTTGGGTTCAGGCGTGCGCTACGTTAACGGTATTACCAGCGATCGCCTGAATACTCACACCCTGCCGTCCTACACGCTGGTGGATATGGTGATTGGTTACGACTTAACGAATATCGGCATTAAAGGGTTGAGCGCGCAGTTGAACGTTAACAACCTGACCGACAAGCGCTACGTTGCGGCCTGTAACTCGCTCTCATACTGCTACTTCGGCGCCGAGCGCAGTATTGTCGGCAGCGTTTCGTGGAAATTCTGATGTTTTAGCCGGATGCGGCGCTGGCGCCTTATCCGGCCTACGGCAGCGTGTAAATCGTAGGCCTGATAAGCGCAGCGCCATCAGGCATAGTGATTGCGGCTATTGTGTAAAACCGTTCTGCAGACAAATCTGCGCGCTGGCGCCTTATCCGGCCTACGGCAGCGTGTAAATCGTAGGCCTGATAAGCGCAGCGCATCAGGCGTTGTGATTGCGGCTATTGTGTAAAACCGTTTTGCATACAAATTTGCGCGCTGGTGCTTTATCCGGCCTACGGCAGCGTGCAAATCGTAGGCCTGATAAGCGCAGCGCATCAGGCGTTGTGATTGCAGCTATTGTGTAAAACCGTTTTGCAGACAAATCTGCGCGCTGGCGCCTTATCCGGCCTACGGCAGCATGTAAATCGTAGGCCTGATAAGCGCAGCGCAACAGGCATAGTGGATTGCGGTTATTGTGTAAAACCGTTTTGCAGACAAATCTGCGCGCTGGCGCCTTATCAGGCCTACGGCAGCGTGTAAATCGTAGGCCTGATAAGCGCAGCGCATCAGGCATAGTGGATTGCGGTTATTGTGTAAAACCGTTTTGCAGACAAATTTGCGCGCTGGTTCTCAGAGTAAAGGCGACTTTGTCTGGGTACTGGCTGTAATAGTTATGCTCTTCTTCCAGCCCTTTTGCCTGCGCCAGACGTACCGTTTCCAGCGAGCAGGTACGGTAGATCAGGTCTTTATTCATATTGGTCTGCTTTTCGCGCTGTTTATCTGCGGACAGCGCCAGCCAGCTTTCGGACAGTGAGTAATCATAGACTACCCGATTTCCTTTCGCCTGCACGTTCTCAATGGTAATGAATTCGTCGATTTTCAGTCTTGGCTGCCCACGCATTTTTTTCTTATCTTCTGCGGCAGCATATTGGGCCAGCGCATGAATATCCATACTGGCTATTTTCTGTTTATAAGCATCTACATAAGCGGTAGGTTGCTGATAATGCTGAGCGTAAGCGTTTCTTAATTCCCCGTCGCTCATCGTACAACCCGCCAGAAAAAGAGGTAATAGCAGTGCCAGTTTTATTTTAGTCATGATGTTATCCCGTTCATTATTTTGATCCCAGTCGCCCATAACAAAATAGAAAAATTATTACAGATGATATTTAAGGTTGTATAAACGAGAGCGCGATGGCACAAGTTCAATTGTCTTAAAATGGCAAAAGACGCGGGAAACCCTGCCAGAATTGGCAGGGTTTTGAACATACTGATAAAAAAATTAATGGCCGATCATCTTTGCCTTCGGGATCAGCTGGAAATACATATGATCGGGCACTGGCGTATCCCAGACATTGGCATAAACGGCATAACCAATAGTGGCAAACAGAATGCCCAGCACCAGTAGCGTCATGGCAACACCTGACAGCGTCCTCTGGCGCCATAATGATTTACCACCGTTGCCTTGTGCTCCAGGCGGAGTCTGCAGTGAAAAGCTCAGCGTTGAGGCTACCGGGCAGGATTCAACGCAGGTCATGCAGCCAGTGCATTCCACGGTACGCACCTGAATCAGTCTGTCGACCGGGATATTCGACGGGCAGTTTTTCGCGCATTTTCCGCAGTCGATACAGCTGTCAGCGTTACGGCGGATTTTAAACGGTGAGAGTAATGAGAACAGGCCGAGCAGCGCACCATAAGGGCACAGATAGCGGCACCAGGCATTGCGAATAAACAGGCTCAGGACGCTGATAACGATAACAAAGATGAGCGTAGCGGAGCCAATATGGCGAAAGAAATCGAGCATCTTCACGTCGATAATCATGCCATAGGCCGACATTAGAAAATACTGAATCCCCTGCGCAGGCATCGACAGGGCGATATACAAAAAGAAACTCAGCAACAAATACTTCAGACTGAGCAGCGGAATATCCAGCCAGCGCGGCAGCGTGAAGTTGCGACCAAATACTTTTTTCCCCAGATTGCCGAGCAGTTCGGACAGCGTGCCCACCGGGCATAACCACGAACAGAAGGCTTTTTTTAACAACAGACTAATCAGGATAAACGCAACTAACAGCAGCATGGAGGCGGCATGGATAGGCGGAAGAAAACCAGTCTCCAGCGTATAGCGGATAT
Source organism: Citrobacter sp. Cpo142 (assembly GCF_030332425.1). Taxonomy (NCBI): domain Bacteria; kingdom Pseudomonadati; phylum Pseudomonadota; class Gammaproteobacteria; order Enterobacterales; family Enterobacteriaceae; genus Citrobacter; species Citrobacter sp. Cpo142. The sequence goes on from NZ_JAOWHW010000052.1 coordinate 7,279, forward strand.
TCATCAAACCCGCGATTGGTAGCCATCCCTCAATACCACCTGGCCTTGGAATATAGACGCTGGTGCCGGCGGTTTCGAAATAGCGGACCCAGTAATAGAACGTTACGCCAATATAAATATTAATAGCCAGCAGGAGAAACTGGGTGGCTTTTCGCCAGCTGCTGGCGTTGCGCCAGTCATTCCACGGCAGTTTGCCTCCGATCGTGCCAGGACGGCGCTGCCAGCGCGTTCTTTTCTTCCCGTTCATGATTTTATACTATCCCTCATATTTCCCCTTCTGCATTCAGAAGGCGTCATCACCGGGATATGCTAGCGCTATTCAGATTTGGTGTATTTGATTTGCATCTTATTACGTGGCTGTTATTTTCATCATGCCAATATGCCTGAATAAAAATAACAGCTCGATATTTATCGCAAGTCAGATAAATACCCTGAATGGGGTATTTATTTCTCTGCAGGGCAATGGTTATTCCTGATAAACCTCAACGCGGTCGCGACCATTACTTTTTGCCTGATAAAGTGCGCGATCGGCTTTATCAACCAGCTGTTTGTAGTCGGGATGATAATCATATTCGGCAATACCGATACTGACGGTAATAGAAAACGTTTCTGTCGCAGAGGCTGCCATGCGCATCCCGGCAATTTTCATACGCAGCGTTTCCAGAATAATACTGGCCTGCGATTCATCTGACTCGACGAGCAAGATCATAAATTCTTCACCACCGTAGCGGAACACGTAATCGCTGCTACGGATATGATCATAAATGACCGCTGCGACATTTTTGAGCGTCAGATCGCCGGTATTATGCCCGAAGTTATCGTTAATTTGCTTGAAGTAGTCGATATCCAGCATCGCCAGGCTAAAAGGCTTACGCGCATGTAACGCCAGCGAGATTTCGCGTCGCATGATGGTCGGAATAAAGCGGCGATTAAGCAACTGGGTCAGCGAATCTTTACCATTTTCCTGCTTAACCAGCGCCTCAAACATCGAAGCGAGCAGGAAATGGATTTTTGCCGACAGCTGGCGAACATCCTGTAATAAGCTCATCCGCTCGGGTTCTGTCGGCTGATGCTGAGGTGACAGGGTGGTCGTCAGACGGGTGTCGATCTCTGCAATTAGCGATTCCATTTCTTTGAGCAAATTGCTGTTGCCAAGAATATGTTTTCCCTTATGTGAGAACCACATACCAAAATCAGAGTTCGCCAGAAACACCATTTCACCGAAAGGCATTCCGGTGGCAATGTTATAGATAAACTGGTTTTCCCAGTCGGTAAATGAGCGAATTTGCCGTTCGCGCTCGACGTTAACGTCATCGTAAATGGTCTGCAGGCGATACTGCTCCTGCGTATGCAGGGAGTTTTGGTGGCTTGGGGAATAGGAGACGGTCATGGCCTCCAGCGCAGTATCCATTGCCAGGCTGCTGAAATAGATAGCATTGCTCAGCAGGGAAGACGAGTCGTCAGCTTTGGTTTTCAATATCCGATACAGCTCATCCTTGAGCTTACGCGCGCCGCGATTCACCAGATCGATGGGCAGACCGATGCGGGCATGCACCACGCCAATTTTGCGCTGTTTGGCCAGCAGCTGCGGTAGATCTTCGTGCGCGCTGCCGAGCACGCTGCGTAACCAGTCAAACATACTACCGCTGAGGCGGGTACTGACCTGTTCCGTATTAAGGAACAATGCGCTCTGGGCATGGGAGAGCATATAGTCATAAAAAACGGTCACTAAATGGCGGATCTCTTCATCGCTTAACGATGTGAGGAGCGTGTGAACGTCAGGCGATGTTTGTCGTATCAGCGCCTGCCATTCCGTAAGGAGTAATGTGTCGTTTACCGGTTCAACCTGTTCCATCTCACTGCCACTCAACCTGCGATTAAAAATTCAGGCGGTATTACGGACAATTACCTCACGATGGTCAAGTTAAACTCTCTTATCGATGGCTAATACCTTCATAAATAAGTCTTAGCGCGAAGACACCTATTATTGCGCCAATTACCCGGCTGGCAACCCGTTGGATACGACCATACGCCCGTCGCACGGCAGGCAAAGAAAATGCCTGGCTGAGAAAAATACGCCAGATAACGGAAGACAACACAATGCCTGCCCAGGCCATCAGTCTGGCCCACGTAGGTGTGTCTGCGCTTAAGGTGACCGAGAAGATACTAATAAAAAACAGTACAGTTTGTGGGTTCGATAAATCTGTTAGTAATCCACGGCGGAAAAATACATACCAGGGGGCGGAAAGCGGCTGCTGTAGCGTGGGCATTTGCGGCGTGGCCTGATGGCGGATGCTGTTCCAGGCAAACCACAGCAGATAGGCGCCGCCGACAATCTTAATCAATGAAAATATCTCTTCACACTGGGTGATTAGCGTTGCCATACCAAAGAGCCCAAGGCCGGAGTAAAACGCATCACCTAAGGCAACACCCAGACCGGTCATCACACCTGCGCGTCGTCCGGATGCCAGGCTAGTTTGTACCACCACGAACAGATTTGCGCCGGGGTTAAAAAAGGTTAAAACAAACAGGCTGACGGTGAGTACAACGGCGTGCAAAGGTTCCATAGACAACGTTTCCATTAGTAAACACGGGAAAGACAGCTAACACTATAATTTTAGTGCGCACGTCATTCTGAGCATTCACTCACAGTGCGCGTTGAAAACGTAGCGCCACTGCGTTTTGCGTAATTAACGATTCGCAAAATCTCTTTATATTTCCGCCTGCTCTGGATCTTTTTGTCAGCCTGAACTACTTATTAATCATCCTTGACTCGCATGTCGAATGTTCAGGGGGCGATGATGGCATATATAACAAAATCTGGAGCTTTTATATGAAAACTGGAATTAAAGTACTTATTGGTGCGTTAGCTTTTGTTGTGACCAACGCGTATGCCGCGGAATTTATGACGAAGGTTGAGTTTGAAAAGGTTGAGTCTCAGTACACAAAAATCGGTGACATTTCAACGAGTAATGAAGTATCTACTTCGGATGCTAAAGAAGACCTTCTGAAGAAAGCTGAAGAGAAAGGCGCTGACGTGGTGGTATTAACCTCCGGCCAAACGGATAACAAAATCCATGGCACAGCCAATATTTACAAGAAAAAATAACGTGCAGCTGTAAAAAATACAACACCCGTCGGTCATTGTACCGGCGGGTTTTCTTTTAATCGGCGCCAGAACGTGGTTCTGCTAATTCCGAGATAGCGTGCAGCCGCGGTTTTATCACCATTGAATTGTGCCAACACCTGCTGCGGCGTCAGCAATGAAGATGCTTGCGGTGAGTCAGCAGCAATGGCCAGTTCCGGTAATAGCTGTTGTAAAAAATCCATATTCAGCTCCGGCTGCGGCTCGACGCTTAAAAATAGCGCCAGGCGCTCCATCATATTACGCAGTTCGCGGATATTCCCCGGCCAGCCATAATTCAGCAGCGTCGGCTGACTTAATCCCAGCCCCTTGCGTACTGGCTCAGAAAACGGCACGTCCAGTTCCGCCAGCGATTGTTTTAAAAAGCCTTCCGCCAGCGGCAGGATATCGGGCAACCGCTCGCGTAGCGGCGGTAGCTTGAGGCGTAAAATGCTCAGGCGATAAAACAGATCGGTACGAAATTCCCCCTGTTTCATCTCCTGCTCCAGATTACAGTGTGTGGCGCTAATCACCCGGACATCGACCGGAATCGGCTGATGTCCACCGACCCGGGTAACCTCTTTTTCTTCCAGCACGCGCAGCAGTCGGGTTTGTAACGGCAGCGGCATCTCGCCTATCTCATCAAGAAACAGGGTTCCGCCGTGGGCGATTTCAAACAGGCCCGCGCGCCCCCCTCGGCGAGAGCCGGTAAAGGCGCCGTCCTCATAGCCGAACAGCTCCGCTTCCAGCAATGACTCGGTGATTGCTCCGCAGTTGACGGCAACAAACGGCGGCGAGGGTTTACCGCGTCGATTCTCCTGACGGGTGAAAAACTCACGGTGAATGGCCTGTGCGGCCAGCTCTTTACCCGTTCCTGTTTCGCCCTGAATGAGGACCGGCGCACGCGAACGGGCGTAGAGCATAATGGTGTGCCGCACCTGTTCCATCTGCGCAGAGTGACCGCGCATATCACCCAGCGCGTAGCGGGTGCGCAACGTATCGCCAGAGGCGTACTGACCGTTTCTGCGCAGCGTCAGGCGAGTCATATCCAGCGCATCGACAAAGGCCTGGCGCACGGTGGCCGCCGAATAGATAAAGATGCCGGTCATACCTGCTTCTTCTGCCAGATCGGTAATCAATCCCGCACCAACCACTGCCTGCGTACCGCCGGCCTTCAGTTCGTTGATTTGCCCACGGGCATCTTCCTCGGTGATATAGCTGCGCTGTTCAAGCTGCAAATTGAAGGTTTTTTGAAACGCGAGAAGCGCAGGAATGGTTTCCTGATAGGTAATGACGCCAATCGACGAGGTGAGTTTTCCCGCTTTTGCCAGCGCCTGTAGCACGTCGAATCCGCTGGGTTTAATCAGGATCACCGGAATCGATAAACGGCTTTTCAGATATGCCCCGTTGGAGCCCGCCGCAATGATGGCATCGCAACGCTCGGTAGCCAGCTTCTTACGGATATAGGCCACCGCTTTTTCGAAACCAAGCTGAATGGGGGTGATGGTCGCCAGGTGGTCGAACTCCAGACTGATGTCGCGAAACAGTTCAAACAGGCGGGTGACCGAGACTGTCCAGATAACCGGTTTATCGTCGTTCACTCGCGGCGGTAGATGCGTATCTGCCATAACTAACCCCAAAAATTAAGGAACCGAGTAGTAGGGTTTAGTTGTGTTTCATAAATGTTGCAATGAAACGTGAAGGAACGTTTCATGAAACGATAGCTGACACGCTTTTGTGCAACAAAAATAGAAGTATTGGATTTAATATATTGTTTTAAAAGATAAAAAATTAAATTGAAGAGAAAATAAGCTCCCTGGCATACCCCTTGCTTTAGAAATATCAACGAACGATAACAAGTTGATAACAAGAGGACGGGATATGTCTCTACACTCCCCAGGGCTGGCGTTTCGCGCTGCGCTTACCAAAGAAAACCCATTACAAATCGTTGGCACCATCAATGCCAACCACGCTCTGCTGGCTCAACGCGCCGGGTATCAGGCGATTTATCTCTCCGGCGGTGGCGTCGCTGCGGGCTCGCTGGGGCTGCCGGATCTCGGTATTTCTACCCTTGATGATGTGCTGACTGATATTCGTCGCATTACGGATGTTTGCCCACTGCCATTGCTGGTGGATGCGGATATTGGTTTTGGATCGTCTGCATTCAACGTGGCGCGTACCGTCAAGTCGATTTCCAAAGCGGGTGCTGCTGCGCTGCATATTGAAGATCAGATCGGCGCCAAGCGCTGCGGTCATCGCCCGAACAAGGCGATCGTCTCGAAAGAAGAGATGGTCGACAGGATCCGCGCAGCCGTTGATGCGCGCACCGATCCCAACTTTGTGATTATGGCGCGAACCGATGCACTGGCGGTGGAAGGGTTAGAGGCAGCCATCGATCGTGCCCAGGCGTATGTCGAAGCGGGCGCTGACATGCTGTTCCCGGAAGCCATTACCGAACTTGCGATGTACCGCCAGTTTGCCGATGCGGTACAGGTACCAATTCTTGCCAACATTACTGAATTTGGCGCCACACCGCTGTTTACCACCGATGAACTGCGCAGCGCGAATGTTGCGATGGCGCTATACCCGCTGTCAGCTTTCCGCGCCATGAACCGCGCGGCGGAGAAGGTTTACAACGTGCTGCGTCAGGAAGGTACGCAAAAGAACGTTATCGACATTATGCAGACGCGCAACGAGCTGTATGAAAGCATCAATTACTACCAGTTCGAAGAGAAACTCGACGCGTTGTACACAAAAAAGTAACCGTCGTAGGCCGGATAAGGCGTAGCCGCCATCCGGCAATAAATTAGTACCCTACATATTACAATAATGACGAGGACAACATGAGCGACACAACGATCCTGCAAAAGAGTACCCATGTCATTAAACCCAAAAAATCGGTTGCGCTGTCAGGCGTCGCTGCCGGAAATACTGCCTTATGTACCGTGGGTAAAAGCGGTAACGATCTACACTATCGTGGCTACGATATTCTTGACCTGGCACAACAGTGCGAATTTGAAGAAGTTGCGCATCTGCTGATTCACGGGAAATTACCCACCCGCGATGAGCTCACCGCCTATAAAAGCAAACTGAAAGCGCTGCGCGGATTGCCCGCTAACGTGCGCACCGTACTGGAAGCGCTGCCTGCCGCCTCGCATCCGATGGACGTGATGCGCACTGGTGTTTCCGCGCTGGGTTGTACTCTGCCAGAAAAAGAAGGACATACCGTCTCCGGCGCACGCGATATTGCCGACAAACTGCTGGCATCGCTCAGTTCTATCCTCCTGTACTGGTATCACTACAGCCATAACGGCGAGCGCATTCAGCCGGAGACCGATGATGATTCTATTGGCGGTCACTTCTTGCATTTGCTGCATGGTGAAAAGCCATCACAAAGCTGGGAAAAGGCGATGCACATTTCGCTGGTGCTGTACGCCGAACACGAATTTAACGCTTCTACCTTCACGGGGCGTGTGATTGCGGGAACTGGCTCTGATATGTACTCCGCGATTATCGGTGCGATTGGCGCACTGCGTGGGCCGAAACACGGCGGAGCGAATGAAGTATCGCTGGAGATCCAGCAACGCTATGAAACGCCGGATGAAGCCGAAGCGGATATCCGTAAACGCGTTGAAAATAAAGAAGTGGTGATTGGCTTTGGTCACCCGGTTTACACCATCGCCGACCCGCGCCACCAGGTGATCAAGAGCGTGGCGAAACAGCTTTCTCAGGAAGGCGGTTCGCTGAAAATGTACAACATTGCTGACCGTCTGGAAGAGGTGATGTGGGAAACGAAAAAGATGTTCCCCAACCTCGACTGGTTCTCGGCAGTCTCTTACAACATGATGGGCGTCCCCACTGAAATGTTCACACCGCTGTTCGTTATCGCCCGCGTCACTGGCTGGGCGGCGCACATCATCGAACAGCGCCAGGACAACAAAATTATCCGTCCTTCCGCCAACTATACCGGCCCGGAAGATCGCGTATTTGTCTCGATTGATCAGCGTTGCTAATGCAAAACCTCTAAAGATAAAAAACAGGAAATGTACCCTATGTCTGCACATATTTCGAACGTCCGCCCTGAATTTGACCGTGAAATCGTTGATATCGTTGATTATGTCATGAACTACGAGATCACCTCGAAGGTGGCGTATGACACCGCGCATTATTGCCTGCTTGATACCCTTGGCTGTGGCCTGGAAGCGCTGGAATATCCGGCCTGTAAAAAACTGCTGGGGCCGGTTGTACCGGGTACCGTCGTCCCGAACGGTGTGCGCGTACCAGGTACCCAGTTCCAGCTCGATCCGGTGCAGGCGGCGTTTAACATCGGTGCGATGATCCGCTGGCTGGACTTTAACGACACCTGGCTGGCCGCAGAATGGGGTCATCCTTCCGATAACCTCGGCGGTATTCTGGCGACGGCTGACTGGCTGTCGCGCAATGCGGTGGCGGTGGGTAAAGCGCCGTTAACCATGAAAAAAGTGTTAACCGGAATGATTAAAGCCCATGAAATTCAGGGCTGTATCGCGCTGGAAAACTCCTTCAACCGCGTCGGTCTGGATCACGTCCTGCTGGTAAAAGTCGCCTCCACGGCGGTGGTTGCCGAGATGCTCGGCCTGAACCGGGATGAAATTCTCAACGCCGTCTCGTTGGCGTGGGTCGACGGTCAGTCGCTGCGTACCTATCGTCATGCGCCGAATACCGGCACGCGTAAATCCTGGGCGGCTGGCGATGCCACCTCACGTGCTGTACGTCTGGCGCTGATGGCGAAAACCGGTGAAATGGGATACCCGTCCGCACTGACGGCAAAAACCTGGGGCTTCTATGATGTCTCTTTCAAAGGCGAATCTTTCCGCTTCCAGCGCCCGTACGGTTCGTACGTGATGGAAAACGTGTTGTTTAAAATTTCCTTCCCGGCAGAGTTCCACTCGCAGACCGCGGTAGAAGCGGCGATGACGCTGTACGAGCAGTTACAGGCCGCAGGTAAGACCGCTGCCGATATCGAAAAAGTGACCATTCGTACGCACGAAGCCTGTATCCGTATCATCGATAAAAAAGGCCCGTTGAATAACCCGGCGGATCGTGACCACTGCATCCAGTACATGGTGGCTATCCCGCTGCTGTTCGGGCGCTTAACGGCGGCAGATTACGAAGACGGCGTGGCGCAGGACAAACGCATTGATGCACTGCGTGAAAAGATTAACTGCTTCGAAGATCCGGCCTTTACTGCCGATTACCACGACCCTGAAAAACGCGCCATCGCGAATGCCATCACGCTTGAATTCACCGACGGCTCACGCTTTGAAGAAGTGGTAGTGGAATACCCAATCGGCCACGCGCGCCGTCGTAACGACGGTATGCCGAAGCTGGTCGAGAAGTTCAAAATTAACCTGGCGCGTCAGTTCCCGACCCGTCAGCAGCAGCGCATCCTGGATGTCTCCCTGGACAGAACTCGTCTGGAGCAGATGCCGGTCAATGAGTATCTGGATTTGTTCATTATCTAAAACCCGACTCATCAGGCGTAAGTTCAACAGGAGAGCATTATGTCTTATAGCGAGTTTTATCAACATTCTATTACACAGCCGGAGTCGTTCTGGGCCGAGCAGGCCCAGCGTATTGACTGGCAGCAGCCGTATACGCAGGTGCTGGACCACAGTAATCCGCCGTTTGCCCGCTGGTTTTGCGGCGGCACGACCAATCTGTGCCACAACGCCATCGACCGCTGGCTGGAGAAACAGCCTGACGCGCTGGCGCTGATTGCTGTGTCATCAGAAACCGAAGAAGAATGCACGTTTACCTTTCGTCAGCTGTATGACGAAGTGAACGTCGCGGCGGCGATGTTGTTGTCGCTGGGCGTACAGCGTGGCGATCGGGTACTGGTTTATATGCCGATGATCGCCGAGGCGCACATTACGCTGCTGGCCTGCGCGCGCATTGGGGCGATCCATTCGGTGGTGTTCGGTGGTTTCGCCTCGCACAGCGTAGCGGCGCGTATCGACGACGCCCGACCGGTGGTTATCGTGTCGGCGGATGCCGGGGCGCGCGGCGGCAAAATCCTGCCGTATAAAAAGCTGCTCGATGATGCGATCGATCAGGCGCAGCACCAGCCGCGTCATGTGGTATTGGTCGATCGCGGTCTGGCGAAAATGGTGCGGATAGAGGGGCGAGACCTCGACTTTGCCGCGCTGCGCCAACAGCATCTCGGCGCGCGGGTGCCGGTTGCCTGGCTGGAGTCGAACGAAACGTCCTGCATTCTCTACACCTCCGGGACAACCGGTAAACCGAAAGGCGTGCAGCGCGACGTTGGCGGCTACGCGGTCGCGCTGGCGACCTCGATGGACACAATTTTCGGCGGTAAAGCGGGCGGCGTGTTCTTCTGCGCATCGGATATCGGCTGGGTGGTTGGGCATTCGTATATCGTGTATGCCCCGCTGCTGGCGGGGATGGCGACGGTGGTGTACGAAGGGCTGCCAACGTATCCGGACTGTGGCGTATGGTGGAAAATTGTTGAGAAGTATCAGGTCAGCCGGATGTTCTCCGCGCCAACGGCGATACGTGTACTGAAGAAATTCCCGACCGCGCAAATCCGTAATCACGATCTCTCCTCGCTGGAGGTGCTGTATCTGGCGGGGGAGCCGCTGGATGAACCGACCGCCAGTTGGGTAACGGAAACGCTGGGCGTCCCGGTTATCGACAACTACTGGCAGACTGAATCCGGTTGGCCGATTATGGCGATCGCTCGCGGGCTGGACGACCGCCCGTCGCGGCTGGGTAGCCCAGGCGTGCCGATGTACGGATATAACGTGCAGTTGCTCAATGAGGTGACCGGTGAGCCCTGCGAAGCGAATGAAAAGGGCATGCTGGTGATTGAAGGGCCGCTGCCGCCGGGCTGTATCCAGACTATCTGGGGTGATGACGCGCGGTTTGTGAATACCTACTGGTCGCTGTTTTCTCGCCAGGTGTACGCCACCTTTGACTGGGGTATTCGCGATGCGGACGGCTATTACTTCATCCTTGGCCGTACGGATGATGTCATCAACGTGGCCGGGCATCGGTTGGGGACGCGTGAGATAGAGGAGAGTATTTCCAGCTATCCGAACGTTGCCGAAGTGGCTGTGGTCGGCGTGAAGGACGCGCTGAAGGGGCAGGTCGCGGTCGCGTTTGTCATTCCGAAACAGAGCGACAGCCTTGAAGATCGCGACATCGCGCATTCGGAAGAGAAGGCGATTATGGCGCTGGTGGACAGTCAGATTGGTAACTTTGGTCGTCCGGCGCACGTCTGGTTTGTGTCGCAGTTGCCGAAAACGCGCTCTGGCAAAATGCTCAGACGGACGATCCAGGCGATCTGTGAAGGCCGCGATCCTGGCGATCTAACGACCATTGACGATCCCGCGTCGTTGCAGCAAATCCGTCAGGCGATTGAAGAGTAACATCGTGTGATGCCCGGCGGCGCAATGCTTACCGGGCCTTTTAGTAATGTAGGCCGGATAAACCACGTGAGTGGTGCATCCGGCATGACGACTTAAAGTAACGGATCCACTTTAGAATTTTGGTAATAGTACTCTTTATCTCGTTCATTAATGGTTCTGAGAACTCGACAGGGAACCCCCACGGCCACGACATCTGCCGGAATGTCTTTTGTGACTATACTCCCCGCGCCGATAACGGAATTATCGCCAATCGTTATGCCAGGATTGATCACCACATTACTGCCAATCCATACGTTATTGCCGATGGTGACTGGAAAGGAAAACATCTCTCCGGATTTCCTTAATTCATGGTGCACAGGGTGACCCGTTACCGTGATCGTGACGTTTGGTGCAATTAAAACGTTATCGCCGATGGTGACCGTGTAATCATCCACAATGGTAAAGTTAAAATTGGCGTAGAAGTTTTTGCCAATGTGAATATTGCTGCCGTAAGAGAAATAAATGGGGGGCTCAATCCACGCATTTTCTCCTGTGGAGGCAAATATTTCGCGAATCAGTTTTTCCCTCTTTTTAATCTCAGATGGACGCGTGTGGTTAAACTCATACATTAACTCCTTTCCGCGCAGTCTCTCTTCTGGCAGCCCCTCGCACATATCAGTAAACAGCTTGCCTGCTTTCATTCTGTCTCTCATAGACATGCTCATCGAAGATATTCCTTCTTGTTATTTGTCTTCAGACTTGTTTACTTGCCGGGGTGAAAACGCGGGAAAACGGCCCTGGCCCGCTAAGGGTAAATACGGAAATCAGCGTGAAGCTCAGCGCAATAATCCCCAGCACCAGATAAGCTCCCTGGAAACCAATGCTCTCATACATTTTTCCGGCCAGAACTGACATGAAAATCATGGCTAACTGTTTGAAGAAGCAGAAACACACCAGGTAAATTGTGGCCGAGAAACGCACTTCAAACTGACTGGTGATGTATTTGAAGCAACCGACAATCAGGAACGGTATCTCGAACATATGCAGCGTTTTGAGGATCACGACCTCCAGCGCAGTGGTGGCGAATGATGAACCAATGATCCGCACCGACATGATCGTACCGGCCAGCAGCAGGGCGTTCTTTCCGCCGATGCGGTTCACAATCAGCGGCGCAAAGAACATGATCGAGGCGTTGAGCAATTCCCCCATCGTTGTGACGTAGCCAAACACGCGGGTACCCTGTTCGCCGGTGGCAAAGAACGAGGTAAAGAAGTTGGCGAACTGCTGGTCAAACACATCATAAGTACAGGAAACGCCGACCACGTACAGGGAGAGGAACCAAAGTTTCGGTTGTTTAAATAACTCCAGCGCCAGCTTCAGGCTGAATGCCGAGTTATTGGCGCCTACCGCATCCGCGACTTTTGCAGAAGAGGGGGCATCTGTTTTTGAAAATAACAGCAGCAATGCCAGAATGACCGCACAGCCAGAACCTAACCAGAAGACGAATTGGTTATTGATGGTAAACATAATGCCGGCAATCGAGGCGCACAGCGCCCAGCCCACGCAGCCAAACATGCGCGCGCGACCAAATTCAAAGTTGCTTCGGCGGCTGGCCTTTTCAATATAGGCTTCAATCGCCGGAGCGCCGGCATTGTAAATAAAGCCAAGGTAAATCCCGCCGACAATTGAACCCAGTAAAATATTAACCTGCAATAATGGGCCAAATACGTAAATAAAAAACGGGGCAAACATTACCAGCATGCCGGTAATTACCCACAGCAGATGTTTACGCAGACCAAGCTTATCGGACAGTAGTCCGAAAATTGGCTGGAATAACAAAGAAAACAGTGAGATACAGGCGAAGATGATGCCGGTGTCGCCTTTACTGATATGGTTTACATCGTGTAACCAGATAGGGAAGAAGGGGAAATACGCACCCATAATAAAAAAGTAAAAGAAGAAGAAAAAGCCGAACATCCAAAAGTTAGTGTTTTTTAAATAATACATAACAGACTTCCTCAGGAAAAATAAGGGCAGGTCATAACCTGCCCATTATTATTATGTTTAACCCCAGATAACCTGGTAGTGATAACGCCCGGCGCTTAGCTGGAATTCCGGTGACACGGAAGGACTCCACGAATCATCGCCGCCGACGCCCATATGGAAGCCATCAATATTGAGCCAGGTGCCCGCCTCAGGTTGCAGCAGATGGCGGTGGCTGGTTTCCATCAGTTGCTGCTGGCTAAAGCGGCTGATGTTGAACAGGAAGTCTCCGCGCCACTGGTGCGCGCCGTAGTACAGTTCGCGCGTGCCGCAGCGCAGACCGTTTTCGCTCGGGAAAACATACGGGGTGTACATCTCATCAAGCGACAGATCCCAGCGATCGAAACAGGCGGCGCCCAGACGGTCCGGGTAGTTCTCATGCGGGCCGAGACCTAACCAGTTCACTCGCTCCGCAACCTGCGCCAGCTGGCAGCTCAGGCCGATGCGGGCCGGATGCGGCGTACCGCTGGCAACGTCAACATCCACCGTTATCTGCATTTCACCATTACCGTCAATATGATAGCTTTTTCGGCTGACGAACAGCGTTTCGCCCTGATACTGCCACGCATGTTCGGTGGTGATCAGTACCGCACTGCTCAGCGTATCGGCAGCACAGTACAGTAACGTTGCTTCGACCTGATAATGACCGGCAGCCTTCCAGCGTTCAACCCAGGCGTTAGGGTCGATGCGGGTTGACTCGCTCACGCCGATGTCGTTGTCCAGCGGTGCGCGGGTGAACTGGTCGGTCAGTGGGGTTAACAGTTGGGCTTTATCGCCAATCCAGTACTGTGTCAGCAGGCCAGACTGACGGTCGAATTGCCAGCGCTTGTTATCGTTCTCAACGGTAAAGATGTTTTCGCTAACGTTAAGCTGTGGCGCGAAACAGTGAGTTGGCTGCCGTGCCAGACTGAGTTTTTCTTCCAGCTTCCACTGCTGCCAGGCGCTGATATGCCCGGCGTCTGACCATGCGGTTGCCTGAGGTTGTTCTACGCGCACTGTCAACCACAGCTGGCCTGCGGTTTCCGGCATCGGGACATCAGGCAGGGTAATCACCTGGCGGCCCTGTGGGGCGATATCCAGAACGATTTCTCCGGCGGCCAGCGGATTGCCGTCCTGAGCAATCGACCAGTGCAGAACTTCGTTATCGCTGCGGCGGAACAGATATTCGCTGGTCACTTCAATCTGGCGTTCAGCGCCCGGCAGTAACGTGAACTGGAAGAACTGCTGTTCATGTTTGGCCTCGTATAACGCCGGATGCGGAGTGCGATCGGCGAACACCAGTCCGTTCATGCAAAACTGACGATCGTTAGGCGTGTCGCCAAAGTCGCCACCGTAGGCTGACCATGCCTTGCCGTTATCATCATATTTAATCAACGACTGATCCACCCAGTCCCAGACAAACCCGCCCTGCAGGCGCGGATACTGGCGGAACGCTTGCCAGTATTTGGCGAAGCCGCCAAAACTGTTGCCCATAGCGTGGGCATATTCACAGAGGATCAGCGGACGCTGCTCGCCGGGCATCGACAGCCACTTTTTAATCGACCATTTGGGGACTGCGGGGAAGGGCTGATCCTGATCTACGCGGGCGTACATCGGGCAAATAATGTCGGTCGCCGCGGTATTTGCGCCGCCGCCTTCATATTGTACCGGGCGTGACGGGTCTTCTGATTTTATCCAGCGGTAGAGTGCGTCGTGATTGACGCCATGGCCGGATTCATTGCCCAGTGACCAGATGATAATGCTCGGATGGTTGCGATCGCGTTGTACCATGCGCGTGACGCGCTGGCTCATGGCAGGCAACCAGGCGGGATCGTCGGTGAGGCGGTTCATCGGCACCATGCCGTGGGTTTCAATATTGGCTTCGTCGACCACATACAAACCGTAGCGATCGCACAGCGTGTACCACAACGGATGGTTCGGGTAATGGGAGCAGCGCACGGCGTTGAAGTTATTCTGCTTCATCAGGATGATGTCTTGCACCATCGTCGCCTCATCCATCACCTGGCCGTTGACCGGATGGTGCTCATGGCGGTTGGTACCGCGAATCAACAGCGGCTTGCCGTTTAACAGCAGCAGGCCGTTTTCGATACCAACCTGACGAAAGCCGACGTCACAGGCTTCCGCTTCAATCAGCACTCCGTCCGCGGTGCGTAACTGCACAACGGCGCGGTACAGATTGGGCGTTTCGGCACTCCACAGCGCCGGTTTTTCGACGTTCAGACGCAGAGTCACCCGGTCATGATAAGCGCCGCGTTCATCAATGATCTCGCTGCCGAGCGGTGAGGTCGTTTCGTGGGTAAGCGTTTCACCTTCCCACAATTGCAGGGTGACGCGTAAATCTTTGCTCTCGCTGCCCGCCACTCTGACTTCCGCTTCCAGCGTGGCGCGGCTGAAGTCATCATTAAATCGGGTATTAATGCGCAGGTCGCGGATTTGCGTACTGGGCTTATGCAGCAGGGAGACATCGCGAAAAATACCGCTCATGCGCCACATGTCCTGGTCTTCCAGATAGCTGCCATCGCTCCAGCGCAGCACCATCACAGCCAGGCGGTTTTCGCCGCGCAGCAGATAATCGCTAAGATCAAACTCAGACGGTAGACGGCTATCCTGACCGTAGCCGACCCAGCGGCCGTTGCACCACAGATGAAATGCGGAATTGACGCCGTCAAAAACAATGCGCGTCTGACCTTCATCTAACCACGCGTCTTCGATATTAAATGTGAGCGAGTAACATCCTGTGGGGTTCTGTGCCGGAACGTACGGAGGATTCACCGGGATTGGGTAGGTGACGTTGGTATAAATTGGCGCATCGTAACCGTCCATCTGCCAGTTAGAAGGGACGTTGATGATGTCTGCCTGTGGCAGATCGCTTGTCAGCCAGCTTTCCGGTACTGCCTCCGGTGCGGCAAACCAGGAAAATTGCCACTGGCCATTCAGCGAGCGTAACTGACTCGAATGCTGATTGGTACGTGCATCATCCGCTGAGCGCCAGCTACAAAAAGGCGGGTGCGCCTCCAGGCGGTTGAGCTGCGTGACGCCGGGATTTTCCCAGTCACGGCGGGCCAGAACAGCGGAGAGTGAATCTGTGTTCAGGTTCATAACGGTATCCTGTTTGAATTTGTTACTCGCTCACAATTTCAATCAAAATACGAACAAGCGCTCCTTTCTGTAAAGGATGGGGCGTTCAATAAGTGAGCTGACTCACACAATTGTTATGCGTTCACAATTTGGGTGTGAGCTGAGAAACTTGCCGTGCCAGCTGGATCAGGGAATCAGCCAGCGCCTGGGGAGTGGTGGTTTGCGTATCGGGAGGCAGAACCGTTTTGCGCTTGACCAGGGTGACAGGCAGCAGTTGGTTACCCACGGTTGATTCGCCACGTGGGAGTTGCAGCAGCCTGTCGACGCTGGTTTCACCCAGTAACGGAAAATCCTGCCTGATGGTGGTCAGCGGTGGGATGTAACAGGCACTGTCTTCGGTGTCATCGTAGCCAATTACCGATATATCCACCGCAACCCGCAGACCGAACTCGCTGATTGCCCGCATCGCGCCCAGCGCCATTTGATCGTTAGCGACCAGCATGGCGGTAGGGAGGTTACCGTTATTCAGCATGTGCATCGTTTGCTGAAAACCAGACATCGCGCTCCAGTCGCCTTCCAGCTCCGCTACGGGTTGTAGCTGGTAATGTGCCAGATACTTGTGCCAGCCCGCATGCCGAAGCCTTGCCGAAACGGAGGTGTGCGGCCCGCTCAGCAGGGCGATCCGTTGATGTCCGTGCTGCACCAGATGTTCAACGCCAAGACGCGCGCCGTCGTCATGAGAGAAAATCACGCTGTTAATTGGCGTCAGGTCAGAGACATCGAGAAACAGCACCGGCACCGTACCGCAGGCAGCGGCCACGGCAATGGCATCTTCTTCATCCAGCGGATAGTTGATGATAAGCCCGGTTACGCGTTGAGAAAGCAGATTGTGGACCGCGGCTTTACAGGACTCAACGCCGCTGCGCTCGACCATGGCGATCACCACGCTGGCACCGGACTGGTCGGCGCGGGATTTTATGGCAGCAACGATTTGTGAGGGGGCATGCAGGGCAAGGTTTGCTGTCACAACGCCAATCAGTGGCGTCTGTTTGCCAGCCAACTGCTGTGCAACGCGGTTAGGAATGTAATTGAGTTCCGCCATCGCGGCCTCAACTTTCTGTCGGGTTTTTGCGGAAACGTGGCTGGCCTGGTTCACGACGCGAGAGACGGTCTGGTAAGAGACGCCTGCATGGTCTGCCACATCGTATAGCGTTACCGGTTTCACGTTTATCACCCCTGTAATGACGTTATCTGTGCGCTATGATGCCACAGCGGGGCGGTTTTGGGGTATTTGCGCATGGGTTCTGCGAGGCGCATTCCAGGGTTTGAGGATAGCGTGCTGAAGGATTTATCGCCGTTATACCTAACAGAAGAAAAAAGTGAGGACATTGTGAGCGATTCTGCGGCAAAAAATATTCTGTCCATCTACCGACGCCATGCGGATGCTTTTGCCAGCCAGCGCTCGCGCACCTTGTTCGAGAAACGCTGGCTCGATAAATTTATTTCCGTGATGGGCGGGCAGGGCAGCATTGTGGATATTGGCTGCGGCAACGGCCAGCCGATCGCCGGTTATTTTATCCAGCAGGGTTTTCAGCTTACCGGCGTTGATGGTTCCCCGGCGATGCTGGCGCGGGCCCGAAACACTTTTCCCGCACAGCGCTGGCTGGAACAGGATATGCGCGAGCTGGCACTCAATGAGACTTTCGATGGTCTGATCGCCTGGGACAGCTTTTTCCATTTAACTCAGCAGGACCAGCAAAAGATGTTCCCGATTTTTGACCGCCTCAGCCATCCCGGCAGCGCGCTGATGTTCACCAGCGGTACGGACAACGGTATCGCGATGGGGCAATTTGAAGGTGAGCCGCTGTTTCACGCCAGCCTCGCCCCGGATGAATACCGCGCACTGCTGTCAGCACACGGTTTTGCGGTGGTCGAGATGGTGATGGAAGATCCGCACTGCGCCGGGCACACCATCTGGCTGGCGCAAAAAAGAAGCTAATCACCGCGAAAGGTTTTACGCCATTCAGCCGGGCTAACGCCAAAGTGGGATTTAAAATGCTGGCGCCAGGTGACGGGCGACTGAAAACCAACCTGTTCTGCGATGCGTTCAATGGGTAACTGGCTGGACTCCAGCAACGTCTGGCTACGGCGCAGGCGCTCGGCAATCAACCATTCGGCCACGCTTGACCCTGTGGCCTTCATAAAATGACGGGTGAGGGTGCGACGACTCATCATCACCCGTTGCGCCAGCTCGTCGAGATTATGCGGTTCATGGAGATGCTGGCGCAAATAGTCGAGCAGGACGTTGATGCGCTGATCTTTGGTATTTTTCGCCACCGGTTGCTCGATAAACTGTGCCTGGCCGCCCTCGCGATGTGGCGGCACAATCATCCGTCTGGCAATCTGATTCGCCACCGTGCTGCCAAAACGCTGGCGGATGACGTACAGGCAGCAATCCAGCGCAGCGGCGGTGCCTGCCGAGGTAATAATACCGTCGTCATCCACGTACAGCGCGTTGATATCCAGATGAGCTGCCGGAAAGCGGGCCTGAAAATCCTGCTCGAACTCCCAGTGCGTAGCCGCCCGTTTGCCATCCAGCAGACCGGCGTAGCCGAGGACAAACGCACCCAGGCATAATCCAACAATCTGCGCGCCGTTTTGTCGCGCACGATTGAGCGCATCAAGCAGGCTTTGTGGTGGCCGATGTGCTGTGGTGCCCCACCAGGGGATCACCACAATATCGGCGGCCTCCACCGCTTCATAGCCGTAGGCTGCGTTGATGGAGAAGCCATCCTGCGAGGAAACGATGCCCGGCTGTTCGGCGCACAGTTGCACCTCAAAACGCTTTTTCGCCGCCACTTTGTCACTGAAAATAATGCACGGCACCGAGAAGTGGAACGGGCTGAAATCTTCCACGGCAACAATGGCGACGTTAAGCGGTTGCATACGAGTCCTCTGTGGATTTTAAAACGTCAGGGTTTCGCCATCTTCCGGCACGTTAACAAATTGCGCAATCTGGTTGTCACAGGTGTACTCTTTCAAGGCCGCGCGGGTCAGCAGACAGTGGTTAATCGCCTCCATGTGGGTCGCCACAATTTGTGCTTCGGGCAGCGTGAAGTGGGTTTTTAGCACATCTTCCGCGCCCATGATAATTGGGCCAAACCCGATAACGTGGGCAAAGCCTGCATTCACAATGACCACGCCTGGCTGGAAAGTCCGCATGTTGGTTTCCACCTCGTCGCGCCAGACGGTGTCCCCGACCAGATACAGCGTTTTTTCCGCCTGATGTTGGAAGATAACTCCGCAGGCATCACCCAGACGCTCAGCCATTTGCGGGATGGCGTAAGCGCGATCCGAACCGTGCTGGCCGTCGGTTTTACGCAGGGTGATATCACCAAGCGCAGTGTTTTGCGTCAGTACGGTCAGTTGCGTGAAACCTTGTTCCCGCAGTACCTGCGCATCGCGATCGTTTTGCACATAAATCGGTTTGTCTTTCGGTACGACACGAACCACGGCTTCATCCCAGTGGTCTTCATGCAGATGGGTCACGATCAGCGCATCAACGTTGAGCAGGGTGTCGATATCGACAGGCAGATCAACGGTCGGGTTGCGGATCTCGGCGCGTGCCGTACCGGCAAAGCCCGGATAAGTACCTTTTGCCGCCAGCATAGGGTCGATCAGAAAGGTTTTGCCACCAAAGGTGATGTGCTGCGTGGCGTTACGGATTTGCGTGATGTTCATGGTGTTTGCTCCACGTGTTGGGTCAGTGGTGTCATCGTAGAGTGTTGTCCAGAAGGTGAATGTGGGCAAATGGGCGACTAGCGATGAGATTGGGCCAACTGCAGATGACAGATATCAATTATGTAATTAAAGTAATTTAATATTCCCTTTGCGGCTCGTTATTTAATTCGCAACGATTATATCGAACTGAATAAGAATACTGTTATTTAAATACGGAAAGGTTTATTAAATGCGAAGTGGCGGCAGAAAACATTATTGATATATGTAAAGCATAGTGGCCAATAAAACAGATCGCGAACCATGAAATAAGAATGCTATCATTCACATCAGACGCGGCAGGCAACTGCTGGCACACGCATTTACCCCGGAGCAACTGATGAACAACGACATTCCGCTTAAATATTATGATATCGCCGACGAGTACGCGACCGAGGCCGCAAAGCCGGTGAGCGACACAGAACGTGACGCGCTGGCGCACTACTTCCAGCAGTTGATTACCCGTTTGATGAACAACGAAGAGATCAGCGAAGAAGCGCAGCAGGAGATGGCAACCGTGGCTGGTGTCGACGCTCAGCGTATCGATGATATCGCGGAGTTCCTCAATCGTTGGGGGAACGAGTAGCCAAAGGCATGGCCTGTGTTTTACACTGCGCGCAAATTGAGTAGGTATACTCTACGAGTAATAGGTTTAATCAGGCGGAAACAGCAATGAACGGAACAATCACAACGTGGTTTAAAGATAAAGGCTTTGGATTTATCAAAGATGAAAACGGCGACAACCGCTATTTTCATGTGATTAAGGTTGCTAATCCTGAGCTGATCAAGAAAGACGCAGCGGTGACCTTCGAGCCCACCACCAACAACAAAGGCTTGTCTGCCTACGCGGTAAAAGTCATACCAGACAGCAAGTACATCTATATCGCAGGCGAGCGTCTGAAGCTCACCTCGATCAAGTCATTCCTGGTCTACAGCGAAGAAGTCCCTGTAGAGACCCGTATCGACAAAGAAAATGCTGTGCTGTCTGTCGGCGTGCTGATGAACAGCATCCGACCGAAATCAGATGTCAAGCCTGGTGAAATGCGCACGCTGAAAAAGCTGGCCATCACTACCTTCCAGGGCACGACGCTGATCTTCTCGGAAGATGAAATTGACATCGACGCGACGGTGAAACTGCTTAAAGTCTGAAACCCTTCAGACTGAATAAAAACCGGAACGCTGCTCTTTTCAGGAGCGGGTTTCGGTTTTTTTTGATATGTGTAATTTACGTGATTCAGGTATGTAGTGATAAAATTAGTAGGTAGCAATCCGTTTCTGAATAGGTATATATTATCCGTATTAAATAAATATGATCGCCAACTATTTGCAGATTAGTAGCGCGGTTAACTAATAGTGATTCACCGGTATAACTAATGGGGTAATATAAGTGATTTTTAAAAAAATATGGAAAGCTATATCTTCTGAATATATACCATCGGCCATTTGCTTTTTTCTCCTTGCAAAAATGGATTATGAAATAATATCTATCTGGCCACAGAATGAATCGGTTGATGACAGAATTAAACTTTCTTTATTATTCATTCATTTGGTGATGATTTTAGTGATGTTTACTCCGCTAATTAATCGGTTTTTGTCACGAGTAGACAATGAGAAACTTGAAAAGTTTATAGCTCTTCCGCAGAAAGATAAAAACATCACATACATCGATTATTATGATTTTCTGAGCGGGCTTGCTTTATCAGCATTTTACTTATCTATCCTTATTTTTACAATGAAGAGTATTTACGAAGAAGCAGGATGGATAATTTCTGGTATTTATATATTTACAATGTTTGTGTCTTCTATTTCTATTGCTGCATTGTCATTGCTTAGATTTATCTGGTTATTTACAAAGTTTAATAATTATATATATTGGTTTATTGTTTTACTTGCGAGCAGTATGTGTATGGCAGTTATTGGTGCCGCGATGAAAATGGCCTCGTAAAAATGCGCTTAATATCTGGAACAGTGATGATTCCGTTTTGTAATCCGTGGGATGCATTGTTGCAAAGCTTAAAGCCTCTTTTGAAGAGGCTTTAAGCCCTCAGCGACCAGGGAAGTAAAAGACTGTCTTTCCTGGTGTTGAGCATTCTGTCAAAAACATAATTAACAGTATTCCAACTACTTTCTTCATTATCACGAGACTGCCGGATTTACCACGTCATCCATCAGTATGTAACGTGCTTCCTGGCGCGTGTATTGATCGATTAATGGTACAAGTCGCTGGAAATGCTCACTGGCACAATGTTCATCGAGAGCCGCGTGGTTTGGCCATTCTTCGATAAAAATAAAATGCCCCGGATCTTTTTCATCAATATAGAGGTCGTAAGAAATACAGTGCGGTTCTTTCTTCGTTGCCGATATTAGCTCACGATACAACGGGAGAACGGTTTCAATATACTCAGGTTTGATGAAATCCTCAGCAATGACCTTTAACATGCAGCCTCCTGGCAGAAAACGAATGCACACTATGTAATGAAGATATTTTTTGGGCAAGAGGTCACAGAGTTTTATCGGCCGGTTAGTGAGTTATGCCAGCTATCAATCAGATAATCCGCATAACTGTGATCCATCTCACCTCCCGGCAACCAAAATCTCCTGCGACTCGACGCCGTCCTCTATTTGTTTCGCCACCTTTTGTAAGGCCGGAAGATGCTTTTCCGCAGCCTGTTCGATGGTCATGGCGCTGGCCATATACACCAGATTCAGGCAGCCGATCACCCGCTGTTCGCTGCGGATGGGGACGGCGATAGAAGCGATTTTCTCTTCCTGATCCCAACCGCGAAAGTTCTTGCCAAAACCGTCTTTTCGCGCGCGGGACAAAATGGCATTGAGCTTCAGCGGTTCGCGCGCAAGCTGAAACTCTTCTCCCGGTCGGGAGGCCAGCATTTCAATCAGTTCCTGCCGTTCATTCTCCGGACAAAATGCCAGCCAGGTCAGGCCGGATGCGGTTTTCAGCAGTGGCAAACGACGCCCTACCATCGCCCGGTGAAACGACAGGCGGCTGAAACGGTGGGTGGTTTCACGTACCACCATCGCGTCCACATCCAGCGTGGAAACGTCGGTCGGCCAGATGACCTCGCGCAGCAAATCCCCCAGCAGCGGGGCGGCGAGTGCAGAAATCCACTGCTCGTCACGAAACCCCTCGCTGAGCTGGCGGACTTTAATGGTTAAGCGAAAGCTGTCATCGGACAGGCTGCGCCGGACGTAACCCTCATCCTGCAGGGTTTCCAGCAGCCGTCTGACCGTGGTGCGATGCAGGCCGCTTAACTCAGCAAGTAAGCCAACACTGGCCCCACCATCGAGCCGGTTTAACATATTTAATAACATTAATCCGCGCGTTAATCCGCGTACGGTTTTGTACTCAGTGCTCTCGTCATTTTTCATATTCATTGACAAATCTACAGGTAAAACAACGTGGTGCACTTAGTGCACATCCTGGCATGTTTTGATTGTAGCGCAAAAACTCGCTTCTATACTGACCGCACAACAAAAAATTATTCACATATTTTTAACAAAACAGATTGCGCCTCACCAGGGTCTGCAATTGCGTTTTGTCCGAGTCGTGAGGTTCTGAAATGACAACAAAAAACCCGGATATCCAACCCGCTGTGCAGCATACCGCGCAGGTGGCGATTGCCGGCGCTGGTCCGGTAGGGCTGATGATGGCCAACTATCTTGGCCAGATGGGCATTGAGGTGTTGGTAGTGGAGAAGCTCGACACGCTGATCGACTATCCTCGCGCCATCGGCATTGACGATGAAGCGCTGCGCACTATGCAGTCTGTGGGGCTGGTCGAGCGCGTTTTGCCGCACACCACGCCGTGGCACGCAATGCGTTTTCTCACCCCGAAAGGCCGCTGCTTTGCTGATATCCAGCCGATGACCGACGAATTTGGCTGGTCGCGCCGCAATGCGTTTATTCAGCCACAGGTGGACGCGGTGATGCTGGAAGGGTTGTCGCGTTTTCCCAACGTGCGCTGCCTGTTCTCCCGCGAACTGGAGGCCTTCAGCCAGCAAAACGGCGAAGTGACGCTAAATCTGAAAGCGCCGGACGATCAACGTGAAACGGTGAAGGCCCAGTGGCTGGTGGCCTGCGATGGCGGCGGCAGCAACGTCAGACGCTCGCTGAACGTGCCGTTTGAAGGTAAAACCGCGCCGAATCAGTGGATTGTAGTGGATATCGCCAACGATCCGCTCAGCACGCCGCATGTGTATCTGTGCTGCGATCCGGTGCGCCCGTACGTCTCCGCCGCACTGCCGCACGCGGTGCGCCGTTTCGAATTTATGGTGATGCCGGGGGAAACCGAAGCGCAGCTTAGCGAGCCGCAGAATATGCGTCAGCTCTTGAGCAAAGTGCTGCCGAACCCGGACAACGTCGAGCTGATCCGCCAGCGCGTGTATACCCATAACGCCCGTCTGGCCGAACGTTTTCGTATTGACCACGTGCTGCTGGCGGGCGATGCGGCGCACATTATGCCGGTCTGGCAGGGGCAGGGGTACAACAGCGGCATGCGCGATGCCTTTAACCTGGCATGGAAACTGGCGTTGGTGATTAACGGTAAAGCCGGCGATGCGCTGTTGGATACCTACCAGCAGGAACGCCGCGACCACGCCAAAGCGATGATCGACCTCTCCGTGACCGCAGGCAACGTACTTGCACCGCCCAAACGCTGGCATGGTGCGGTGCGCGATGGGGTTTCCTGGCTGCTGAACTATATTCCGCCGGTCAAACGCTACTTCCTTGAAATGCGCTTTAAGCCGATGCCGCAGTACCACGCCGGGGCGCTGGTGCGTGAAGGCAACGCGAAAACTTCACCGGTCGGCAAGATGTTTATCCAGCCGAAGGTGACGCTGGAATCGGGCGAAGCGACGTTGCTCGACAACGTCATCGGACCCAATTTCGCGGTGATTGGCTGGGGCTGTAACCCGCTATGGGGCATGAGCGAGGCGCAGATCCAACAGTGGCAGGCGCTGGGGACGCGTTTTATCCAGGTCGTGCCGGATACGCAGATACATACCGATCAGGATAACCACGATGGCGTTACCCGCATTGGCGATACGCAAAACCGCCTGCGCGCGTGGTTTGCCCAGCACAACGCCGCGCTGGTGGTCATGCGCCCGGACCGCTTTGTCGCCGCCATCGCCATTCCGCAAACCCTGGGCAGCACCCTGAATAAACTGGCGTCGGTGATGACGCTCACTCGCGCTACTGCCGACATTCCTGTTGAAAAGGTTGCCTGATATGCACGCTTATCTTCACTGTCTTTCCCATTCGCCGCTGGTGGGCTATGTCGACCCGGCACAGGCTGTGCTCGACGAGGTTAACGGCGTGATCGCCAGCGCTCGGGCACGTATTGCGGCGTTCGAACCTGAACTGGTCGTGCTGTTTGCCCCCGATCACTACAACGGATTTTTCTACGACGTGATGCCGCCGTTCTGTTTAGGCGTTGGCGCTACGGCGATCGGCGATTTTGGTAGCGCGGCGGGGGAATTGCCGGTTCCGACAGATCTGGCTGAAGCATGCGCCCACGCGGTAATGAAAAGCGGTATCGATCTCGCCGTGTCCTACAACATGCAGGTCGATCATGGCTTCGCGCAGCCGCTGGAGTTTTTGCTCGGCGGCCTGGATAAGGTGCAGGTGCTGCCAGTGTTTATTAACGGCGTCGCCACGCCGCTGCCGGGCTTTCAGCGTACCCGCATGCTCGGTGAAGCGATTGGCCGTTTCGCCAGCTCGCTGAATAAGCGCGTGCTGTTTTTAGGCTCCGGTGGTCTGTCGCATCAGCCGCCGGTACCGGAACTGGCGAAGGCCGATGCCCATATGCGCGACCGCCTGCTCGGTAGCGGCAAACAGTTGCCTGAAAACGAGCGTGAGCTGCGCCAGCAGCGGGTGATCAGCGCCGCCGAGAAGTTTGTGGTCGATCAAAACACGCTGCACCCGCTTAACCCCGTCTGGGATAACCGTTTTATGACGCTGCTTGAGCAGGGGCGTTTGCAGGAGCTGGACGCGGTCAGTAACGAAGAGCTGTCCGCGATGGCGGGCAAATCAACGCACGAAGTTAAAACCTGGGTTGCCGCCTTTGCCGCCATTTCTGCCTTTGGCAACTGGCGCAGCGAAGGCCGTT
This sequence comes from Citrobacter sp. Cpo142, assembly GCF_030332425.1. NCBI lineage: Bacteria > Pseudomonadati > Pseudomonadota > Gammaproteobacteria > Enterobacterales > Enterobacteriaceae > Citrobacter > Citrobacter sp. Cpo142. The sequence continues at coordinate 32,834 of NZ_JAOWHW010000052.1, forward strand.
ATTACCGCCCGATCCCGGAGTGGATCGCCGGATTCGGCTCCCTGAGCGCCACTACGCAGAACTAAAACAGAACTGAATATGCAGGAGAACATCATGACTTACCAATCGCAAACCGAAGCCGCTACCAGTCGTTTTCTGGAGGTGCAGGAAGCAGGCGAAACCCTACGCGTGCATTTCAATGACTGTGGGCAGGGCGAAGAGACCGTCGTGCTGCTGCACGGATCCGGTCCTGGCGCGACGGGCTGGGCAAACTTCAGCCGAAATATCGATCCGCTGGTACAGGCCGGATACCGGGTGATCCTGTTGGATTGTCCTGGCTGGGGCAAAAGCGATGGGATCGTTAACCGCGGTTCGCGATCCGATCTCAACGCTCGAATCCTGAAAAGCGTGGTCGATCAGTTGGATATTCAAACAGTCCACCTGCTGGGTAACTCGATGGGCGGTCACAGTGCCGTGGCGTTTACTTTGAGCTGGCCGGAGCGCGTGGGCAAGCAGGTACTGATGGGCGGCGGAACGGGTGGCATGAGCCTGTTTACCCCGATGCCAACCGAAGGTATCAAGCGTCTGAATCAGCTGTATCGCGAGCCGACCATCGAGAACCTGAAGCTGATGATGGAGATCTTTGTCTTCGACACCAGCGACCTGACCGAGGCGTTGTTTGAGGCGCGGCTGAATAACATGCTGTCGCGCCGCGATCACCTGGAAAACTTTGTCCAGAGTCTGGAGGCCAACCCGAAACAGTTCCCGGATTTCAGCCCGCGTCTGGGTGAAATCAAAGCTCAGACCCTGATTGTCTGGGGACGCAATGACCGCTTCGTACCGATGGATGCCGGTCTGCGCCTGCTCTCCGGAATTGCCGGTTCTGAGCTGCATATCTACCGCGACTGCGGACACTGGGCGCAGTGGGAGCATGCGGATGCCTTTAACCAGCTGGTGCTGAATTTCCTCACACGCCCTTAAGGAACGGACATGACGAATCGTAATCTTGAGCAGCTGGCCGCCGATTTACGCCTGGCTGAAGAAAAAGGGGAAGCCATCGCCCCACTGCGTGAATTGATTGGTGTGGATAACGCCGAAGCGGCCTACGCCATTCAGCGCATCAACGTGCAGTACGACGTGGCGCGCGGGCGTCGCGTGGTCGGGCGCAAAGTGGGGCTGACGCACCCGAAAGTGCAGCAACAGCTGGGTGTCGATCAACCGGACTTCGGTACGCTGTTTGCTGATATGTGTTATGGCGATAACGAAACCATCCCGTTTTCCCGTGTGTTGCAACCGCGTATTGAAGCCGAAATTGCGCTGGTGCTGAACCGCGATCTGCCCAATACCGACACCACTTTTGACGAGCTCTACAACGCCATCGAGTGGGTCCTTCCCGCGCTGGAAGTGGTCGGCAGCCGTATCCGCGACTGGTCGATCAAATTTGTTGATACCGTGGCGGATAACGCCTCCTGTGGCGTGTATGTGGTCGGCGGTCCGGCCCAGCGTCCGGCAGGATTAGATCTGAAAAACTGCGCGATGAAAATGACGCGCAACAACGAAGAGGTCTCCAGCGGGCGCGGCAGCGAATGCCTGGGACATCCGATCAACGCCGCCGTCTGGCTGGCGCGCAAAATGGCCAGCCTCGGCGAGCCGCTGCGTGCCGGAGACATTATTCTCACCGGAGCGTTAGGCCCGATGGTGGCGGTGAATGCGGGCGATTGTTTTGAAGCCCATATCGACGGTATTGGTTCAGTCGCCGCCACCTTTTCAGCGGCGGATACAAAAGGAAGTCAGTCATGAGTAAGCGTAAAGTCGCCATTATCGGCTCCGGCAACATCGGTACCGATTTGATGATAAAAATTCTGCGTCACGGCGTGCATCTGGAAATGGCGGTGATGGTCGGTATCGATCCAGAATCTGATGGCCTGGCGCGTGCCCGACGCATGGGCGTTGCAACCACCCATGAAGGGGTGACAGGGCTTATCGCCATGCCGGAATTCGCCGATATCGACATCGTGTTTGACGCCACCAGCGCAGGCGCGCATGTGAAGAACGATGCCGCGCTACGTGCCGTTAAACCAGGCATCCGCCTGATCGATCTGACGCCCGCGGCAATCGGTCCTTACTGCGTGCCGGTGGTGAATCTGGCAGCCAACGTTGATCAGCAGAACGTCAATATGGTGACCTGCGGCGGACAGGCAACCATCCCAATGGTGGCGGCAGTTTCTCGCGTTGCAAAAGTCCATTACGCCGAGATTATCGCCTCGATCGCCAGTAAATCGGCGGGGCCGGGTACCCGCGCCAATATCGACGAGTTTACCGAAACTACCTCGAAGGCGATTGAAGTGGTCGGCGGCGCGGCAAAAGGCAAAGCCATTATTGTCCTTAACCCGGCCGAGCCGCCGCTGATGATGCGTGACACGGTGTATGTGCTGAGCGAAGCGGCCTCTGAGGTTGAAGTTGAAGCGTCTATTAATGAGATGGCGGCGGCGGTGCAGGCCTACGTGCCGGGCTATCGCCTGAAACAGCGTGTCCAGTTTGAAGTCATCCCGGAGGATAAACCGGTGAATCTGCCGGGTATCGGCCAGTTCTCTGGGCTGAAAACTGCGGTGTATCTGGAAGTGGAAGGCGCGGCGCACTATTTACCAGCCTACGCGGGCAACCTCGACATTATGACCTCCAGCGCGCTGGCGACCGCTGAGAAGATGGCACAGTCCCTCGCTCGTCAGGCAGGAGAAGCAGCATGAACGGTAAAAAACTCTATATCTCTGACGTGACCCTGCGCGACGGTATGCACGCTATTCGTCATCAATATTCGCTGGAGAATGTACGCCAGATAGCCAAAGCGCTGGACGACGCACGGGTTGATTCTATTGAAGTGGCCCACGGCGACGGTTTACAAGGTTCCAGCTTTAACTACGGCTTTGGTGCGCACAGCGACCTGGAGTGGATTGAAGCGGCGGCGGACGTGGTGAAGCATGCCAAAATTGCCACGCTGTTGCTGCCGGGTATCGGCACTATTCATGACCTGAAAAATGCATATCAGGCCGGCGCACGGGTAGTGCGCGTGGCGACCCACTGCACTGAAGCAGACGTGTCGGCCCAGCATATTCAGTATGCGCGTGAGCTTGGCATGGATACCGTCGGTTTTCTGATGATGAGTCATATGACCACACCGGAGAACCTGGCGCAGCAGGCGAAGCTGATGGAGAACTACGGCGCGACCTGTATTTATGTGGTCGATTCCGGCGGCGCAATGAACATGAGCGATATTCGCGCCCGCTTCCGCGCACTGAAAGCGGTGCTGAAGCCGGAGACGGAAACCGGAATGCATGCGCATCACAACCTGAGTCTCGGCGTGGCGAACTCCATTGCCGCGGTAGAAGAGGGGTGTGACCGTATCGACGCCAGCCTGGCCGGGATGGGCGCAGGCGCGGGCAACGCGCCATTGGAAGTGTTTATCGCAGCTGCGGAAAAACTCGGCTGGCAGCATGGAACCGATCTCTACGCACTGATGGACGCCGCCGACGATTTAGTGCGTCCACTACAAGACCGCCCGGTGCGGGTGGATCGTGAAACGCTGGCGCTGGGCTATGCCGGGGTGTACTCCAGCTTCCTGCGTCATTGCGAAGTGGCGGCAGCACGTTATGACCTGAGCGCAGTAGATATTCTGGTGGAACTGGGCAAACGTCGGATGGTGGGCGGCCAGGAAGATATGATCGTCGACGTGGCGCTGGACCTGCGCAACCGCAAATAAAAAATGATTACGCGGCTGGCAACGTATCAGCCGCGATTCACCTGCATCGTGACCTCAGAGGGACATCTTATGACGACCCGTACCCCCGCATCTTACCGCCTGACGTTGACTGTTGGGCTTTGCTTTTTAGTTGCCCTGATGGAAGGGCTGGATTTACAGGCCGCTGGTATCGCTGCCGTCGGTATCGCCCACGCGTTTGCGCTGGATAAAATGCAGATGGGCTGGATCTTCAGTGCGGGCATTCTCGGGCTGCTGCCCGGCGCGCTGGTGGGTGGCATGCTGGCTGACCGCTACGGCCGCAAGCGTATTCTCATTGCCTCTGTGGCGCTGTTCGGCCTGTTCTCGCTGGCGACGGCGATTTCCTGGGATTTCTCATCGCTGGTATTTGCCCGTCTGATGACCGGTGTCGGGCTGGGCGCGGCGTTGCCGAACCTGATCGCGCTGACCTCCGAGGCGGCGGGCCCGCGTTTTCGCGGTACGGCGGTGAGTCTGATGTACTGTGGTGTGCCGATTGGTGCGGCGCTGGCGGCAGCGCTCGGGTTTAGCGGTCTTGCCTCCGCCTGGCAAACGGTGTTTTGGGTAGGCGGGGTGATCCCGCTGCTGCTGGTGCCGCTGCTGATGCGCTGGCTGCCGGAATCACAGGTTTATACCCAACAAACGCAAGTGGCCGCCGCACCGTTGCGTACCCTGTTTGCGCCAGCGACGGCGAGTGCCACGCTGCTGCTGTGGCTGTGCTATTTCTTCACCCTGCTGGTGGTGTATATGCTGATCAACTGGCTGCCGATGCTGCTGGTGGAGCAGGGCTTTCAGCCCTCGCAGGCGGCGGGTGTGATGTTTGCTCTGCAAATTGGCGCGGCCAGCGGCACGTTAATTCTCGGGGCGTTAATGGACAAACTGCGCCCGTTGGTGATGTCACTTTTGATCTACACCGGGATGTTGGCTTCACTGCTGGCGCTGGGTACGGTGTCGTCATTGAGCGGCATGCTAATGGCGGGATTTGTGGCGGGGATGTTTGCCACCGGCGGGCAAAGCGTGCTGTATGCACTGGCGCCGCTGTTTTACAGCACGCAGATCCGCGCCACAGGCGTGGGTACCGCCGTCGCAGTCGGGCGTCTGGGGGCGATGAGCGGTCCGCTGCTGGCAGGGAAAATGTTAGCGCTCGGCACCGGAACGGTAGGAGTGATGGCGGCTTCTGCGCCGGGCATTTTGCTGGCAGGCCTGGCGGTATTTATTCTGATGAGCCGCAAATCGCAGATGCCGTTCCCGGCCAGCGGTGCTTAAGCACTCATCCGGTTGTGGGAGTGGGGAGATTTGATTCCCACTTCCGGGTGAACGCCGTCAGTCAACTGTGTTGCCAAAGTTTAGATAAAACATGGCAACGGAGGCGTTATGAGCTGGCGGCCCTTTTTGTATCTGATTATTAATCCCCACCCGCTATTAAGCGCCCGGCGCGGTCATCTGCGTCTGGTGCAGGGTTGACTTTGCATTCTGTTAACAAACACGGTATAACAAACCTTCTTTGGATGTTTAGATGTCCATACGTTTAGAAGGTTATATGCAAACAACACAACAAAATGCGCCACTGAAGCGCACAATGAAAACGCGTCACCTGATTATGCTTTCCTTGGGTGGCGTGATTGGCACAGGGTTATTCTTCAATACCGGGTACATCATTTCCACCACCGGAGCGGCGGGAACGCTACTGGCCTATCTGATTGGCGCGCTGGTGGTCTGGCTGGTCATGCAGTGTCTGGGCGAGCTGTCGGTCGCGATGCCGGAGACCGGGGCGTTTCACGTTTATGCCGCGCGCTATCTTGGTCCGGCTACTGGGTATACCGTGGCCTGGCTCTACTGGCTGACCTGGACCGTGGCGCTGGGTTCAAGCTTTACCGCCGCTGGATTCTGTATGCAGTACTGGTTTCCACAGGTGCCGGTATGGGTCTGGTGCGTGGTGTTCTGCGCGATTATTTTTGGTCTGAATGTTATCTCCACACGCTTTTTTGCCGAAGGGGAGTTCTGGTTCTCGCTGGTCAAGGTGGTCACTATCATCGCCTTTATCATCCTCGGTGGGGCGGCGATTTTCGGCTTTATTCCGATGCAGGATGGCTCGCCCGCGCCGGGGCTGAGTAATATCATGGCGGAAGGCTGGTTCCCGCACGGTGGCTTACCGATTCTGATGACTATGGTGGCAGTGAACTTTGCTTTTTCGGGTACCGAGCTTATCGGCATTGCCGCCGGTGAAACGGAAAACCCGCGCAAAGTTATCCCGGTAGCGATTCGTACTACCATCGCGCGGCTGATTATTTTCTTCATTGGCACCGTGTTTGTGCTGGCGGCGCTGATCCCGATGCAGCAGGCGGGCGTGGAGAAAAGCCCGTTTGTGCTGGTATTTGAGAAAGTAGGGATCCCGTACGCCGCTGATATTTTTAACTTCGTGATCCTGACAGCTATTCTTTCTGCAGCTAACTCCGGTTTGTATGCTTCTGGGCGCATGCTGTGGTCGCTGTCGAATGAACGTACGCTACCTGCCTGTTTTGCGCGAGTAACGAAAAACGGTGTACCGCTGACAGCGCTGTCGGTCAGTATGCTCGGTGGTGTGCTGGCGCTATTTTCCAGCGTGGTGGCCCCGGACACGGTATTTGTTGCGCTGTCGGCAATCTCCGGGTTTGCGGTGGTGGCGGTGTGGCTGAGCATCTGTGCCTCGCATTTTGTTTTTCGTCGCCGTCATCTGCAACAAGGTAAGGCATTGAGTGAATTACATTATCGCGCGCCGTGGTATCCGCTGGTGCCGGTATTAGGTTTTGTGCTGTGCCTGGTGGCCTGTGTAGGGCTGGCATTCGATCCAGCGCAGAGAATTGCGTTGTGGTGCGGGTTACCGTTTGTTGCGTTGTGCTATGGTGCTTATTTCCTTACTCAACCCCGAAACGCAAAACAGGAGCCAGAACATGTCGCAGAATAATCCGTTACGCGCTCTCCTTGATAAACAGGATATCCTGCTGCTGGATGGCGCGATGGCGACGGAGCTGGAAGCGCGAGGGTGTAACTTAGCCGACAGCCTGTGGTCAGCCAAAGTGCTGGTAGAAAACCCGGAGCTTATCCGCGAAGTACATCTTGATTACTACCGGGCGGGGGCGCAATGCGCGATCACTGCCAGCTATCAGGCGACGCCGGCGGGCTTCGCCGCGCGAGGCCTGGATGAAGCGCAGTCGAAAGCGCTGATTGGCAAAAGCGTGGAGCTGGCGCGTAAAGCCCGTGAAGCGTATCTGGCAGAGAACCCGCAGGCAGGAACGCTGCTGGTGGCGGGATCCGTTGGGCCTTACGGCGCGTATTTGGCGGATGGCTCTGAATACCGTGGCGATTATCATTGTAGCGTTGAGGCGTTCCAGGCGTTTCATCGCCCGCGCGTGGAAGCCTTGCTGGATGCCGGGGCCGATCTGCTGGCCTGCGAAACCCTGCCGAATTTTGCCGAGATTGAGGCGTTGGCTGAGCTGTTGACCGCATATCCGCGTGCGCGGGCGTGGTTCTCATTTACCCTGCGCGACAGCGAGCACCTGAGCGACGGTACGCCGCTGCGTGACGTGGTTGCGTTGCTGGCGGGTTATCCGCAGGTGGTGGCGCTAGGCATTAACTGCATTGCGCTGGAAAACACCACCGCTGCGTTGCAGCATTTACACGGTTTAACGGCGCTGCCGCTGGTGGTGTATCCGAACTCGGGCGAGCAGTACGATGCGGTGAGCAAAACCTGGCATCATCACGGTGAGCATTGCGCGCAACTGGCGGATTATCTGCCGCAGTGGCAGGCCGCTGGCGCCCGGTTGATTGGCGGGTGCTGTCGCACCACGCCTGCGGATATCGCCGCGCTAAAAGCGCGAAGCTGAGAGTTTATCGGGCCTACTTCGTTCATTGTAGGCCTGATAAGCGCAGCGCATCAGGCATTGCCGGATGGCGGCACAAGCGCCTTATCCGGCTTACAAAGCCACAAAACGTTATGCCGCATCCGCCAGAACAAACATGCCGTACGGATGGATTTCGAGATAATACTGCTCGCCGACGTCCGGTTGCAGACGCGTAGCGTTGACCTGCAATAAAATCTCCTGCCCGTGCCATTCCACCGTCACTTCATACTGCGGCCCCATATAGGCGACGTGGCGGATCACGCAGCGCTGGCTCTCCTCGCCGCGATCGCTGAGCGTGATCGCTTCCGGGCGCACACCGACCATCCCTTCGCCCTGCGTACCAAAGTGCAGCGGACGCGGCAGATGATAGCCGTAGATATCAACGTATCTGTCGCTGAAGGTAGCCGGGAACAGGTTGGCATCGCCCATAAAGCTCGCCATAAAGCGGGAGGCGGGCTGGCGGTAAAGATCCTGCGGTGAGCCGATCTGCATGATGTGTCCCTTGTTCATCACCAGCACGGTATCAGAAACCGCAAAGGCTTCGCTCTGATCGTGGGTGACGTACAGCGAGGTGATATCAAACTGCTTTTGCAGCTCGCGGATCTTGTCACGCATACTGCGACGCAGGTTGGCGTCGAGGTTACTCAACGGCTCATCAAACAGCAGCACTTTCGGCTTGAGGATTAGCGCGCGGGCCAGCGCCACGCGCTGCTGCTGACCGCCGGAGATCTGGTCGACAAAGCGGTCTTCGAATCCTTCCAGATCCACCATCGCCAGCGCCTCTTTGACGCGGGCTTTCAGCTCTGCGCGCGGTACGCCGAGCATTTTCAGGCCATAACCGACGTTCTCTCCCAGCGACATATGCGGGAACAGGGCATAGGACTGAAACACCATGCAGATATCGCGCTGCTGAATAGAGCGATGGGTGACGTCTTCGCCATCAATGAAAATTTGCCCTTCGCTCGGTTTTTCCAGCCCGGCAACCAGGCGCAAAATGGTGGTTTTGCCGCAGCCGGACGGGCCGAGCAGGGTTACCATTTGCCCCTGCGGGATGGTGAGGTTGATATTGTCTATTACCGTATTACTGCCAAATCGTTTAGTGACGTTGCGCAGTTCAACGAAATTTTTCTGAGTCATAGTGCGCTCCATTACGCCTGGTTTTTGGCTTTTGAACGGGAGGTACGTGATTCGCCGATCAGCCAGTCAAAGATAAAAATAATCGCCAGCATCACCACGATCAGAATGGAACCGTAGGCAATCGCCACACCGTATTCGCCATCTTCAACGCGGTTCAGGATGTAGGCCGTCGCTACGCGGGTATCCGGCGTGACGAGGAACACAATGGCGCTGACGGTGGTAATGGCGCGCACAAAGCTGTAAATCAGTGCCGAAAGGATCGCCGGACGCAGCAGCGGCAGCAGGATATGCGTAATGGTCCGCAGCGAACCGGCACGCAGGCTGAGCGAGGCTTCATCGAGCGATTTATCGATTTGGCCTAAACCCGCGATGCCTGCGCGGATACCGACCGGGACGTTACGCATCACCATTGAGATAATGACGATGGCGGCGGTGCCGGTGAGGTACACCGGAGCGCTGTTAAAGGCCAGAATGTACGACACGCCCGCGACGGTGCCCGGAACGGCAAAGCACAGCATGGTGGTGAACTCGATGGTCTTCTTGCCTTTAAACTGCTGGCGCACCACGATCCAAGCGATCAGCAGGCCAAAGATCGCGGTGATCGGCGCGGCAATCCCGGCGTAGAGCAGGGTGTCGAGCAGTGAAGGCCACGCGCCGTCGCTCATCCCCTGACCGAACAGTTTGGTAAAGTTCGCCAGCGTCAGGGTGTAGTCCACGCCCCAGTTGACGGTGAAGCTACCGTAGAAAATGCTGCCGTAGAGCAGGGCGTTAAAGGCAATCCACACTGCCAGCAGTGCGACCACGCTCCATACCAGCGTCACAGGCAATGGCTGTACGTCGCCCCGGTAGGATTTGCCGGAAACGGTGACGTATGAGCGTTTACCAATCCACATATACTGCACGCAGAACACCAGCAGCGAAAACAGCAGCAGGAAGGCACCCAGCGTACTGGCGGCCTGGTAGTCAAGCTGCGAACCGGTGATGTAGAAGTAGATTTGCGTTGCCAGCACGTCGAAGTTACCGCCGAGCACCAGCGGGTTACTAAAGTCGGCCAGTGACTGCACGACCACAATCAAAAAGGCGTTAGCCAGTGCGGGTTTCAGCAGCGGGACAAACACGCCGTTAAAGGTCTGCCAGCGGCTGGCACGCAGGGTGTATGACGCTTCTTCCAGCGACGGATGAATGGTTTTGATTGCGCCGTCGAGGATCATAAACGCCATCGGCGTAAAGGCCAGAACCTGCGCCAGCCAGATGCCGGTAAAGCCATACAGCCAGTTGGTGTTGGTTAAACCAAACCATTCGACCATAAACTCGGTGATGTAACCGGAGCGTCCCATCATCAGCGTGACGCCTAAACCGACGACAAACGGCGGAGTGACGATCGGCAAAATCGAGAAGATACGTCCGATTATAGCGCTGCGTCTGGCGATACGGGTGGTGTAGATAGCCAGTACCAGACCAAAGAAGGTACAGCCGACGCCGACGGCAATCGACAGCATAATCGAGTTGAGGATCACCTGAATGATATGCGCCTGCGACAGCACATTCATAAATGCCAGCGGGGCAAATTCCCCGGCGTCGTTGGTGAACATCGGAATGAAAATGGCGATGCTTGGCCAGACGATAAAAATACCGATCAGCGCGACAATCGCGGTAAGCGAGCCGATGACGAAACGGTCACCGCCCAGCCATTCGAGGCGGGTGAGCGCCAGGGTCATGATTGCACCAAGCGCCACAAACAGCACGATGGTGGCATAGCCTAAGCCGCGACCCTCAAGGGTGGCGCTGGCGACAATAAAGGCCATACAGAAAAATGCCCAACCCGCGTCAAGATAATGGCGGCTGCGCTGTTCGCGCCTGGCTTCATGGAATGGGCGCACCAGCAGCAGACTTGGCAGCAGATACCACAGCCAACTGATATTGAACTGCGACCAGCCGTAGGCGGCGAGTATTTCTTCCCGCGTTGACTCCAGCAGACCGTAGTCCAGGCTCCAGCTCGGCAGCAGGGCAAACGCCAGCCAGCCGAGCAAAACCCAAAGAAATATCGCATCCCGTTTTTTTACGGGATGGAGTGCAAGTGTGTGTGACATAGCGTTTCCGGTAATGTAGGCCGGGTAAGGCGTTTACGCCGCACCCGGCAAATGAACGCAACGTGGGCTTATTTACCCATCTTAACTTCGCTAACCCACTTATTGATCAACGACTTACGTACGTCGGTCGAGCCGTACTTATCCATGTCGTAATTGATAAGCTTCAGGTCGTCGAGCTTCAGCGAGTTAGGAGAGGTTTCGGCGGTGGTGTTGGTCAGGATCTGATAGGATTTGCCTTTCTTCCACGCCAGCTCCTGTGCGTCTTTCGACAGCACCCAGTCAACGAACAGTTTGGCGTTGTCGACGTTGCGCGCGCCTTTCAGGATGCTGACGCCGCCGATTTCATAACCGGTGCCTTCGCATGGAGAAATCAGTTCCAGCGGTGCGCCCTGTTCTTTTTCCAGCGAGTAGTCGTGCAGGAAGCCGATGCCGATAGCCGTTTCACCGCGGGCGGCGTTACGCGCCGGGGCAATGCCGGATTTGGTGTATTGAGAGACGTTGGCGTTGAGCTGTTTCAGGTAATCAAAGGCCTGATCTTCGCCCCACAGTTGAGCAAAGGTCGCCAGCGCGGTGTAGGCGGTACCGGAGCTTTGCGGGTCAGCAATCTGGATTTCGCCCTTGTATTCCGGTTTGGTCAGATCCTTCCAGCATTTTGGCACCGGCAGGTTTTTCTCTTTCAGGCGCTGGGTATTAACGCCAAAGCCCAGAATACCGACGTAAACCGCCGAAGAGAGGTTACCTTTGACCTTTGCGGGATCGCGGAATTTCTCCATGATCTGTTCGAGGTTTGGTGATTTATACGGCTGTAGCAGACCCATTTCACCGGCCTGAGATTGTGGATCCAGCGTACCGCCGTACCACACATCCGCCTGCGGGTTTTTCTTCTCTGCATCCACTTTCGCCAGCGTACTGCCCGAGCCGTTGCGAATGAATGAGGTTTTCACATCATATTTTTCACCGAAGGCTTTGGTTTCGGTTTCGCACATCTCGTTGGTGGCGCTGCAATACACCACCAGGCGGCCCTGCGCCTGGGCTGCGTTGCTGAAGGCCGCCAGCGTCAGAGCGGAAGCAATCAGGGTAGAGGTAAGCGTCAGTTTCATTGTTTTATCCTTTGACTGAGAGAAGGGGTAATGCCCGCAATGAGCAACGGCATCAGCAATAAACCCATAAAGACAGCGGCAACCGAGAGCAAACTGAACATTCCCGACCAGCCGTAATGTTCTATGACCAACGACAGCGGCCAACCCGCCAGCGCGGCCCCCAGATAGGCGAAAAGCCCGAGAAAACCGGTAATTGAACCTGCCGCCGCTTTGTGTCCGCATTCAACGGCTGCGAGGCCAATTAGCATCTGTGGGCCAAACACAAAAAAGCCCACGGTAAAGAAACACACTGCCAGTAACGCGTAGTGGTGCACTGGTGCCAGCCACAGTGCGGCGACGGAAACCATCAGCCCCAGCGTGAACAGCAAAATCATCGGCGCACGTTGACCGCTGAACAGCAGATCCGATCCCCATCCGGCAAACAGCGCCCCCAGCAAGCCGCCAACTTCAAACAGCATCACCGTGGCATTGGCGCTGAGCAGATTCACGCCGTGGCTTTCCGTCAGCCAGATATTGCCCCAGTCGTTGAGCGCAATGCGGATCAAGTAGACCAATACATACGACACGCCGAGCAACCAGATCATCGGGTTTTTCAGCATGGTGGTGCGCAACATTTGCCACAGCCCCATCGGCGGGCTTTGCTGCTCCTGGCGTAGCTCCAGCGGGTCATGCCGCCATTCCCCAACCGTGGGTAATCCTTCTTCCTGGGGCGTGCCTTTCAATTGCAGGGTGAGCCAGATTCCCAATGCCATGCTGATTATCCCCGGTGCCAGCATGGCTGCCTGCCAGCCCCACCAATGGGCGGCAAAAGCGCTAATCAGCGGGATAATGGCGCCACCGATATTGATCGACATATTCCAGCAGCCCCACCAGAAGCCACGTTCGTTGCGCGAGTACCAGTGGGTCAGTAGTCGGGCACAGGGCGGCCAGCCCCACCCCTGAAAAAATCCGTTCAGCGTCCAGACCACCAGCAGCAGCGTCAGCGATTCCCCAAAGGCGAACAGCACGTTTAAAACGCCGGTAGCAAACAGGCCAATTCCCATAAATGCGCGCTGTCCGTGGCTGTCGTGCCACAGCCCAGCGGTAAATTTCGACAAACCATAGGTCAGATAAAACAGTGACCCAAGCAGGCCGATATCGCCTTTATCCAGACCCAGATCCGTTTGCAGCGCCGGGAGGACGTAGTTAACGCTTTTGCGCGTCAGATAAAACGCGGCGTAACCAATTACCATACACATCAGCAGCCGGGGGCGTAGCGCCCGGTATTGTTGGTCTGTTTCGCTGGCTGAGCGTGTATGCATGGCAGTCTCCGTTTGTGCTGACTATAGGAAAATGAAAGCAAAAGGGGATGAGAGAAAGTCCGCAGTGACTAAGACTTTTTCCTGGTTAGCGGCTGGTTTGTTGCAAATTTGTGGGCAGGTTAACAATTACCCGCGTGCCGTTGTTTGATTCGAGCGTCAGTTCACCGCCAAGGGCGCTCACCCGTTCACGCATCCCCTGGATACCGAAACCGGGGATTTTTTCTGGCAGAATACCAACGCCGTTGTCAGCGACGTCCAGAAACAAGCAATGTTCCCGCTGGCGCAGCGTAATCGACACATCGCTGGCATCGGCATGTTTGCATACGTTATTGAGTAACTCCTGCAACAGGCGATACAGCGTGAAGCGCACCGTTTCGTTTTCTGGCGTATTCTCTAGCTGATAATCAAAGCGGCAGCGAATACCCCGCTCAGCAAAAGCAAATTCATTCACCAGATGATGTAGTGCATCTTTAAAAGACAGTTCATCGAGCGCGGGTGGGCGCAGCTGACGAAGTAGCTGGCGGGTCGAATGGTGAATACGCCGGGCCAGGTTGTTGATCTGATTTGCTGCTTCGAGCGTTTGCTCAGGGCCTGGCGCGCGTTTGACCAGTTGCGACTGAATTTGAATGGCGGTGATATTCTGCCCAATTTCGTCATGCAGCTCCCGCGCCAGGCTTTTGCGCGTATTTTCTTCGGTGCGGATCAGCTGTTCGGTCAGGGCGCGTCGTGCCGCCAGTTCGGTTTCCAGACGCTGGCGATAATGGTGCAAATTTTGCGCCAGATGCTGCTGGCGGCTGATGGCGATCCCCAGCCCGATGCCGAGCAGCGCCTGGGTAGCGAGGAAAATCTCCAGCTCCAGTAAATTACTGAACCCAACGCCGATTTGCCGGGCGATGGTGATCATCATACTGCCGAGCAATCCAGACAACACGCCGCCCTGCCAGCCAAATTTCCACGCCATCACCACGTTCGGTAAGAACACCACGATCAGCAACAGGCGCTCGATCTCCGGCGACAGCACCATTTGAGTGCCGATGCCAATAATAAAAAACAGGCTGCACCAGATGATAAGCGAAGTGCGCAGCGGGGGATTGGTGGTATCCAGCCCGAGCAAATGATAGCGGTGCTGTTGGCGCAGAAATTCATAGATCAGATAGACAAACGGCGTCAGCAACACGCCGCCGGTAAACGACGCCAGGCCAATCAACGTTGCCGGGCTCTGGATAAACGGTGAAAGCAGGGCGGTATTGAGCAATGAGGTGAGCGTTACGGCGGCCAGCAGCAGCGTTAAGCGTTGCCAGTAAAGGGGAAAGCGGTGCCAGTATGACTGGCCGATGCTCGCCGGAATCAGGCTAATTAACGGCGCAGCCAGCAGGATATAGCCATTCAGTAATTGCTCGCTGTGCAGCCAGAACAACATTAGCAGGGGGGGCAGCACCAGTGCGGGCCAGTAACGGCGAGAAAGCAGAATTAACAGCGCGAGATAGACGCCGTGCGGCAGAAATAGCGCCGCCTGCTGGCCGTTGTGGGTCAGGTAAAACCCCAGCGTCCACAGCATCAGCCAGCCCGATCCCCAGGCCAGCAGAATAAACAGAGAAATAACCCAATGCCGAAGGTTACGCGACATTAATGCCCCGTTAATAGCTGGTGGTCGAGTGCAAAATGCACCAGATCGATGGTGCTGTGGCATTGCAGTTTGCCCAGCACGTTCGCCCGATGAACGTGCACCGTCTTGTGGCTGAGGTCGAGCTTGAAGGCGATCTCTTTTACGCTGTCGCCTTTGACCAACAGATCAAAAACTTCACGCTCGCGCGGGGTCAGAACTTCCAGGACCTGCGCGGGCTGCTCGCCGCCGCGTAGTGCCCGTAAAGCATCGGCGCACAGGTAATGACCGCCCATACCTACCGAGCGTACCGCCTGCACAAGTTCTTCCGGGCCGCAGCGTTTGGTCAGGTAACCGCTGGCACCAGCGTCCAGCGCGCTTTGCACAAACGTGGGCGAGTCATAAATGCTGAGAATGATGGCGCGAAAACCGGGCTTTAGCGCCCGCAGTCGTTTTAACAGGCTCAGACCATTTTCATCCGGCATGGCGATATCCATTACCGCGACGCTGACGTCATCATGCAGAAGTGCAGACCAGGCCTCCGCTGCGCTGCTGTACTGACCGGTAACGTTAAGATCGTCTTCAAGACTGAGTAATTGCGCAAAGCCGGAACGCACCACCACATGGTCATCCACCAGCACAACATGAATCATGATATTGCTCTCTTGCCTGACAATGGCCCCTATGATGCCTGCCAGCACCGCGCTGGCAATCACCGTGGCGCGGATATGTAACGAATGTAACAAAATCGCAATAATTTACAGCGAGTGTAGGCCTGATAAGCGCATCAGGCATTGATTGCCGGATGGCGGCGCAAGCGCCTTATCCGGCCTACGTTCTGTAATGAGTGAAATAGCTAACTATTGCCGCTTTTTTTCTAAAAACAGATCGCTATTAACCAGAATTTTTAATTCCTTTATCAAATTGTGCCGCAACGAAATACTGCCTCCATAACAAGACAGGGGAGCAGACAATCATGGCTATTTCATCGCGTAACGCACTTCTTGCCGCACTGGCATTCATCGCATTTCAGGCGCAGGCGGTGAACGTCACCGTTGCTTATCAGACCTCCGCCGAACCTGCCAAAGTGGCGCAGGCGGACAATACCTTTGCCAAAGAGAGCGGGGCGACCGTTGACTGGCGCAAATTCGACAGCGGCGCGAGCATCGTTCGTGCGCTGGCATCCGGTGATGTGCAGATCGGTAATCTTGG
This sequence comes from Citrobacter sp. Cpo142, assembly GCF_030332425.1. Lineage (NCBI taxonomy): Bacteria > Pseudomonadati > Pseudomonadota > Gammaproteobacteria > Enterobacterales > Enterobacteriaceae > Citrobacter > Citrobacter sp. Cpo142. The sequence continues at coordinate 48,909 of NZ_JAOWHW010000052.1, forward strand.
CTCCAGCCCGCTGGCGGTCGCTGCCAGCCAGCAGGTGCCTATTGAGGTTTTCCTACTGGCATCAAAGCTCGGCAATTCTGAAGCGCTGGTGGTGAAGAAAAACATCAGTAAACCGGAAGATTTGATTGGCAAACGCATTGCCGTGCCGTTTATTTCCACCACCCATTACAGCCTGCTGGCGGCGTTGAAACACTGGGGGATTAAACCCGGCCAGGTGGAGATCGTGAACCTGCAGCCACCGGCGATTATTGCTGCATGGCAGCGCGGAGATATTGATGGTGCGTATGTCTGGGCGCCTGCGGTCAACGCGCTGGAAAAAGACGGTAAGGTGTTAACGGACTCCTCACAGGTTGGCGAGTGGGGAGCACCGACGCTTGACGTGTGGGTGGTGCGCAAAGATTTTGCCGAGAAGCATCCTGAGGTGGTGAAAGCCTTTGCCAAAAGCGCTATCGATGCCCAGCAGCCTTATATCGCTAATCCTGATGAATGGCTGAAGCAGCCGGAGAATATCAGCAAACTGTCGCGTTTGAGCGGCGTACCGGAGGCGGATGTACCGGGGCTGGTGAAAGGTAACACTTACCTGACACCGCAACAGCAAACCGCTGAGCTAACCGGCCCGGTGAACAAAGCGATTATCGACACCGCGCAGTTCCTTAAAGAGCAGGGCAAAGTCCCCGCTGTCGCGACAGATTACAGCCAGTACGTTACCGATCGCTTCGTGCAATAAATAAGGAGGCGATGATGCTGCAAATCTCTCATCTTGCCGCCAGCTACGGTGGAAAACCGGCGCTGGAGGATATCAACCTGACGCTCGATAGTGGTGAACTGCTGGTGGTACTCGGGCCTTCCGGTTGCGGGAAAACCACGCTGTTAAATCTGATTGCCGGGTTTGTGCCGTATCAGCATGGCAGCATCACGCTGGCGGGTAACAGGGTTGACGGTCCGGGGGCAGATCGCGGGGTCGTTTTCCAGAATGAAGGTCTGCTGCCCTGGCGTAACGTGCAGGACAACGTGGCTTTTGGTCTGCAACTGGCGGGCGTGGACAAGCAGCTGCGCCAGCGTATTGCCCTGGATATGTTGCAGAAAGTCGGGCTGGAGGGCGCGGGAAAACGCTTTATCTGGCAACTTTCCGGTGGGCAACGTCAGCGCGTCGGCATTGCGCGGGCGCTGGCGGCCAATCCGCAGCTGTTGCTGCTGGATGAACCTTTTGGCGCGCTCGACGCCTTTACTCGCGAGCAGATGCAAACCCTGCTGCTGAAGCTGTGGCATGAGACCGGCAAACAGGTGCTGCTGATTACCCACGATATTGAAGAAGCAGTATTTATGGCGACAGAACTGGTATTGCTGTCCCCAGGCCCTGGCCGGGTACTGGAACGTCTGCCGCTCAATTTCGCCCGTCGCTTTGTGGCTGGAGAGTCGAGCCGCAGCATTAAGTCCGATCCGCAGTTTATCGCCATGCGCGAGTACGTGTTAGGTCGTGTCTTTGAACAACGGGAGGCATTCTCATGAGCGTGGTGATTAATGATAAACCCCGTCGCCAGCGGGTGCTGAACTGGCGTTGGCCGTTTTCGCGACAGATTACCTTAAGCCTCGGTACGCTGGCCGTCATTCTGGCGGTGTGGTGGACGGTGGCGGCGCTGCAGTTAATCAGTCCGTTGTTTTTGCCGCCACCGGGACAGGTTTTACAAAAGCTGCTCGTCATTGCCGGGCCGCAAGGGTTTATGGATGCCACGCTGTGGCAGCATCTGGCGGCGAGTCTGACGCGTATTGTTATCGCGCTGCTGGCGGCGGTGCTGCTGGGCGTTCCGGTTGGGATCGCGATGGGGCTGAGTCCTACGATGCGCGGCATTCTCGATCCGATCATTGAACTGTATCGTCCGGTTCCTCCCCTGGCCTATTTACCGCTGATGGTCATTTGGTTTGGCATCGGTGAAACCTCCAAGATCCTGCTGATCTATCTGGCGATTTTCGCCCCTGTGGCGATGTCGGCGCTGGCGGGGGTGAAAAGTGCGCAGCAGGTGAGAGTGCGCGCCGCACAGTCGCTGGGGGCCAGCCGTGCGCAGGTGCTGTGGTTTGTTATTTTGCCGGGGGCATTACCGGAGATCCTCACCGGGTTACGCATTGGGCTTGGCGTGGGTTGGTCGACGCTGGTGGCAGCTGAACTGATCGCGGCCACGCGAGGGTTAGGATTTATGGTGCAGTCAGCCGGTGAGTTTCTGGCAACGGATGTGGTGCTGGCAGGGATCGCGGTGATTGCCGTTATCGCATTTATTTTAGAACTGGGTCTGCGCGCGATTCAGCGTCGCCTGACGCCCTGGCATGGAGAAGTACAATGAGTGAACGTTTGAGCATTACCCCGCTGGGGCCGTATATTGGCGCACAAATCACTGGTGCGGATTTAACGCGTCCGCTGAGCGATAATCAGTTTGAACAGCTTTATCACGCGGTATTGCGCCACCAGGTGGTGTTCCTGCGTGAGCAGGTGATTACGCCGCAACAGCAGCGCGCACTGGCGTTGCGTTTCGGCGATCTGCATATTCACCCGGTCTATCCGCATGCCGAAGGGGTAGAAGAGATTATCGTACTGGATACTCATAACGACAATCCGCCGGATAACGACAACTGGCACACCGATGTCACCTTTATTGACACGCCGCCTGCCGGGGCGATTCTGGCAGCAAAAGAGCTGCCATCGACCGGGGGAGACACTCTGTGGACCAGTGGGATTGCCGCTTATGATGCGTTGTCTGAGCCGTTTCGCCAGTTGCTGAGCGGCCTGCGGGCAGAACATGATTTTCGTAAATCATTTCAGGAATATAAATACCGCAAGACGCCAGAGGAGCATCAGCGCTGGCTGGAAGCGGTGGCGAAGCATCCGCCCCTGTTGCATCCGGTGGTGCGTACGCATCCGGTGAGCGGGAAGCAGGCGCTATTCGTGAATGAAGGATTTACCACGCGAATTGTCGATGTCACGGAAAAAGAGAGCGAGGCGTTACTGAGTTTTTTATTCGCGCATATCACTAAACCGGAGTTTCAGGTGCGCTGGCGTTGGCAGCCCAACGATGTGGCGATTTGGGATAATCGCGTGACGCAGCATTATGCGAATGCGGATTATCTGCCACAGAGGCGCATTATGCACCGGGCGACAATTTTGGGAGACAAGCCGTTTTATCGGGCGGGATGATTGTTGGTGGGGTTTTACTTATCGGGCCTGGAACTGTCGGCCCGATAAGGTGAAGTCGCCATTCGGCAACAAAGTGGTTAGCGCAGGATTTTTTTCTCAGCCAGATCCAGTGCGAAGTAGCTGAAGATCAGATCCGCGCCAGCGCGTTTGATCGAGCCTAAGCTTTCCAGAACCACTTTCTCTTCATCTATTGCACCTGCCATCGCCGCAAATTTGATCATCGCGTATTCACCGCTGACCTGATAAGCGCCAATCGGAAGCTCGGTGCGCTCGCGGATATCACGCAGAATATCGAGATACGCGCCTGCCGGTTTCACCATCAGGCAGTCTGCTCCCTGGGCTTCATCCAGCAGCGATTCGCGAATCGCTTCACGGCGATTCATCGGGTTCATTTGATACGTTTTACGATCGCCTTTCAGCGCCGTGCCTGCGGCTTCACGGAACGGGCCGTAGAAAGAAGAGGCAAACTTGGTGGAGTAGGACATGATCGCAGTATCGGTGAAGCCCGCGGCGTCCAGCGCCTGGCGAATCGCCTGTACCTGGCCGTCCATTGCGGCGGAAGGGGCGATGAAATCTGCGCCCGCTGCTGCGGCAACGACTGCCTGTTTGCCGAGATTAGCAAGGGTTAAGTCGTTATCAACGCCGTGTTCGCATAATACGCCGCAGTGACCGTGCGAGGTGTATTCACAGAAACAGGTGTCGGACATGACGATCATTTCTGGTACGGTCTGCTTACAGATACGCGACATGCGCGCCACCAGACCGTCTTCTTTCCAGGCATCGCTGCCGGTCTCATCGGTGTGATGAGAAATGCCGAAGGTCATGACCGAGCGGATGCCTGCATTAGCAATGCGTTCAATTTCGCGCGCCAGGTGCTTCTCCGGAATGCGCATCACGCCGGGCATGGCGTCAATAGCTTTGTAATCGTCGAGTTCTTCTTCAACAAAGATCGGCAACACCAGGTCATTTAAGCTGAGTGTTGTCTCTTCAAACATAGCGCGCAGCGCAGGGGATTTGCGAAGGCGACGAGGGCGTTGGATTAGGTCTGTCATGGTATGCCTGATGTTTGTGGAATCGAAGGCCGTAGTATACCCGAACCTGAGGGTGAGGGGTTTACGAAAGTTGGCGTTATGCCGAGGTTATGGTGATGTTATCAATGCTTGGTATTATGTATTATCTCTATTTTTGCAATTATGACTATTTTAAATAGTGATTAGTTTTATGGTGAATTTAGTTTAGTTTAATTTTTAATTAAGTGGCGGAATTTAAAGGTATTTATTTGCTGACGTTTGATTTTTAAGTTAATCATAAATTTAATATATTGTTTTGCCAGTGTCTTTGCATGTAACTGTCTAAAATAGAAATGATTTTTACGTTTGCTTGCTGTTTCGAATAATTTGCATATCTATTGTCCGTAATCGGACTTAAGCCAAAGAATAATTGAACCTTTCCTTTGTGAAACCGCATAATCCTCCCCGCGAAACATAAAATGTTTTCTTTGCATTGATAATTGATGGATCAACTATATTACGTCCCTGAGGAGGGATGACAAATGCACACTTGGAAAAAGAAGCTTGTAGTATCACAATTAGCATTAGCCTGCACTTTGGCAATCACTTCTCAGGCGAATGCTTCAACTGATATCTCTGGGACCACCTACACAACGTTTGCTCATTATAATGACGCATCTTATGCGGATGGCGTCTATTATGATGGATATGTCGGTTGGAACAATTACGATACCGATAGTATTTATAACGGTGATATTTATCCGGTAATCAATAACGCCACTGTCAACGGCGTTATTTCTACTTATTATCTGGATGATGGGCTGTCTACTAACACCAATAACAACAGCCTGACCATTAAAAACAGCACCATTCACGGTATGGTGACATCCGAATGTATGACCACGGATTGTACTAACCGTACGGGTACTGACTATTACTACGATCGCCTGGCGATGAACGTCATCAACTCAACTATCGATGACAACTACGAACATTATACCTACAACGGTACGTATAATGACGCAGCTGACACGCACGTTGTCGACGTTTATAACCTGGGTACGGCTATCACGCTGGATCAAGAAGTTGATCTGTCTATCTCCGCCAACTCTCACGTCGCTGGCATTACCCTGACTCAGGGTTACGAGTGGGCAGATATTGACGATAATACCGTTAGCACTGGCGTAAACAGCAGTGAAGTATTTAACAACACTATCGCTGTCAGCGATTCTACCGTGACCTCTGGCTCATGGTCTGACGAAGGTACCACCGGCTGGTTTGGTAACACCAGCAATGCAAGCGACTACAACGGTAATGGCTGGAACGCTGACGATATTGCATTAGCGGTTATTGCACATCCGGATGCGGATAACGCGATGCAGACCACTGCCACGTTTGATAATTCCACGCTGATGGGTGACGTGCTGTTCTCCAGCAACTTCGATGAGAACTTCTTCCCGAACGGTGCTGACACTTATCGTGATACCGATGCTGACCTGGATACCAATGGTTGGGACGGTACCGACCGTCTGGATCTGACCCTGAACAATGGCAGTAAGTGGGTCGGTGCGGCAATGTCTGTGCACCAGGTTGACACCGATGGTGACGGAGTTTATGACAGCTACGCTGCAGGCACTGAAGCCACCGCTACTCTGATCGACATCACCGCTAACAGCCTGTGGCCGGATTCAACCTACGGAATCGATAGCGACACAACTTCTTATGACGAAAATGGTCATGTAGTTGGCAACGCTGTCTACCAGAGCGGCCTGTTCAACGTCACGCTGAACGGTGCTTCACAGTGGGATACCACCAAAACTTCCCTGATTGATACCCTGAGCATCAACAGCGGTTCGGTTGTCAACGTGGGTGATTCTATCCTGATCTCCGACACTATTGGCCTGACCGGTGGTTCTGCACTGAACATCAACGAAGATGGTCATGTTGCAACAGATACTCTGTCTATCGACAACAGTACTGTAACGATTGCTGACGACGTATCTGCTGGCTGGAGTGTAGGTAGTGCTGCGCTGTATGCAAACACCATTAACGTCACCAACAACGGTGTTCTGGATGTGGGTAACAGTACCGGTAATGCGCTGCAGGTTGATACCCTGAATCTGACCAGCTACACCGACGCTTATAACCATGTTAACGCGGGTGTTTTCGACATCAACAGCAACAACTATGTGCTGGATGCTGACTTGACCAACGATCGCACTAACGATGAATCTCAGTCTAACTACGGTTATGGCGTGATCGCGATGAACTCTGATGGTCATCTGACTATCAACGGTAACGGCGATTCCGACACCTCAGGCGATCAGTCTGAAGTTGATAACTATGGTGACCATGTAGCGGCGGCAACCGGTAACTACAAAGTCCGCATCGACAACGCTACTGGCGCAGGTTCTGTTGCGGATTACAAAGGTAACGAGCTGGTCTACGTTAACGACGCGAACAGCACTGCGACCTTCTCTGCAGCCAACAAAGCTGATCTGGGTGCTTACACCTACCAGGCGCAGCAGCAGGGTAACACCGTTGTTCTGCAGCAGATGGAACTGACAGACTACGCGAACATGGCGCTGAGCATTCCGTCTGCTAACACCAATATCTGGAACCTGGAACAAGATACCGTTGGTACTCGTCTGACTAACGCACGTCATGGTCTGGTTGATAACGGTGGTGCATGGGTTAGCTACTTCGGTGGTAGCTTCGATGCAGATAATGGCACCATTAACTACGATCAGGATGTTAACGGCATCATGGTCGGTGTTGATTCCAAAATTGATGGTAACAACGCTAAGTGGATTGTCGGTGCTGCAGCAGGCTTCGCGAAAGGTGATATGAGCGACCGTACCGGTCAGGTGGATCAGGATAGCCAGACTGCCTACATCTACTCTTCTGCTCACTTTGCCAACAACATCTTTGTTGACGGTAACTTAAGCTACTCTCACTTCAACAACGATTTGACTGCTAACATGAGCAACGGTCAGTATGTTGATGGTAGCACCTCATCTGACGCCTGGGGCTTTGGCCTGAAACTGGGTTATGACCTGAAGCTGGGTGACGCAGGTTACGTAACGCCATACGGCAGCGTATCCGGTCTGTTCCAGTCTGGTGATGATTATAAGCTGAGCAACGACATGAAAGTTGACGGTCAGTCTTATGACAGCATGCGCTATGAACTCGGTGTAGATGCAGGTTATACCTTCGCCTACAGCGACGACCAGGCGCTGACCCCGTACTTCAAACTGGCCTACGTTTACGATGACTCTAACAACGATTCTGACGTAAACGGCGACTCTATCGACAACGGTGTAGAAGGTTCTGCGGTACGTGTTGGACTGGGTACTCAGTTCAGCTTTACCAAAAACTTCAGCGCATACACCGATGCTAACTACCTCGGTGGTGGCGATGTTGATCAAGACTGGTCTGCAAATGTTGGTGTTAAATATACCTGGTAAGACATCTCTTGTTGTTAAAGAAAAGATAATCTAACTCAGAAAAATGCCCGTCACGGATTTGACGGGCATTTATTGCAAGGAATGCCCAAATGTTGTCTGCAAATAAACCGCTTGTGGAATTTGGTAAGCTTGATAAATGTTTGTCAAAATATGGCAAACACTTTGAGTGTGATAACGATAAAGAAATAATTTATTCCAGTGATATAAACAGTGACGATACCTTTATCATTTTAAATGGTGTAATTTCCCTGAGGCGAGGGGAGAATGTGCTGGTCGGTATTGCGCAGGCACCGTTTATTATGGGGCTTTCAGATGGTGTGATAAAAACAGATATACAATACAGATTAATCACAGAAAGCGATTGTACGGGATACCATCTACCTGCCTCGCAAACAATTAATATAATTGAAGAGTGCCAGCTTTGGCGTGAAGCTTTTTGTTGGTTGGCATGGCAAAACTCCATGCTTGAATTACGCGATCTGCAGTTGATCGGCAACAACTCCTACGATCAGATCCGCGCGACATTGATCTCTATGACGAAATGGGATGAAGCCCTTCGTTCACGCATTGGCGTTATGAACTATATTCACCAACGCACACGAATTTCACGCTCGGTTGTCGCTGAGGTTCTCGCGGCATTGCGCAAAGGCGGTTACATTGAAATGAATAAAGGCAAACTGGTGTGCATCAACCGTTTGCCTTTTGAGTATTGAATCAGGATGCAGGAATGACCTGTGGCTTGTACCCGCTCAATTCTGCAACCAGTTCGTTGATACCGTCGCTCATATTGGTAAAACGGGTCAGCGGAGAGCGCGTCACTACGACAAATGCCCCAACGTTTTGCTGTGGGATCATCGCCATATAGGTAATGAAGCCACCGCCGCCACCGGTTTTTTGAATAATTCCCGGTCTGCCATTCTTCGGCGCCATGTAAACCCAGCCTAAACCAAGCGCATCGGCTCTGCCTGGAACATCCATTCCCACCACTTTAGTTAACTGCGTACGCTGATAAATCAGCGTCTGCATCCGGTCGGCCTGCTGGCTACGATGATAAAAGTCTGAAGAGAGATACTGCTGCATCCAGCGCATCATATCGCCAGGCGTTGAATAGACGCCGCCGCTGCCCATCGCTGCCAGCGTATTGTTACAAGGGCTGGCGCCTTTTTCCGCGACCATCAGGCGTTTGCACTGATCGGGGGACGGGGTGAAGGTTGTGTCTTTCATCCCCAGCGGACGGGTGATTTTTTCTTCAAACAGCTGCGGATAAGGCTTGCCGGACGCGGTACCCAGCGCATCGGCCAGCAGGTCAAACGCCAGGTTGGAATAAGAAGCCTGCGACCCTGGTGCGGCTTTAAGCGTAGCCGTTGAGAGATAGCTCCAGCGCTGCTCGCGGGTTGGCCAGACAAACACCGGGCGCTTGGCCGCGCCGCCAGGCTGTTCGCGCGGCAGTGCGCTGGTATGTGTCGCCAGATTCACCAGCGTAATTGGCGTTCCTTGATAAGTGGGAACGCGCGCGCCAGGGGGCGCATATTTACTCAATGGATCGTTGAGTTTGACCGTGCCCTGATCGAGTAATTTCACCAGCATTTCACTGGTCATTAATTTGGTAATTGAGGCAATGCGGATCACGGAATCCAGTTGTGGATGAACATTATTGCCGGGGCGTGTTTCGCCGAAACTGCGAAATACACGCTGATTACCATCAATCACCACGAGCGCCATCCCCGTAGCACCACTGCCGTAAAATATATGGTCGGCATAACGATCAACGATATCAGAGGCGAAGACCGGATCGGTTATAGGCTGTGCCGCCTGGACAGATGTCAATGACGCCGCACACAGCGCGGCAGAAAAAAGCAGACTACGTTTCAACGGTGGTGTCCATGAGTTAGAGAAAGTGAAAAAGGATGTCGTGCGTATGCGTATTTATACTACTCATCGGCGTATTGCAAAGCGCTTATCAACCAATGATAGTGGGAAAAACGTAACGATGAGTAAACACAGGAGTTTCCTGGATTGCGGATGTTCGCTTTTGTGATCTCACGCTGTGATAATCTGCACATACTGGAACGTTGTCGAGTGTGAAAACCACAGAAACAATTCTTCATAACCGAGGTGCGAACTAAGTGCCTCGGTTTTGGTCACAATTGTCGGTTTCAGCTTGTGTTTTTGGGCGTAAGCCGTCTGGCCTCCGCACTCTACGGTGGCAAATGCACAGCAGTCGTCATAACGATAAGAAGTTAGCAGGAGAGCACTATGTTTAAGTCTTTTTTCCCAAAGCCGGGGCCGTTCTTTATTTCGGCATTTATTTGGGCACTCGTCGCCGTTGTATTCTGGCAAGCAGGTGGGGGAGCCTGGGTTGCACATATTACCGGCGCGTCGGGAGACGTACCTATTAGCGCAGCGCGTTTCTGGTCGTTGGATTACCTGATTTTTTATGCGTACTACATTCTTTGTGTCGGGGTGTTCGCGCTGTTCTGGTTTCTCTACAGCCCACACCGCTGGCAGTACTGGTCTATTCTGGGCACATCGCTGATTATTTTTGTGACCTGGTTTCTGGTTGAAGTTGGCGTCGCCGTCAACGCCTGGTATGCGCCATTTTATGACCTGATTCAAACTGCGCTCAGCGCACCACACAAGGTGAAGATTGAGCAGTTCTATCATGAAGTGGGCATTTTTCTCGGTATTGCGCTGATAGCCGTAGTCATTGGCGTGATGAACAACTTCTTCGTCAGCCACTATGTGTTCCGCTGGCGTACCGCGATGAACGAACACTATATGGCGCACTGGCAGCATTTGCGTCACATCGAAGGCGCAGCGCAGCGTGTGCAGGAAGACACCATGCGTTTTGCTTCTACGCTGGAAGATATGGGCGTCAGCTTTATCAACGCGATTATGACGCTGATTGCCTTCCTGCCTGTACTGGTTACGCTCTCTGCCCATGTTCCTGACCTGCCGATTGTTGGACATGTGCCTTATGGCCTGGTGATTGCCGCGATAGTCTGGTCGCTGATGGGAACCGGCTTACTGGCGGTCGTTGGGATTAAACTTCCTGGGCTGGAGTTTAAAAACCAGCGCGTGGAAGCGGCCTATCGTAAAGAACTGGTCTATGGCGAAGATGATGGCAATCGTGCGACGCCACCGACGGTGCGTGAGCTGTTCCACGCGGTACGGCAAAACTACTTCCGTCTCTATTTTCACTATATGTACTTCAATATCGCCCGTATTCTTTACCTGCAGGTTGATAACGTTTTCGGCTTGTTCCTGCTGTTTCCGTCGATTGTTGCCGGTACGATTACGCTCGGCCTGATGACGCAAATCACTAACGTGTTTGGCCAGGTACGCGGCTCGTTCCAGTATCTGATTAACTCCTGGACAACGTTAGTGGAACTGATGTCTATTTATAAGCGTCTGCGCAGCTTTGAACGAGAGCTTGATGGTCAGGATATTCAGGAAGTTACCCATACGCTGAGTTAATAATAAGGAGATGTTATGTCGACGGTTTCCCGTCTTTACCCCTTGTCTGGTCTGGCAGCACTGGTGCTGGTGGGATGTAGTAGCCAACCCGCGCAGCCGCTAAAAAAGGGGGAGAAAGCCGTCGATGTGGCGAGCGTGGTGCGCCAGAAAATGCCCGCCAGCGTGAAAGACCGGGACGCGTGGGCGCAGGATTTGGCAAAGACCTTTGAAAGCCAGAAGCTGGCACCGACGGTTGAAAACATCTGTTCGGTGCTGGCGGTAGCGCAGCAGGAGTCAAACTTCCAGGCCGATCCGGCTGTTCCTGGTTTAAGCAAAATAGCCTGGAAAGAGATTGATCGTCGCGCAGAACGCATGCATATCCCGCTGTTTGTCGTGCATACCGCGCTAAAGATTAACTCGCCAACGGGGAAAAGCTACAGCGAGCGTCTGGATACGGTGAAGACGGAAAAACAGCTTAGCGCTATCTTTGATGATTTCATCAACATGGTGCCAATGGGGCAGACATTGTTTGGATCGCTTAATCCGGTACATACCGGTGGTCCAATGCAGGTCAGTATCGCGTTTGCTGAGCAGCACACCAGCGGGTATCCGTGGAAAATGGCGGGGACGGTACGTCAGGAAGTGTTTAGCCGCCGTGGTGGGCTGTGGTTTGGTACATATCATCTGCTCAATTACCCGGCGAATTACAGTGCGCCAATCTTCCGCTTCGCCGATTTTAATGCCGGATGGTATGCGAGCCGCAATGCAGCTTTCCAGAATGCGGTCAGTAAAGCCAGCGGAGTGAAGCTGGCGATGGATGGGGATCTGATTCTCTATGGCAGCAGTGAGCCGGGCAAAACGGAGCTGGCGGTACGTAAACTGGCCGGGAAGCTAGGGATGAGCGAGAGTGAGATCCGCCGTCAACTGCAAAAAGGTGACAGCCAGGCCTTTGAAGAGACCGCACTGTACGAGAAGGTCTACAAGCTGGCGGAAGCGAAGACCGGGAAAGCGCTTCCTCGTGAAATGCTGCCGGGCATTCAACTGGAAAGCCCGAAGATCACGCGTAATCTGACTACCGCATGGTTTGCTAAACGCGTGGACGATCGTCGGGCGAAGTGTATGAGTCAGTCATCTTTATGATGACGGTGACGCCAGCGCATGATCGTCGCGATGGCACCAAGAATCAGGCTTCCTACCAGGAAGGGGATCAGTCCAAAGAGAGTACCGACGCCTAAACCGATTTCGACCCGCGGGCGTCCTGTCTCTTGCATTTGCAGCTGCATCAGTTCTTCATAGATGCCGGGTGCGTGGGCCAACAGATTTAAAATCTGTGCACCCGCCCAGAAGCAAAACAGCACAAATACGGCATACGCAATGTTGCCGGGCAGGGAGGAGGGATCCCGATGCTTGCCCTTAAACAGGGATTTTGAGAGCGTAAAATCAGCCATAAAGACCTCCGGAAATAACCTGCTTTTTTTGACGTAATGCCTGGAACTGAGAGTGAGTCTGACAGGTGATCGGCAATGTCAATATCAGAATGATGGTAATTTCAGGTAGAGATTATTCCTGGATTTCGGTTTTTTGTTGATGGTCACAATTATGTAACCTTAAGTGAAACTGAGTTACATTTAAGAAATTCCGCACAGACCACAGACGCCCTCGGGGAAATGTGCGAGGATGCCTCCCTGTGTTGTATTTTCACCGGAGCTGTTATGAACCTGCCTGTAAAAATCCGCCGAGACTGGCACTACTATGCTTTCGCTATTGGGCTTATCTTTATTCTGAATGGCGTGGTGGGGTTATTAGGTTTTGAAGCGCAGGGATGGCAAACCTATGCGGTGGGGCTGGTGACCTGGGTGATTAGCTTTTGGCTGGCCGGATTAATCATCCGTCGCCGCGTTGAAGATGATGAAGCAAAGGATGCCCAATAGCTCTATCAGGCATCCTGACGGGTTTACATACTGGTTTTCAGCGCGCTATCTGCAGCATGGCGTTCCAGTGCCAGTTCGATCAGGCGAGTGATCAAATCGGTATAGCCTAAACCGCTCGCCTGCCACAGTTTCGGATACATACTGATGTTGGTAAAGCCAGGCAGCGTGTTGATCTCATTGATCACAACGTCGTTTTCAGCAGTTAAGAAGACGTCCACGCGCGCCATGCCGGCACAGCCCAGAGTCTGGTATGCCTGAATGGCGATTTCGCGGATCTTATCGTTAATCTCTGGCGCAATTGCTGCCGGAACGACAACTTTGGCACCGTTATCGTCAATGTATTTAGTGTCGTAAGCGTAAAAATCGCTGTTCAGCACGATCTCACCACAGGTACTGGCCTGCGGATGATCGTTGCCCAGTACCGCACATTCGATCTCGCGGCCTTTGATCCCTTGCTCCACAACGACTTTATGATCGAATTCAAATGCCAGCGCGACGGCTTGATCGTATTGGGCTTCGCTGGTTACTTTACTGACGCCAACGGACGATCCCTGGTTGGCCGGTTTTACAAACAGCGGCAGACCCAGGCGGGATTCTACTTCGGCAAAGCTGATGCTGTTGCGATTCGCGCGAGTGAGAGTAATAAATGGCGCGATGTTTAACCCGGCATCACGCAGCAGACGTTTGGTCACGTCTTTATCCATACAGGCAGCAGAACCCAGCACATCAGAACCGACAAACGGCAGGTTCGCCACGCGCAGCATGCCCTGCAGAGAGCCATCTTCACCCAAAGTACCGTGTACGATTGGGAAAATAACATCGACCGTCGGCAGCGGTTGACCGTTTTGTGCATCGATCAACTGGTGCGCTTGTTTGCCGGGTACCTGCGCCAGGCTGGTCTCAGAAGGTCGCAACGCAATATGCGCCGGATCGTCTGAATTGAGCAGATAGTTACTGGCATCGCTGACGTGCCATTGCCCTTGTTTATCAATACCTAACAGCACAACGTCAAAGCGAGTCTTGTCGATGGCATCGACAATATTTTTTGCCGATTGCAATGACACTTCATGTTCCGCTGATTTACCACCAAATACGATTCCTACCCGCAACTTTGCCATCTTAAAAACCCATTCCATGAATGCAAAGCACATACATTACCACGACAAAACGCAGGTTTCCTCGGCTTCTGGCAGATTGTTTTGGCGAATGACAGGGGATTAGAAGGGGACATACACGCAGATCGCGCGGGAAGCACAATCCCCTGTTTGTATTATGGGTTTGATGTGAGCTATATCACAAATATGATGAGCGGGAAGATAAAATCCTAAACTGTGATTTATCGCACCTGTAGACCCTTATTCGGCTAAGTAATTTGTTAAGCTGCTCGCAGTTTTCAGCTACTTATCGTTATGAGTCCTTATGGAATCCTGGAGAGTTAACCTTATTTCCGTTTGGTTCGGGTGCTTTTTTACCGGACTGGCGATTAGCCAAATCTTGCCTTTTTTACCACTCTATATCTCCCAACTGGGCGTGACCTCGCATGAAGCGCTATCAATGTGGTCCGGATTAACGTTCAGCGTCACCTTCCTGATTTCAGCCATTGTTTCTCCGATGTGGGGCAGTCTAGCCGACCGCAAAGGACGCAAGCTGATGCTGCTGCGGGCCTCACTGGGGATGGCCATTGCGATTTTGCTACAGGCATTTGCCACTAACGTCTGGCAGCTTTTTCTGCTGCGCGGGGTGATGGGGTTAACCTCCGGCTATATTCCTAATGCGATGGCGCTGGTTGCGTCACAGGTTCCACGCGAGCGCAGCGGCTGGGCGCTGAGTACGCTCTCTACGGCGCAAATTAGCGGCGTCATTGGCGGACCGCTGATGGGAGGCTTTATCGCCGATCATGTTGGCTTACGGGCGGTATTCTGTATTACCGCCGCCTTGCTGGTGGTGAGTTTTCTGGTCACACTGTTCTTGATCAAAGAGGGAGTTCGCCCGACGGTTAAAAAAAGTGAACGTCTGAGTGGGAAGGCCGTGTTTGCCTCGCTTTCGCATCCGGCGTTGGTGATCAGCCTGTTTTTTACCACCATGGTGATTCAACTGTGCAACGGTTCAATTGGGCCGATTCTGGCGCTGTTTATCAAATCGATGGTCCCAGATAGTTCGAATATTGCCTTTCTCAGCGGGCTGATAGCCTCAGTACCGGGCATTTCTGCTCTGATTTCCGCGCCTCGACTGGGTAAATTAGGCGACCGTATTGGTACTGAGCGGATTTTAATGGCGACGTTAATCTTTGCGGTGGTGCTGTTTTTCGCCATGTCGTGGGTCACCACGCCGTTGCAGTTGGGAGTACTACGTTTTCTGCTTGGATTTGCCGACGGCGCGATGTTGCCGGCGGTGCAGACGCTGCTGGTGAAATACTCCAGCGACCAGATAACCGGGCGCATCTTTGGCTATAACCAGTCATTTATGTATCTCGGCAACGTCGCCGGGCCATTAATGGGGGCGACGGTTTCGGCAATGGCGGGGTTCCGTTGGGTGTTCATTGCTACAGCAAGCATTGTGCTTATCAATATCTGGCAACTGGCTATCGCGTTACGACGTCGGCGCGGGGTTCGTTGAGTTCCTGATTAACAACGCTGCCTGTCAGCGTTGTTAATCCATAATTGCGTATTATATATTTGTGTGATTATTAATTTTCTTACCTTTTTATATTGAATCATTCTGCATCCAGACGCATTTACCCTTATTTTGTGTTGTGATTGTTTTCGCAAATCTTTTTATTCCTTATAAAAATACAACTTTCATCCTCTAGGCAGTTGTGAGCCTTAATGATAACGTGGCCCATATTTTGTTAAGGGAATAGGCAAATGAAAAACCTCGTCACTGAGTTGTTACTTAAGCTCGCGCAAAAAGAAGAAGAGTCGCAAGATCTGGCGGCACAGGTCGAAACGTTGGAACGGGTAATCATCGAAATGCTGCGCAATATGGCGTGGAACGATCGGCAAATATTTATTCGTCAAATTGAGGGGGCGCTGGCTGATGTAAACCACATGCCCGCGTTTCTGACGAACATACATAGCGCTTGCGAGGGCGTACAAAAAGCGTTTTGAACCCTCTGTGGCGGGGCACCCACAAATTATCATAAAAGTGTCACATCAAATACTTATAGTCGCTTTGTTTTAATTTTACCGTATTTATACATGGAGAATATAAAGTGAAACAAAGCGCACTCGCTATTGCCCTGTTACCTTTGCTGTTTACCCCGATTATTAATGCAGAAACATCTACTGTAGCGGTTATGGATAATCGTGCCGCTCAAGGTGATATCACCACGCCGGGTGGCGCTCGCCGATTGTCTGCCGATCAAACGGCGGCTCTGCGCGAATCCCTGAACGATAAACCAGCCAAAAATATTATTTTGCTGATTGGCGATGGGATGGGCGATTCCGAAATAACGGCAGCGCGAAATTATGCTGAAGGCGCGGGCGGCTTTTTTAAAGGTATTGATGCTTTACCGCTGACCGGGCAATACACGCATTATGCGTTGGATAAGAAAACAGGGAAACCTGATTATGTGACAGATTCAGCTGCATCCGCGACGGCGTGGACGACCGGCGTTAAAACTTACAATGGTGCTCTGGGCGTTGATATTCGTGAAAAAGATCACGCCACTATTCTGGAAATGGCCAAAGCGGCAGGTCTGGCGACAGGCAACGTTTCCACGGCTGAATTGCAGGATGCCACCCCGGCCGCACTGGTTGCCCATGTCACTTCGCGTAAATGCTATGGCCCGAGCGTGACGGCTGAAAAATGCCCGACGAACGCGCTGGAAAAAGGCGGTAAAGGGTCGATTACCGAACAATTATTGAATGCCCGTGCGGATGTTACGTTAGGCGGCGGAGCAAAAACATTTACTGAAACCGCTACGGCAGGTGAGTGGCAGGGTAAAACGCTGCGAGAACAAGCACAGGCTCGCGGTTATCAAATGGTGAGCGATGCCGCGACGTTGGCGGCGATTACCGAAGCGAATCAGGATAAACCGCTGTTGGGTCTGTTCTCAGACGGTAATATGCCAGTGCGTTGGGAAGGGCCGAAAGCGTCTTATCACGGGAATCTGGATAAGCCGGTAGTGACCTGTACGCCAAATCCAAAACGTAACGACAGCGTGCCAACGCTGGCGCAGATGACGGATAAAGCGATTGAGCTGTTAAGCAAGAATGAGAAAGGTTTCTTCCTGCAAGTAGAAGGCGCGTCAATCGACAAACAAGATCATGCCGCTAACCCGTGTGGTCAAATTGGTGAAACGGTCGATCTGGATGAAGCGGTGCAGCGTGCTCTTGCTTTTGCGAAGAAAGATGGCAACACCCTGGTTGTGGTAACCGCTGACCACGCGCATGCCAGCCAGATCGTCGCACCGGGTACCAAAGCACCCGGTTTAACGCAAGCGCTGAACACCAAAGATGGCGCGGTGATGGTCATTAGCTATGGCAACTCTGAAGAAGAGTCCCAGGAGCACACCGGCAGCCAACTGCGTATTGCAGCCTATGGCCCTCATGCGGCGAATGTGGTTGGCCTGACCGATCAAACCGATCTGTTTTACACCATGAAAGCGGCGTTAGGACTGAAATAAGCTGACACCCGACGGCAATACTTTTGCCGTTGGGTGGTATTTTTATCGTTAGCAGCCAAACTTACCTGTGTGTCGTCGTTCAGAAAAGGATGGTGCTATGAAAATTACATTATTAATGACGTTACTCTTTGGCCTTATTTTTTTAACTACAGTCGGTGCTGCCGAGAAGACGTTAACCCCGCAACAACAGCGTATGACCACCTGCAATCAGCAGGCAACGGCGCAGACCTTAAAAGGGGATGCGCGTAAGACCTACATGAGTGATTGCCTGAAAAACAGTAAATCTGCGCCTGAGGAAAAGAGCCTGACGCCGCAGCAGCAGAAAATGCGTGAATGCAACGTCAAGGCGACGGAACAGTCGCTGAAAGGCGATGATCGTAATAAGTTTATGAGCGCTTGCCTGAAAAAATCTGCTTAGCACTTCCGGGTGAGCAGGTAAAATCGCTCACCCGAAATATCATACTTCCGCCACCAGACCCCTTCCTATAATTTGGGAAATTTGTTTCAGAATATTCCCAAATACGATGAATGATGAAAACTTTTATCAAAAGAAGGTCGTCCCGAATGAAGCATTTATATTGCTTCATCAAAATGACCACCAACGTTCCGGTCTGCGATTTGCCCGACGAATCAGGCTGCCGCGAGCGGTGGGACTGGGGGGAATGTTTTTCCCTATCGCGTCGGTATTAGTTTCTCAGCCAATAACCGGAGGCTGGTGGCTTTTGCTGGTGGGATGGGCGTTTGTCTGGCCGCATCTGGCATGGCAATTGGCAAGTAAAGCTATCGATCCACTACATAGCGAATATACCAACTTAAAAGCCGATGCCATCCTCGCCGGGATGTGGATGGGGATTATGGGGATAAACTTGCTGCCATCCACGGCGCTGTTGATGATTATCTGTATCAACCTGATGGGCGCAGGGGGGATGCGTGTCTTCATCGCGGGCGCCGTGTTGATGGTGGTTTCCTGCCTGGTGACGTTACAGTTAACGGATATCCCCGTAGCTTTTAGCAGTACGCAACTGGGCGTGCTGCTGTCGCTGCCGGTGTTAGTGGTTTACCCGTTGCTGTTTGCCTGGGTGAGTTATAAGACGCTTATCAGGCTGGCAGAACATAAACGTCGCTTACAGGTGATGAGTACGCGAGATGGCATGACCGGGGTGTATAACCGACGCCATTGGGAACTGTTGCTGCGAAATGAATTTGATAATTGCCGCCGCCATCAGCGTGACGCCACGCTCCTTATCATCGATATCGACCATTTTAAGAGTATCAATGATACCTGGGGTCATGACGTCGGGGATCAGGCTATTGTGGCACTGACCCGCCAGTTACAGATGACCTTACGTGGTAGCGATGTGATTGGTCGCTTTGGCGGTGACGAGTTTGCGGTAATCATGTGTGGCACGTCAGCGAGCAGCGCGATTGCAGCGATGTCACGTGTTCACGAACGGCTTACCCAACTGCGTTTATCCTGCGCGCCGCAGGTTGACCTGCGCATTAGCGTGGGCGTTGCGCCGCTGACATCTGAAACTGAACACTATCGAGAATGGTTAAAATCAGCAGATATGGCTCTCTACAAAGCAAAGAATTCCGGACGTAACCGCACTGAAGCGGCGGCCTGACGTCCGGCGGTGTTAACTCAGGAGCGGCTGAGTTTTTCCGACTGCTCCATGCACTTAATCATCGCTTCAATCACCGATGAACGGAAACCGCGTTCTTCCAGGACGCGTACCGCCTCAATGGTGGTTCCACCCGGCGAGCACACCATATCCTTTAATTCGCCTGGATGTTTACCCGTTTCCAGCACCATCTTCGCCGAACCCATTACCGCTTGTGCTGCAAATTTATAAGCCTGCGCGCGGGGCATCCCCCCCTGAACGGCGGCATCTGCCATCGCTTCGATAAACATAAATACATAGGCCGGTGCTGAACCGCTGACGCCAACGACCGGATGAATCATTGCCTCCGCAATGACTTCAGCTTCGCCAAAGCAGCGGAAGATATTGAGCACGTCGGCCGTATCTTCCGGCGTGACTAAGGCGTTTGGCGTGACGGAGGTCATTCCGGCGTTCACCAGCGATGGCGTGTTTGGCATCGCGCGAATGATTTTACGGTCATGACCCAGCGCGCGAGCGAGTTGATCGAGGGTGACGCCCGCGGCAATCGAGACGACAAGGGAGTCTTTGTTCAGGCTGGAGGTAATTTCGCTCAGCACCTTAATCATAATGCCTGGCTTTACGGCCCCAAAAACAATATCAGCGATCTGCGCGACTTCTTGTGCAGACTGCGCCGCATTAATGCCGTACTGGTCGTGTAGTGCGGCGACCTTATCGGGGGAAGGGGTGTAGACCCAGATTTGTCCGGGGAGAACCTGACCGCTGGCGATCATGCCGCCAAGAATGGCTTTGCCCATATTACCGCAGCCGATAAAACCAATTTTCTTGTCCATCTTGTCACTCCCTATGGATGATATTCATTGTTTTATACCCGTCATACTTCAAGTTGCATGTGCGTTGGCTGCGTTCGCTCACCCGAATCACTTACCAGAGTAAGCTCATCGCGACTCACTCTCTCGCCGCCTGCCTGCAACTCGAATTATTTAGGGTAAATCTGGGAAAGCTAAGCTTAGCGCGGAATGAATATGTTCAGAAGGAGAAACAGCACTTTGCCTGAAAGTAAAAGCACGCGACAATGTGCGACAGCACACCAGTGGGGAGAAGTTATGACAATATGGGTGGATGCCGATGCGTGTCCGAATGTGATTAAAGACATTTTGTACCGCGCCTCTGAGCGCATGCAAATGCCGCTTGTTTTAGTGGCCAACCAAAGCCTGCGCGTCCCGCCTTCGCGTTTCATCAGCACATTACGTGTGCCTGCGGGCTTTGACGTGGCTGATAACGAGATTGTGCGTCAGTGCAGCGCCGGTGATTTAGTGATAACGGCAGATATTCCGCTGGCGGCTGAAGTGATTGAAAAAGGTGCGGCGGCGCTTAACCCGCGTGGCGAACGTTATACCGACGCGACGATCCGTGAGCGTCTGATGATGCGTGATTTTATGGATACGCTACGCGCCAGCGGTATTCAGACCGGGGGGCCGGATAGCCTTTCGCCCCGCGACAGACAGCATTTTGCGGCTGAACTGGATAAGTGGTGGCTGGAAGTTCAGCGTAGAAAATAGAGTGTGTAATTTATTATTTACACTTTATTCATTGTGAATTCTTGTTATAGTAGGGGTTAACTCACCTCGCCATTTCTTATGTAATTATTTATTTACAGTTTTGGCGGTGTACTAGTTTGATGATATGATTATATTTTTAACCGCATCAGATCCCGCTTGTTGGCGGCTCTCTGGGGAAATTCTGTGATGACGCAACCTCTTTTTCTTGTTGGCCCCCGGGGGTGTGGTAAGACGACAACCGGTATGGCGCTGGCAAAGGCTATTGATTTCCAGTTCGTTGATACCGATCGCTGGTTGCAATCGCACGTGCAAATGACCGTGGCGGAAATCGTCGAAAGAGAAGGATGGGAAGGGTTTCGTGCCCAGGAAACGACCGCTCTGCAGGCTGTCACAGCTCCTGCCACGGTTGTTGCGACCGGCGGCGGTATCATTCTTACCGAGTTTAATCGCCGCTACATGCGCAGCCACGGCGTGGTTATCTATCTAAGCGCACCGGTATCGGTACTGGTTGATCGTCTGGAGGCCACGCCTGAAGAAGGATTACGACCGACTCTAACCGGCAAGCCGTTGACCGAAGAGGTTCAGGAAGTGCTCGCCCAGCGCGATGTTTTGTATCGCGAGGCTGCGCACTATATCGTTGATGCCACCAATCCGCCTTCGCAGGTAGTGGAAGACATTCTTGGAATACTGGCGCAGGCAGCGCCACGGTTGCAGGGCGGTGTCTATACTTAATGTTCATCCAGTTAAAAGGAAGAACTATGCCGACACAACCACCTTACCCACGTCAAGCGACCATTGTTACGGTTGAAAAAGGGACGCCAGGCCAGACGGTAACCTGGTATCAACTTCGTGCCGATCACCCTAAACCGAATTCGTTGATCAGTGAGCATCCTTCAGCTCAGGAAGCGATGGATGCTAAAAAACGCTACGAAGACCCCGATAAAACCTGATATGAAGACCGCTCTGGCACGAGTCTTAAAAGTGCCAGTCCGGGCGCGCATCACATTATTTTAAATTTCGCCGTATACAGTAAAAATTGAAAATTAAACAATAACAATCCAGTACTGGAATGATCTGGAATCTTTACACAATACACCGCCGATCTACTGCTACGCTTTTGAGCATTTGTAGCACAGGTCAGCGCCCGGCACTTATCCGGGATTTCACAGCAAAGTAAGAAGACGGTGGAGCAACAAATGAGTACGTCGTTGGCTATCCTCACGATTGGCGTTGTGCCGATGTGTGAGATGTTACCGCTCCTGACGGAATATATTGATGAACAGCACATTACTCACCACAGTCTGCTGGGGCAGATGCAGCGAGAAGATGTGATGGCCGAGTACGGGGCTTCACCCGGTGACGAGCTGTTGTTAACACTGCTTAGCGACCACCAACTTGCTCATGTCTCACGTCAGAAAGTGGAACGCTCGCTGCAAAGCATTGTGGAGGTTCTCGATAATCAGGGATTTGATGTGATCCTGCTGATGAGTACCGCCTCAATCACCCGTCTGACCGCCCGCAATAGTATCTTGTTGGAACCCATACGCATTATTCCCCCGTTAGTGGCTTCAATTGTCGAAGGGCATCAGGTTGGGGTCATTGTACCTGTTGCTGAATTGCTCAAAGCCCAGACACAAAAGTGGCAGGTGTTACAAACTCCGCCAGTGTACGCCGTGGCGAATCCAGTAGAAGGTTCCGAACAACAGCTGATTGATGCCGGGAAATATCTCCTTGAGCAAGGTGCTGATGTTCTTATGCTGATTAGACTTGAGATAAATGACAGGGAATAAGTGAGATAATTATGGGAAGAACTGGGTCAACATGGGAAGAGACTGGATGGAATATGCAATAACCTTACAGTATGTGAAAATCAGACCGGCCCGAAAAAAAACAGACCTCGCACCAGCCTGATTGCAGATATTACTCCTTTCTCCCCGTATCGGCATCGGGTTCACCATCAAACAGTTTGCCCTGCATCCGATCCAGTTCTTCTTTTCTGACCCGCTTCACCACGCTGTAAACCCACTGTAGCGAAACACCAAATTTACGGGCCAGTTCGTGGTGGTTACGCCCGTCAAACTCCAGGAATATTTCACGGTCGCGCTGGCTGACCTTCCAGACCATACCCATCGGGAAATAGACGTTTTGCCCGCCCCAGACCTGCATCATTCGGTTCGCGACGGCCTGACCAATCTGGTCGGCAACTGCGGGTTCGATATCAATAATCTCGCGGACGGTCTCAGAGGTGTGCTGTGCCAGTTCCACCAACAGTTCCGGCCCTTTACTACGAAACTGATTCAGGTCGCTCATTGCTTCACCCCCGCAGCCCTGCGCTGCCACTTTTTCAGTTTCTCAATAACGCTACTTGCCTGCTCATTGCTGAGCCAGCGTAACGCGCTGATGCCCGTTTCCCGTTTAACCCATAGCGCCAGCGCCTGCTCTGAACTATCACGGACGATACCTGCCGCAGCCATCTCAAGCCATAGTGCACGGATTTTCTTTGACTGGGGATGGCTATCCAGCGGTAAACCGGACCAAGATTTCCCGGCAGGCTTAACGCGAAAACCTTTCTTTTTCATGGATTCCAGCACGCAGTTTAGCTGTGTGATATCCATCCCTTTGGTCGAGGCTTTGCCGGTCAGCCCCTGCAGCATCTGGCGGTAGGTATCCTCATCCATCTGGAGATCGCTGCGGGCAATATGAATAAGTTGAATGAGGCGCTGTTTAGTCATCATCGACCTCACCTTTTGATTTTCCCCTGACATAGTCAACATATAAAGGAAGGGCTACAGGCCAGCAAAGGAGCATTACTGTCCAGCTAATCCAGTATTTAGCGCCGCTGTATCGTGAACAAAAACCTGAATGGCGGTGCAGCTCAGCATTACACCACCCCACGAGGCAGTACCAGAACAGGGCGCATACAATATATTCAGCCATCATAAGCCACTCCCCAGCTTCCGCTGCTCATGCCCGCTGACAGGCTGATGCAGGCGGACGTTTTCCCCTTCTCTGTAACCGATATGGCGCGACTTATCCGCGTCACGTGATTTTCCAGCTTCACGGCCCGCAGTTGTGCCTGAATCCGGGTATTTCTGTTCGAGCCAGAGTTGAGCCAGCTCCCGTTCCTCACGGGTCATAGCAAAAAACTGCACTTCACTACGCACAGCCAGTACCCAACCTTCGGCAAATTTGTCGCCACGGCTGGTCTTTGTCGTGCTTTTGATTCTTTTATTCTGCTGCCCGATATGGTTTTTTCGCGCCGTAATAAGCTGTCGGGCGAGAACATCCCAGGTATAAGACGCCAGCTCAACGCGGTCTTTATTACCGTAAAAGCCAACGCTGGGTTTATGACCTGAATGAATAATAGATTCCACACCAAAGGCAGCCTGGATGATGCCCAGCAGACCCAGCATGTAACGTGGTGGATTAACGCTGCCTGCAGCCCAGTAGTTGCTGATGCTTTCGTCTATATCGCTGAGTGCGATATCGTCACGGGTAATGCCGTATGCCTGCATCAGTTTCTGAACACGCTGCAGTGCCAGTGAGGCTTCATGGGGATTATCAGATTTTGACAGCGCCAGAAGTTTTTTTAACTTTTCCAGCACTTTTTCTTTATCAGTCATTGGCATAATCTGGTCCTCTGGTATTTGCAGGTCTAGTCTGAAGCATGGCTGAGCGGCAACGATTCCAGCCTTCTGCCATCCATTTTCTATGCGTATCAAGTGCGGGGTCATTAACGTCAATTTCATCCGGCACTACCAGCGCTGGCGGGGCGGTGAAGACCTCCCTGACCGGAACCTCTTCGTTAAACCTGTAGTGGTCAATATCCTCATTCTTGATGCTTACCCAATTACCACCCGGCCTTTTGGCCTGCCACCCTGCGGACTCAGCGGACTCAGCGGACTCAGCGGCAGCTTTCCGGTATTCCTGCAGCTCAGCCAGAGCTACAACACAATCATGAAATATGGGGTCTATCTTTTGACCGCTGATATAGCTATTTAAAGCGTCATCGTGGTCAGCCCAGCGCTTCAGACTTTGATAGACCTGAGCCAGGCGCTCATTAGTTAATTTGCTATTCTGTTGCATAATTTACCTGCCATCATTAATGGCGCTATTCAGCGCATTGAGAACCATATCGGTCATGACGCCTTTTCCGTTTATCGCAACCTGGGCCAGGATTTCACTGCGAGCCGCTTTAAGTACACCGAGATTAACCCTGACTGAACGCTGGTTATCAGCATTCAAAGTCTTTATTCGTTCTAAACACGTTGCCGCTGATGGATTAATTTTCATCGGAGACCTCTTTTCCTTGTTTCATTTCACAGGGGATGAACTCCATGGCCGGGACTTCCGTGTAGTAGTGCTGGCTGCAGTGCGGGCATACCAGCGTGATGAGGACGGCTGGAACATGGTATTTGCCAGAGGTAATGACGCTGGCGTCGCTGAACTTCAGAGTGGTGATACCTTTCTTACAGTTGGAACATTTGATGGACATGATTTATTCCTCAATGCTGTTTTCGGCGTGCAGAAGCCCACGGCGCTGACGCCGAAATAAAAAAGAAATTGAATTAAAATTAAATGGCAGCGATATCTAACGGAATATTAATTAGCTTCCCGTGTTTATCTTTCTCCCGGAAATTAATATAAGTTTTGGACATTGCCACCTGCAGTGATTCCGATATGGCCTCCATTGCCCGGTTCCAGCGCTCGTCCTGAATCTTGACCCGGCGCAGGGAAAGAATACGTCCGGTATTAAGCTGGCCCTCTTTGTCCACCTGAAAAGCATCGCTGATGATGGCCCGCAGGTTGGCGTTCGCGCCTTCCGACCACTCGGTGACGCACTCGTCTATCAGGTCTTTGGCAATCTGCAGTTCTGGCCCGAAGGTCAGGGTTTCCTGCACGCGGATGGTGATCTGCTGAGCACCGTCGAAGCTGCTGAAGGTCACGTTGCCTTTGGCACCGCCGCGCGTTCTGCCGTACTTCTCGGCCACCAGGTCAAGCCAGGCATAGCACTCGTCAAAGGCACGACGCTTGAAGTCGCTGAGTTCATCACGCTTAATCTTCGCGGCGGCAACCTGTTCTTTAACGAAAGAGTCCATCGCAAGGTCATAGTCAGACACCTGGTCAACCGGCACCAGACGCCCCTTGCGGTCTTTCATGTAGTCTTCTTTATTTACTTCGCTCATCTCTGTTCACCTTATGGTTAATGTAATGACTCTGACCAGGTAATGCGGCAGCCATGCAGTTCAAAGACGCCCTGACGGAAGCGCCCTGAGCCGTCATGACCAACATGGGTATAACTTGCCTTGCCCTGCTCCAGCAGGCGGGCACAGTGCCCGTTGCGGGCGATACGGATAACCGGCTTACTGCCAGCAATCATGACGCTCTGTACGATAGTGTTCATGGCGTTGAGCGCCATAATGGCGGACTGCACCTTACTCATCTGCTGATTGATATCGGCGATGGATTTCATGATTAAACCCCTTTGACGACGTCGGCGTTGACCTGCGGAACCCCGATTTCAGCGGCCAGATTCATGGCCGCTATCACCAGGTTACTGACGGCCAGCGGATACAGCAGGCTGACCATGCTTTTACGGTTGCTGCCCAGATTGCTCAGGCGGGCACGGATGGCTTCCACAGCGCTGGCGTCCATGATGTCGGCCAGCTGCTTACCGGCGCGTTGCAGTTTAAACGCCAGAAACTCTTCCAGGCTGTTGTCCAGCGGCAGCAGTTCAACTACCTCGCAGCGCTGGACGACCTCACGGACTTCCATGTTGCGTTCGGACAGTTTGTCCGCCAGCTCAGGCTGGCCAATCAGCACGATGGACAGCAGTTTTTTGAAGCCCGATTCCAGCTCAAAAAAGCGTTTAAGGTGCTTCAGCGTAGGAATGGGCAGACTGTGGGCCTCCTCAATCACCAGAACGTGGCTGAAACCCGCCTGGCTGCTGTCCTTCAGGACGCGGTGCAACTGACGGAAGCGGGCGTCCTGGCTGCGTTTAATGCTCTCCAGTGGCGCGATGGTGCTGATGATGGCTTCGGCGATGGCTGCCGCCTTGAGGGTTTTGCCCTTCACGTCGTTGTCTTCCATGGCGATGATGTATGGCTCGATAACAATCACCGGCGCGTTCTCGCGGTTGACGCGTTCAATCAGGTCGCGGCGTAGCGTGGATTTACCCGCGCCGGACTCGCCGATAACCGCCAGAAAGCCACCGTGGCGGGCTGTCTGGAACAGTGCCTCACGCACGTAGCGGATATCCGGTGTGGTGAACACATCGTCCGCGCCCTGCATGGCCTCATCAGCGAACGGGTCACGGAAAAGGCCAAACGCTTTTTTGGTTGCTGGAAATAACACCTGCTTTTTGAGTAACATGTTCTCTTCCTCACTGAGGTTGGTTTTATCGGTAGTACCAGCTGTACGGGGCGTGACAGCGCCCTGTGCAGCATCAAAACTCTTCGCTGTATCAATTCCCTGACTTTCCAGCCAGGACGCCAGACGCTGGCGCACCGCCTCCGGGCTGGTGCGGGGCCACTCGTTGTGGTTCACAATCTGGGCCAGCGTGGCCTCGGAAACGGCGACGGCTCTTGCCACCACCGCCTGCGGGATGCGGGCCTCTTTCAGTTGTTGCTTCAGTACCAGCATGTTTTTCCTCCTCAGTTGCCGTTAACGATGCTGATAACGCTGCTGCGGGCCGGAGTGGTCAGGGTGACCATCACCTCATCCAGTGCGGCTTCCGGTACGCCGTTCGGGTACCGTGCCGTTAACTGGCGGTAACATTCCGGCGTCCAGGTATGGCCGTTCGCACTGAACTTCTCACGCAGGGCTTTCGCCGCCTCCACATGGGTCAGCGGATGCTGCTCAATACGCGGCCCGCGCACATCTGAAGCCTGACCGCGCTTCGGCATATAGGCCGGAAGCGTGGTGTCGTCGATATGTTTATACGGGTCAAGTCGTCCGCCAAACGGCAGCGCCTTCGCCTTGCGTGCAGCAGCTGCATCGGCGGCGTTGTCGGTGCCGGTGACCAGCTCTTCGATTTCTTTTGCCGCCGTTTGCGCCGGGGTCTCCGGCAGGGCTTTGTAATTTTCGCCAAATACCGCCGCGCTTTCAGCAAAGCCAAACTCGTTCTTTCTGACCTCTTCAACCAGGAAGAACGTCTCGTGGCCGTCTTCGCCGGTCAGCACCACCTGCGCAACATCGCTGCGCCACGGGTTACGGGTAATCATCAGCTTTTCGCCGACCAGTACGCCCGGTACTGTAGAAACATCAAACTCAGCGCCCCGGAATGGCACACGTAATTTTGATGTGATCTTGCGGCTTTCCGGCGCGGCCACCGCCAGTTCGCGGCATACCTCAACGGATGGCGCTTTTTTCAGCTGGTCAGCGGTAATCTTCAGCCAGATATCCGTGCGGGTTTTACCGTGGCGGCTGTGAACAGCCGTGGCGTTAAAGTGGCTGCGCCATTTCACCGCCAGCGCGTTCAGCTCTTCCAGACTGTGAACCGGCTGGAACTTAAGACCCGGTTCCAGCTTGCGTTCGATAATGTCACGCGCCTTTTCCACCTGCCCGGTGGCGCGGGCGTTATGTGGTTTATGTGCTATCAGATTGATACCCAGTGAGCGGCACATGTTTTTCGTCATGCCAGCGGTGTTCGCCGAGCCGGGGTCGAGGTAGAGTATTTTCGGCACGCCGTGCAGCACGTCAGCGCCACCACGCTCCTGCATGGCGTTGATAAGAACAGAACAGAGGTTCTCACCGGATTCCGCGCCCATCACGTACTCAACGTAAATCCAGCCGCTGGTATGGTCGGTAATCTCGTAACTCCACACGCGGTCACTGGCGATGCGGGCAATGTTGGCGGGCTTGTTCTTGTAGAATTTCGCGCTGTCCATCACCTGCAGCCCTTTATGGCCGTTGCTCAGGTAGTAGAGCGTGCAAAGTGAGGCATCAATCTCCCATACGTGATTGGGATGCAGGCTGGCCATCTCGGACGACGGAGCCGGTGCGTCAAGCTGTTCCGGGTGCAGGCCATAGTTACGCAGGGCGCGGCTGATGGTGTCCTCGGACAACGGGAAAAACTCGCCTGTTGCCTCGTCCGTTCTGCCTGCGGTGATAAAGCCGTTTGAACGCAGGGTCTCCACCGCATCCGCGATGGAATAGAGGCGCTTACCGTTCTTACGGGTGGCCTCGCGCAGCGTGGCAGATATCAGCGCGGCTTCGTCGCGGCTCAGGGCGCTGCGCCCGGCATCGGCGCGTTTTTTGCGTTTATCAGTCACTGATACCTCCTTCAGCTTGCGCAGCAGGGTGGCACGGGACATGCCCAGTTCAGCGCAGGCGGCGTCATATATCGCACCGCGCTTACCATGCCCCGCGTCACGTGCCGCGCGGGCAACATAAACCAGTCGTTCAGTCAGGGCGGCACTCATCGGTTATGCCTCCTGCCCGTTAATCTGTGGCGTCGGGTCAGTCAGCCATGAAGGGGCGGCGTTACCTGTCGGCTCATCCGGCAGGTCAAATGTGGAGCGCAGGCTACGCGCGGTGCTTTCCAGCTGGCAGACCAGACCGGCCATAAAGTCTCTGGGGGTATCAATCATGTTTTCAGCGCAGTATGCGCACAGGGTCTCAAAGGCGCTGGACAGTCGAACCGCGATGGCAGATTCCGCCTCAACCGCTAACGCCGTCACTTCTGCCCGCAACTTCTTCACCTCTTCGTCAGGCTTAGGCGGCTGGATACGAGATTTCTTTTCCAGCTTTGTGGAGAGCGAGTCGATTTTTTCGTTTTTGTCGGCGAGTACGCGCTGTTGTGCTGCGTTGGTTTCACGCGCTTCACGTAGGGCTGCCTTCAGTTCGCGGCTGGTCATGCGATCAATATCATCAAGCGTTGCCCCGGCGACGGTTCCACCATCAGCCAATGCGTCGAGTTCTTCGTCATCCAGAACCATCAGTTCATACAACTTGGTCTTACCTAAAACGGTCAGCGCTGTCCGTTTTGAATTTTGATCGCCATTACCCAAAAATTTCACGCTGGCCTGCATCATGCGGCGTGCGACGCGCGGCTCAAGGCCGAGGTCATTTTCGAGAATATTTATAAAATCGCCGTGAGGTTCATTCTCCTTGAGAATTACCAGCCGCTTACCCGCCTCCAGCATGGCTTCAGCACTCTGAGCCATATAAAACCGTGTTTCGTGAACGATACGATCACGTTCATACGGCAGACCATCACCGAACTGCTGCATGATTTCGAGGCGATGTTCGGTCATGGCATTAAGACTAACGTTGAGGCCATCACTCAGCGATGCGTCTTCAACTAGTTCAACTGGTTGTGATTTTGTGCGTCCCATTTCAACTCCTTAGCGACCGCCAGCCATAACACGCTGGTTGATTTCATTAATACGATCCTGCGCCCGCGCCATCTCGGTGCTATGCGCCATGGCAATTTGTAAGAGCTGGACTCCAGGGGCAAAACGCCCGTTATCCAGTTTGAGGGCCAGTCCCTCTTCGATAAGGGTATTGAGTGCCCGATTGATATTCGCTGGGGACTCGCCCAGGGCTGATGCCAGTTCACCGTTAGAAACCCCATTCAGAGCGTGACCACGCAGTGCTTTAAGAACGCGCAGAATGCGAGACCCAGAACTGGATACATTTGCTTTGCTCATGACGCCTCCTGAAGAATGCCTGGTGTAACTTCTTTGCCGATCACGACTGATAAATCACGCAGAATGCGATAGGTCAGACGTCCGCGAGGAAGTTCATTTTTGCCAGCCCAGCGGCTTACCGCTTGAGTGACTGTTCGTGGCTCATAGCCCGCGTTAAGCGCGAACTGACGTAGGCTACTGCCCCGTTCAACCAGTCGTGCTCGAACTTGCTGTTTGTTCATATGCACCGTGTTCCTATTGGGTTATGATGTACTCAATATGAATAAGTGTACTTATTCAAAATGAATAACTCAAGTGAGATTTATTTGAAATGAATAAAAAGGCCGTTGATGCAGTGCTTCTGCGACTCATGTCACTGTTTAATGTTGATAACGACAGTGAGCTGGCTCGGGTGCTGAACGTTAACAGACAGACTTTAGCCAGCTGGAGAAAGCGAGACTCTGTGCCTTATTCAATTTGCATAAACATAGCCGAAGAGAGAGGAGTCTCTCTGGACTGGTTACTCACAGGGAAGGGAGAGGAGGAGGTATCGAAGGTTGAATCAGTAACACAAAGCTTCAGTCAAGCGGACCTTAAAATGCTTGAGTTATTAAATCAGCTAGACCCTGAGGTTCGACGAGACCTTATGCGAGGCGCTGAAGAAAAACAGCGTGTGATTGAAATGGAAAAACAGATCCAAGAGCTATCCGCACAGCTAAATAATTTAAAAAATGTGGGCTAATTTGTTCCCATTAAGAACATTGACGGGTTAATAATATGAC
The DNA here is from genome assembly GCF_030332425.1 of Citrobacter sp. Cpo142. Classification (NCBI taxonomy): domain Bacteria; kingdom Pseudomonadati; phylum Pseudomonadota; class Gammaproteobacteria; order Enterobacterales; family Enterobacteriaceae; genus Citrobacter; species Citrobacter sp. Cpo142. The sequence goes on from NZ_JAOWHW010000052.1 coordinate 80,179, forward strand.
TAAACGAAAGTTTCTTTTACCGACGATATTTCTTTTGGCTGGATGTGGCGATAATGCTGACCCTGCTGAGGCTCAAAGCCCATCTGTAGAGCACTCAGTCTTCAGTGTTAAGACCGATAATCCGATTGTGAAGCGCGAATTGCCTTTTATTCGCCAACAGTGTCCTGGACTGGATAAATACGCAGCTAACTTCGAAAAATTTGAAGTGTCTGATGACAGCATACGACCAGTAACAACGGTGCAATTCCATATTAAGGACGACAATAATATTCCAAATGATTATGCTGCATCTGGGCATAACTGTTTTTTGTTTATATCGAATAATGCGCAAGAAGTTAAAATATCTAAATCAGCCTGCCAGTCTGTTTGTCTCGACAGAGTGGATGTCCCTGGTGGGGATATGATCCTTAAACTCGATAAAGAATAACCCCATTAGCTGGATGAAGGAGATGCTAAGAGGTGACACCTCCTTCACCAACCTAATTGTTAAAAGTTACAAATCACCAATTCTTTCTTTGGCGTAGCTTTACCTGTGACCTTCAAGTTGTAGCTGATATCAACTGTCTGAATGTTCAGTCCATTGAACGCCTGCCGCATTTCCGGGATATCGTTCACCGATATAATCATCTTCCCTTTGATCCTACGCGCCAGCTCTGCCATGTGATCATAGTTTTCCAGCCCGAACTCCACACCATAGCCTTCCGTTCCCCAGTACGGTGGGTCACAGTAGAACAGCGTATGCGGGCGATCATATCGCTCTATGCACTGGTTCCAGTCCAGATGTTCTATCAGCGTTCTGGACAGGCGCAGGTGTGCCATCGACAGTTCTTCTTCGATGCGCAGGAGATTGAAGCGCGGCGCACTGGTTGTAGAGGTTCCGAAAGTGTGATCGGCGACCTTACCGCCAAACGCCTGTTTCTGCAGGTAGTAAAACCGGGCCGCCCGCTGTATGTCGGTGAGTGTCTCCTCCGGCGTATCCTGCAGCCATTTGTAAATCTGACGGCTGACCAGTGCCCATTTGAACTGGCGGACAAACTCTTCCAGGTGATGTTTTACCACCCGATACAGATTCACCAGCTCACCGTTGATATCGTTAATGACTTCGATCTTGCTGGGTGTCTTAAGAAAATAGAGCGCAGCTGCCCCGCAGAACGGCTCCACATAGCAGGTATGGGCCGGGAACAGCGGCAGAATATGCTTAGCCAGACGACGTTTGCCGCCAATCCATGGAACGATGGGTAAAGATTGTTCTTTCATTATCCGTAAGCCTTTTGCAATCAGTGAAAATATGGCAGGCTAGTCTGGTCTCGCGAGACTGACTGAACCCTGGTCGGCTCACAGTGCATACCTGTGGGTTGATGACCAGTCCGGTGTTCGAGCACCGGGCTGGTCGTTCTTTCACTGCCAGGATGCGGTTTTGGGATGTTCGGCGGCTATTAATGCGGTTTACTGGATGGTGGCATAAGAGCACGTTATTTAGCTGATTTGAAAAGGATGTACCTTCCGTTGGAAAAATATTACACGCTCGATTCTGCAAATAGCCTGTTTCCATTTCATGAGATAACGCTGCGTCACCACACCCCCAAACAGCCAGAGTTGGCTGAATTTCTTAATCAAATACATCCCGATGGGTTGTCGAAGCACGGCCATAACTATCTCTATAATCCTGCGCTTTTCGATGAAGACCATCAAAGGGATAACGCCTTACTGATTGGTCTCATCCTTGAACTTGTACGGCGCAGCGACTTTCCTGATAAACCGTCCCGATATCAGTCGCTGTTTGCCTGTCAGGAAATCAGTGAGGTTAAACAATTCAGGGAATTGCTGGCCAACGAACGTGGTGATGATGGAATACGGACAGCGCCGATATATGAAGTAAGGAATCAGAACCCTGTTCACCGTGGTGATATGAGACTGCTTAACAGTGATGGTCCGATTCTGGATATATATCGTCGGGCGCATCTGTACTGGTCAGGTGAAAGTCTTACACATGCAAATGGTGAAGATCCATTCTGGGAGATACTGATCCCACTTCCGGCATCAACAGGCAGGCGGGTAACGGAATAAGCAATATGACGGCCAGATAGTTAGCAAGCCGATCTGCTTTTTGGATTGGCGCTGATAGTCAGTCTTATTTGTCCAATGAGTATTCCTTTCAGCTTATTTTCAGGGAGCATTCGTGGCGTTTTCTCCACCTGCTCAAGCGCGGCCTGCATCTCTCTTATTGCCTCTGCAAGATTGTCAGCATTGACGCTGAGGGTGTAAATTTTTGCCGCAGTTTCATACTCATCGCAGGTAATCCCCATCAGACAAAGTGAGCTGGATTTAGCAGTTGCCGAAGTCATACGTTTCCCCTTCAAAGAAATATCTGTGGTTGTTGGCCAGTCAGGTATTGGTGCATCAGCCTTCTCGTTCTTTCAAAGTAATCATGCGTTTTGCCCCATCGCATCACTATTAACGCTGTTTAAAATCCCTTTCCCCCGACATTTGTGATGCTGTCTCCCACACAACAAGGAGACACCCATGAAAAACCTGAAAAAATTGATTCCCCCTGTTAAAAAGCCCCGTCTCAGCGGCTGGCTGCTGACCGCTGTGCTGTTGCTCGGCACCATCGGTCTGGTATCGCCTCAGCAGCTGCCGGTGGTTGTCTACAAGCTGTCACTCATCACGCTGGCAGCTGTGCTGGGCTACTGGCTTGATCGTTCGCTATTCCCCAAAGCCCGTCCCGGTCAGTACCTGAAGCATGATGACAGGCTGATGGCTGATGGTCGCTTCCCCGTCCAGACTGGCCTTCACTTGGTCTTTTCCGCTGCGCTAATCCGCCGTGCTCTGATTGTTGCAGCGGTCTGCCTGGCCGTAGCGACGGGACTGTAACCATGAACTGGCCTCAAATCACTCTCATCATCCTGCTCGCCTTTGGTCTGGGCGTAACTGCCATCAAGCATGGCGAGCCACGCAACGATAAATACAGCTTCTGGTGGCAGCTTGCTGGCAACCTGGTGATTGCCTGGCTGCTCTGGTGTGGCGGTTTCTTCAGTCAGGCCCGCGCAGCCCAGCCGCCACAGGCCGCTCTGCAGTATCGCGACGATGTGATCCGTAATGCCCGGCTTGAATGGGGACTGTCTGCGCCGGTGGCCGATTTCGCCGCGCAGCTGCATCAGGAAAGCGGCTGGCGACCTGATGCGGTCTCGCCGGTTGGCGCTCAGGGGCTGGCGCAGTTTATGCCCGCCACCGCTGACTGGATAAGTCAGCTGATGCCGGGGCTGAACAGCCGTGAGCCGTTTAATCCGGCATGGGCCATCCGGGCGCTGGTCAGCTATGACCGCTGGCTGTGGCAGCGCGTCAGCGCCGCCAACGGCTGCGAACGTATGGCCATGACGCTGTCCGGCTATAACGGCGGTCTGGGCTGGGTACAGCGGGACAAACGGCTGGCCTCTCAGCAGGGGCTGGACAGCACCCGCTGGTTTGGCCATGTCGCCACGGTGAATGCCGGACGTAGCGCCGCCAACTGGCGCGAGAACCGCCACTATCCGCAGCGTATCCTGCGGGAGCTGGCCCCCCGTTACCTGACATGGGGGGGCGGCAGCTGTGTGGACTAGCCTGCTAAAAAATCTGCCGTGGCGCAGTCTGCTGCTGGCAGTGGTCATAAATGCTTTTCTGATTGGACTTTATTACCTGGGCTACAAAAGCGGTCATGAAAACGCTACGCGCGACGGCCATAAAGCGGTCAGTGAGTTGCAGTCAGCATTCGACACATACAAAACGGAGCAGGCAACGCTTGAGAACGCTGCGCTGCGGGCCTGGGCAAAACGGTATCAGGAGCAGGTTGCCGCAGGGCATCAGGCCGAGGCCAGTTACCTTGAGCAGATTGCTCAGCTTGAGAGCCAGAACAAACAACTACAGGGGCAAATTAACGATGTCACACAGCGCTGGATTGATGAAAAAGGTAAGAGCCATCCCATTGAGTGCGTGTTTACTCGCGGTTTCGTGCGCCAGTACAACGCCGCGCTCGGATATGACAACGCATCCGTCGGCACCGGTCATTCAGATGCAACTGCCACCGCTGGCACCGGCACTGGCGCAGCGTCCAGCCAACCTGAAACCGCTGACGCCTGGCTACGCGACTCAGGCGTCTCCCAGCGTGACGTCCTCGCCAACATCATCGACAACGCGAAGCAGTGCCGCAGCTGGCGCAGCCAGATAAACAGTCTGCTGGACGAACGGGAAGGATTACAGAAATGACGTTGCAGGTTGAATTCTGGACAGTGGTGGGCTTCCTCATCAGCTTTATGGGCTTTGTCGGCGGGATAGCAAAGTGGCTGTTCAGTAAGGCGGAAGAGCGTCAGGCAGCGCGGTTCGCCTCCCTTGAGCAGTCGCTGCAACAGTCCGCCTCTAACTGGGGTGAGCTGGAAAAAGAATTTATGCGGTTTAAGGCGGATTTACCGCTGAACTACGTCCGCCGCGAGGATTATATCCGGGGCCAGACGGTCATCGAGGCAAAGCTGGACGCGCTCTACAACAAACTCGAACTGGTACAGCAGTACCGCCATACAGGAGGTCGTAATGGTTGATATCGCCCGCGTGCGCCGGGAGTCCCTGCGCTGGAGTCTGCTGGTTGCTCTGAACAAAACCCGCCCGTACACCGCCAGCGAGACGCTGCTGCTGGACGTGTCCCGCGCCATCTACCCGGACACCACACCGCTGGAGCTGCGCCGTGAGCTGGATTATCTGGCTGACCGCAAGATGGTTGATCTGGAGAAAAAACCTTCCGGCGACTGGTTTGCCGACCTGACCCGCCTTGGTGTCGATCTGGTTGAGTACACTGTGGAATGCGGCCCCGGCATCGCCCGCCCGGAAAAGTACTGGAGTGAATGATGGCCAGACGCAGCACGATAGAAAAGCTGCCGGAAGACGTGCGTCGCTGGCTTGAGCGGGCGCTGACTGAATCCGGCTTCAGCGGGTATAACGAGCTGGAGTCCCTGCTCCGTGAGCAGGGTTACGTCATCAGCAAATCGGCTATCCATCGCTATGGCCAGAAGATTGAGCGCCGCTATGGAGCTATCCGTGCGGCCACTGAAGCGGCCCGCATGCTGACCGAAGGTGCGGCTGACGATCAGGATGCACGTTCGGAAGCGGTGATCGCCCTGATTCAGACCGAGTTGTTCGAGAGCATCGTCCAGCTGCAGGAAGCGGAAGAAGGCGAAGTCGACCCCAAAGAGCGAGTGGCGCTGCTGTCGAAGGTAGCGAAGAACGTGGCCACGCTGTCCCGCGCGTCCGTCAACCTCAAGAAGTTCCAGTCTGAAGTCCGGGCCAGAGCGCAGCAGGCGGCCAGCAACGCCGAGAAAATTGCCCGTAAGGGTGGACTGTCAACCGATGCGGTACAGGCGCTGCGTCGTGAAATTCTGGGGATTGCCACATGAGCCAGCTTGCTCCCGTTTTGCCTGATACCTCGGCGCTGGATATCCCCGCCGTTCTGATGCCTTACCAGCAGCGCTGGGTGGCTGATACGTCGCCGCTCAAGGTGATTGAGAAGAGCCGTCGTACCGGTATCACCTGGGCTGAGGCGTCCGATGACGTGCTGACCGCAGCCTCTTCAGCGCCTGCGGGCGGGATGAACGTGTATTACATCGCTTATAACCAGGACATGACCGTCGAATATATCCAGGCGTGTGCGATGTGGGCGCGGGCATTCAACTATGCCGCCAGTGAAATCGAAGAGGGTTTCTGGGAAGAGGACGAAGACGACAAGCACATCAAGACCTACACCATCAAGTTTCCCGACTCCGGTTTCCGCGTTGTCGCGCTCTCCAGTCGACCGTCTAACCTGCGTGGCCGTCAGGGCATCATCGTTATCGATGAAGCGGCGTTCCATGAGCAACTGGATGAACTGCTGAAGGCGGCGCTGGCGATGCTTATCTGGGGTGGCAAGGTGCGGGTTATCTCCACCCATGACGGTGACGATAACCCGTTCAATACGCTTATCGGTGATATCCGGGCCGGGCGTCAGGGGGGCAGCGTACACCGCATTACTTTCCAGGAGGCTGTGTCGGAGGGACTGTTCCACCGCGTCTGCCTGCGTACCGGGAAAGAATGGTCGCAAGCGTCCGAGCAGGCGTGGATGGCATCGGTGTACAAATTCTACGGTGCCGGTGCATCCGAGGAGCTTGACTGCGTTCCGGCCAACGGAGGCGGCGCCTGGCTGTCCCGTGCCCTGATTGAGTCCCGCATGTCACCCGATACGCCGGTGCTGCGCCTGACCTGCCCGGAGGGCTACGAGCTGAAGCCCGACGAGGTCCGCTGGAGCGAGACGCAGGACTGGCTGGACGAACACCTCAAACCATTGCTGGAAGTTCTGCCTGCTGACGCACGTTCTTTCCTGGGGCGCGACTTTGGCCGCAGCGGTGACCTGTCGGTGGACTATCCCCTGTTGCAGGAGAAGAACCTGGTACGTCGCGTACCGTTCGTGCTGGAGCTGCGCAACGTGCCGTTCAAACAGCAGGAGCAAATCGCCTGGTACCTGATGGACGGACTGCCAAACCTGATGGGCGCGGCGCTAGATGCCCGTGGTAACGGCTCCTATCTCGCCGAATATGCAATGCAGCGCTACGGCTCCAGCCGGGTTAAGCAGGTGATGCCTACCGAAAACTGGTATCGCGAGCATATGCCGCCGGTCAAGGCTGCGCTGGAAGATGGCAACCTGGTGGATTTACCGAAGGACGAAGACACGCTGGACGACCTGCGGGCCGTTCAGGTGGTCAACGGCGTTCCCCGCGTGCCGGAACAGCGCTCAAAAGCGAAGTCTGACAGTGGCAAACGTCACGGGGATTCAGCCATCGCGCTGGCGCTGGCGTACTTCGCCAGCCGTGAAATTAACAAAGGGCCGGTGAAGGCAAGCTCACGCCGTCGTCGTCAGGCGGCCCGTATGCTGGAGGATTACTGATGGCCCGTGGACTCTGGGTTTCACCCAATGAGTTTGTCTCTTTTGCCGAACCCAATAAAACGCTGACGGAGCAGATCGCCTCGCGCAGCCGCTCCATCGACTTCTTCGGGCTGGGAATGTACCTGCCTAACCCTGACCCCATTCTGAAATCTCAGGGCCGGGATATCCGCATCTATCGTGAACTGCGTACCGACCCGCTGGTTGGTGGCTGCATCCGCAGGCGTAAGGCGGCGGTCAAGTCGCTGGAGCGTGGTCTTGAGCGCGGTCATGCCCCGGCGCGGGTATTCAGCTTCATCCGGGATATGCTCGACGATCTGGATTTGTCCCGCATCATCGGCGAGATGACCGACGCCGTTCTCTACGGGTATCAGCCCTGCGAGATCATGTGGGGGCGTTCTGTTAAATCCTGGGGCATCACCGATATCGTGGGTAAGCCGCCAGAGTGGTTCCAGTTCGACAATGACAACCTGCTGCGCTTTCGGGCAAAAGACGCCGGGCTGGAAGGCGAGCCGGTACCGCTGAACAAGTTCGTGGTACCGCGTCAGGACGCGACCTACGACAACCCGTATGGCTTCCCTGACCTGTCGATGTGCTTCTGGCCCGTGACATTCAAAAAAGGCGGCATGAAATTCTGGGTGCGCTTTGCCGAGAAGTACGGCTCACCGTGGGTTATCGGCAAGCATCCGCGCGGGACGGCCCAGGGTGAGATTGACCTGCTGCTGGACTCCATGGAGGCAATGGTGGAAGACGCGGTGGCCGCTATCCCTGACGATTCCTCCATTGAAATTAAGGAGGCCGCAGGCAAGGCCGACAGCAGCGATATTTATCAGAACCTGATCACGCTTGCCCGCAGTGAAATCTCCATCGCTCTGCTGGGGCAGAACCAGACCACCGAGGCCAACAGTAACCGCGCCTCCGCGCAGGCCGGACTGGAGGTCACCGATGATATCCGTGACGCTGACGCTGATATCGTGGAAAGCGCGGTGAATCAGGCCATCAGGATGGCGGTATCGATGAACTTTGGCGATGTGGCCAGCCCCGTCTGGAAGATGTGGGAACAGGGAACGGTCGACGATACCCAGGCGACCCGTGACGAGAAACTCAGCCGCGCCGGTGTGGTCTTCACCCCGCAATACTTCAAGCGTGAGTACCAGCTGCAGGACGGCGATATTGACGAGACACCACCGTCAGAGCGCCAGAAGAACACGCTGCCGCTGTCGTTCGCCGAGGCCATAGATGCTGATATTCAGGCCCAGCAGGACCTCGATGATGCGCTGGATATTCTGATGAACGGTGGCACCTTAGACGGCGTACTTGCGCCAGTGCTGGAGCCGCTCTTTAACCAGGTGAAAAACGGCGTTAAACCGTCTGAGCTGCTGGGGGCGTTGGCTGAACTGTACCCGCAGATGAATGCGGATGACCTGCAGGAACGGCTGGCCCGTATCATGTTTGTTGCAACTGTCTGGGGGCGTCTGCATGAGCGTGACAACGGCTGAACTGGCGTACTGCATGACGCTGCCCCCAAAACGGGCTGTCAGCTACCTGAAGTCCAAAGGGTATAGCTTCACGTGGGACTGGGAGGAAATGTGGCAGGATGCCCATGCCCGCGCCTTTACCGTCGCCAAAGTGACCCGGCTGGATATTCTGGAAGATATCAGGAGCGCCCTGCAGCAGGCACTGGATGAGGGCAAGACTGACCGCTGGTTCCGCCAGCAGCTGGAGCCGGAGCTGCAGCGTAAGGGATGGTGGGGGCCACGTGACACTACCGACCCGGTAACGGGCGAGCCAGTCACCATCCAGCAGGGCAGCCCGTGGCGGCTCGACACCATCTTTCGCACCAACATGTCTGTGCTCTACAGCGCCGGTCGCTGGGCGGAGCAGATGGAGAACGTCGACGACAGGCCGTACTGGATGTATACCGGCATCAACGACAGCCATACCCGCAAGAGTCATCTGGCGCTGCATGGTCTGGTGCTGCGCTATGACGACCCGTTCTGGCAGGCGTTCTACCCACCGAACGGCTGGCGCTGCCGCTGTGGTGTCATTGCCCTGAGTGCAGCCGATGTGCGTGCCCGTGGCCTGAAGGTGTCAGATTCTGGCTCAGCCATGGGATGGGAGCTGAAGCTGGTCTCAGAGAAAACAGGCGAGATGCAGAATGTCGCCACCTTCAATACCGGCACCACGAAGGTGGCCACCGACGTCGGCTGGTCTTACGCGCCGGGGGCAGCATACCGTCCCGACCTTGCCCGCTATCAGGGTACGCTTCAACCGCTGGCACAGCAGGAACTGAGAGGATAACGATGGCTTCCGATAACCTGGTCAATATCACCATTAACGATGAATCCCTGCGCCGGAGCCTCCGTGCGCTGGACCTGGCTGCCACAGACCTAGAACCCGCGATGCGCAAAATCGCCGGAACCCTGCTGACGGAGACGCAGTTTAACTTTCTCGATGAGGGGCGTCCGGGGTGGACTCCCTCGCTGGCAGCGCAGGAGCGCGACGGGCAAACACTGCAGGATACCGGGCGTCTGATGGGGTCAGTATCAACCGACCATGACGACCGGCAGGCAGCGGTTGGCACTAATGTCGTTTATGGGCCGATTCATCAGTTCGGTGGTAAAACGGGGCGTAATGAGTCCGTTGAACTTCCGGCCCGTCCGTTCCTGCCGCTGACAGGGGACGGTGAGCTGCAGCCTGAAGTGGTTGTCCCCATCCTCGATACGATTGTCCGCCATCTTGAAGCAGCGGCCCGTCGCTGAGTTTTGTCTCTGCAGGCGGGTGATTTATCATTGCCAGCCGCTGAGGGGCTGTATTACCTTTATAAAGGCTTTACAGCCCCCGCTTTGCACCACTATTCGCCTGCAGCATGACATTCCCCGTACTGATACCCCCGATTTTTTCTAAAGCAGATTAAAAGCGCTGCTGATGCTTTTTCCACAGACTGTCCCCGACAACGTAACGCGGGACAGCAAAATGCCAGCCATTCACATTTTTAAAGCCGGTACTCATACCGATATGCACGGCACGAAACTGCCGTTCACGCAAAGCGATCTTGCCGCCTGCGTGAAAGCCTATGACCCGTCCGTCCATGAAGCACCACTCGTTATTGGCCACCCCAAAACGGAAGACCCGGCGTGGGGCTGGGTGAAATCCCTGTCGCTTAACGGCGGCGATCTGCTGGCAGAGCCTGACCAGCTCGACCCGCAGTTTGCCGAACTGGTGGGCAACGGACGATTCAAGAAGGTCTCCGCCTCGTTCTATCTCCCTGACTCACCGAACAACCCGAAGCCCGGCACACTTTACCTGCGTCATGTCGGTTTTCTGGGCGCGCAGCCACCTTCCATTAAGGGGCTGAAGCAGGTCTCGTTTGGTGAGAAAGAAGAAGGCGTCGTGGAGTTTGCCGACTGGAGTGATATCACCAATGCCTCTTTATGGGGCCGTCTGCGCGATTTTCTGATCGCCCAGTTCGGGCTGGACGAGACCGACAAGGTGCTTCCTTCATGGCAGGTTGACTCCCTGCGCGAAGAGGCTTACCGCGACACCGGGAAGTCTGAACCGGACTTCAGTGAACACAATCCCAACCCTCAACAAGAGAACAGCACCATGACTGAAGAAGAAATCAAAGCGCTTCAGGCGGAAAACACGCGTCTGAAAGCGGAAGCCACCCAGCTGGCGAAACAGGAAGCAAAGACCAGGCAGGACAAGCTGCACGCGGACAACGTCTCCTTTGCCGAGAAGCTGGTTGGCGATGGCCGACTGGCCCCCAAAGCGAAGTCGGTTGTCGTGGCCATTCTTGACGCGGTCTCTGCAGGTGACAAGCCGGTTGAGTTTGCCGAAGGCGATACCCGCACCCCGCTGGCCACGGCGTTTAAGACGCTGCTGGACAGCACTGATCCGGTACTGAATTTCAGTGAGCATGCGACCAAAGACCGCGTGAGCACGGATATCAAAACGACGTCAGCGGAGTTTGCTGAAGCCGACCCGGAACGTCTGGCGCTGCATCAGAAAGCGCTGGAACTGTCGAAAAAAGAAGGCATCAGCTACGACGCTGCTGTCTCCCGCTGCCTGTAATTAAGGAGAGAACATGTCTGACTATTTAAAGGGTAAGCGCGTCGTTGACCCGGTGCTGACCAGCATCGCTCGCGGTTATAAAAATGCCGCGTTCATCGGCGAGCGCATCTTCCCCATTGTCCAGACCGATAAGGAAGGTGTGACCGTCCCGACTTTCGGTAAATCCGCCTTTGTGGAGTACGACACCGAGCGTGCCGTAGGGGCTGACAGCAACGTTCTGGTACGCGAGAAAACCGGCACGCTGGACCTTGTTCTCAACGAACACGATCTGGCCGCGCCGGTGGACTATCGCGAGCAGGCGGAGTCAATGTTCAACGAAGAGGCCAAAGCCATTCGCCGTGTGACCAGCGGCGTCAACCTGAAGCGCGAACTGTATGCGGCCCGTCTGGCTCAGGACAAAAAAGTCTATCGCGCGGCTAACGTCAAGGCGCTGGCTGCAGCTGAACGCTGGGCCGGTGGTCAGGGTGATCCGATTGGCATCATTGAAGGCGGGATCGAAGCGGTACGTAACGCCACCGGCCTGCGTCCGAACCTGATGACCATGGGGGCAAGCGTCATGTCGCTGCTGAAGTTCCACCCGGCGATTCAGGCCGCGATTGGAGCCAACGAGCGCAAGCGTATCACCATCGAAATTCTGAAAGACCTTTTCCAGCTGGAAGATGTCGCTATCGGCGAGCCGGTCTCCATGGCCTCCATGAAAGACGCGCAGAACAAGGACAAAGTCCCGACCGATATCTGGGGCGACAACCTGATGCTGCATTACGTCGGCAAACCCCAGCCGGGCACCGACAGCGCCGACGAAAATGAGCCGTCATTCGGTTACACCCTGCGCCGTAAAGGGATGCCAGTGGCGGATAAATACGACGGCGTCGGCGGCAAAGTGAAGTACTGCCGTTATACCGATATCTACAAAGTCGCCGTTGTCGGTGGCGATGCCGGGTATCTCGTCACCAACATCGTGAAATAAGGGGACGGTCATGGGTACAACTCAACAGGTCATTCTGACCACCACCGTGACGGCCAGTGCGGCGCTGACGCAACAGCGCTTTGTCGGTGCCGATAATGGCCCCTGTCAGGCCGGAGCCGTCGCGCTCGGCGTGGCAGAGGTGGATGCCGCTGCCGGTGATGTAACGCCGGTCAATGTACTGGGTATTGTTGCCGTCGAGGCCGGTGCGGCAGTCTCCAGAGGGCAGATCGTTCAGTCGGATGCGAACGCATGCGCCGTTCCTCAGGTCCCCGCAGCCGGTGAGACCCCGGCAGGCATTTCTGCCGGGATTGCGCTGGATGAGGCTCTGGCCGAAGGTGACGTTATCCGCATCCTGCGCGGGGTGTGACATGTACTGCACCCTGGCGGATTTGCTTGAACAAGTACCGGAAAGGACGCTCATTGAGCTGACCAACGAGTCGGTGGGCTTTGATGAGCAGCCTCCGGTCAATGCTACCGTGGTTGAGAGTTGCATCCGCTACGCCGGTGAACTGATAGATGCCCACCTGCGTGGGCGCTATACCCTGCCACTGACGGAAGTACCGACCGTTCTGCGCGACATTGCCATCACGCTGACCCGTTACCGCCTGTACGTCCGCCGTCCTGAAGGTGACCTGCCTGACACCGTCAAGGACGACAACAAAGAGGCACGGCGGCAACTGGAGGCTATCCGCGACGGGAAGCTCACGCTGGGGCTGCAGTCCACTCAGAAAGATGTGCCTGAGTCCGGTGAAATCCGGGCACGGGCACGCCGTCCCACCTTTGGCGGGCGCGATGGCTTACTGGAGAAATACTGATGAATGTTCTGCCCGTTATTGATGCGGTTGTCGCCCGCCTTAAGGAGAAACTCCCGACGCTGGCAGTGGAATATTTCCCGGAGAAACCAGCGGAATACCGGCTCAACCATCCGAAAGGAGCGCTGCTGGTGAGTTATGCCGGGTCGCGCTTCGACAAGCCCAATGACACCAGCGCGGTTATCCAGGCTCAGACCATCCAGCTATGCGTCACGGTGGTCTTCCGGCAGCTCAACGGTAAACAGGGCGCGGTGGATGTGCTTGATGTGGTGCGCCGCATCCTCGGTGGTTACACCCCGCCGAACTGCCGCCGTCGCATCTGGCTGACCCGCGAGGTGTTTATCGGTGAGGTCAAGGGGCTGTGGCAGTACGCCCTCGACTTTGCCACTGAAAGCGTCTTTATCGAAGACAGCGATTTACCGTCCGGCCCGCTGTTAACCGAAGTGAACTATGAGGAAAGCGAGTGATGAAAGAATACCGCTATTCCGGCCCGGCCAGCGGCGTCACGCTGTCGGACGGAACCGAAATCCTGCTCTGGCCGGGGAAGAATGTTTCCCTGCCGGAGGAGCATGACTATGTGAAGGTACTGGTGGCGCTGAAGCACCTGACGCCGGTATCTGAAGAAACCAAAACTGCCAGCACACCCGCGCCTCAGTTGCCGAAGCGCAGGAACGGTGGTGACAGCGATGTGAAAGCGGAGGACACCCATGTCAGCTAACTATCTGCACGGCGTCGAAACCATTGAAGTGGAAAACGGTGCCCGCCCGGTAAAAAAGGTGAAGTCTGCCGTCATTGGCCTGATTGGTACCGCCCCGATGGGGGACGTCAATACGCTGGTGCAGTGCCTGTCTGAGAAAGATGCCGCGGCGTTTGGCAGCCAGCTCACCGGCTTTACCATTCCGCAGGCGCTGGATGCGATCTACGACCATGGGGCAGGCACCGTTCTGGTCATTAACGTGCTTGATCCGGCTGTGCATAAAACCGCTGTGGCGGATGAAGATGTAACGTTCGACAAGGCGACGGGCAAGGCACAGCTGGCTAATCCAGTGGTCGCGCAGCTGGTACTGAAACCGGACAGCGATGGCCAGCCTTATGTGGAAGGTCAGGACTACTCGCTTGATGCACAGACCGGGGTGATTACCAACCTCGGTAAGAGCATCGCGGCAGATGCAACGGTGAAGGCCAGCTATAACTATGCTGATCCAACTAAAGTCACCCCGGCTGATATCATCGGTGCCGTTAATGCGGCGGGCAACCGTACCGGCATGAAGCTGCTTAACGACAGTTTCAACCTGTTTGGCTACTTCGCAAAAATCCTGATTGCCCCGGTCTTCTGCACCCAGAACAGCGTCTCGGTTGAGCTTATCGCCATGGCTGAGAAGCTGGGCGCGGTGACCTACATCGACGCGCCGATTGGTACCACTTTTGCTCAGGCTCTGGCGGGGCGTGGCCCGGAAGGCACCATTAACTTCAACACCAGCTCCGACCGCGTCCGTCTGTGCTATCCGCACGTCAAGGTGTACGACGCGGCCACCAACAGCGAACGGCTGGAGCCGCTGAGCCAGCGTGCTGCAGGTCTGCGTGCCAGGGTCGACCTGGACAAGGGCTACTGGTGGTCGTCCTCCAACCAGGAGATTCTGGGTATCACCGGCGTGGAGCGCCAGCTGTCGGCAATGATTGATGACCCGCAGAGCGAGGTGAACCTGCTCAACGAACAGGGCATCACCACGGTCTTCAGCAGTTACGGCAGCGGCCTGCGTCTGTGGGGCAACCGGATGGCAGCATGGCCAACGGTCACCCATATGCGCAACTTTGAGAACGTTCGCCGCACCGGTGATGTGATCAACGAGTCCCTGCGTTATTTCAGCCAGCAGTACATCGACATGCCGATCACCCAGGCGCTGATTGATGCGCTGACGGAGTCGGTCAACGCCTACGGTCGCAAGCTGATTGGCGACGGTGCGCTGCTGGGCTTCAGCTGCTGGTTTGATCCGGCCCGTAATGAGGAGACGGAGCTGGCCGCCGGTCACCTGTTACTGAGCTACAAATACACGCCGCCACCGCCGCTGGAGCGACTGACGTTTGAGACCGAGATCACCTCGGAATACCTGTTAACCCTGAAGGGGAATAGCTGATGGCAAAGATTGAGATCAACCGCATCACGAATGCCAACATCTACCTGGATGGCGCTAACCTGCTGGGCCGGGCCGAGGAGGTCAAACTGCCTGACGTCTCCATGACCATGCAGGAGCATAAGGCGCTGGGGATGGTGGGCAAGGTGGAACTCCCTGCAGGCTTCGACAAGCTTGAGGGCGAGATCAAGTGGAACAGCTTTTACCGCGACGCGATGCTGTCTGCCGCGAACCCGTATAAGTCGCTGGCGCTGCAGTGCCGTTCCAGCGTTCAGCGCTACAGTTCGCAGGGGCTGATTGACGAAATTCCGCTGGTCACTTTCCTGACGATCATGTTCAAGAAGAACCCGCTGGGGACGTTCAAACAGCACGAAAACGCCGAGTTCTCCAGCAGCTTCACCTGCACGTACATCAAGCAGGTACTGGATGGTGAAGAACTGCTGGAGCTGGACTATCTGGCCAACATCTTCCGCGTCGGGGGCGTTGACCAGTTGACTGATTACCGCATCAATATCGGAGGGTGATCATGGTGGTACCCAAAGTTGAGCGCAAAACGATAGACGACCTGGTGGCGTCGCTGAGTTATCAGACCCACCACTTTCCGGGCACCACGCTGACCATTGCTGTCGCACTGATGCCGGATGGCTTTATGGTCAGCAGTGGATTCAGCGCTACGGCGCATCCGGGGCTGTTCGATGAAGAGACCGGCAGGAAAGTGGCCATCGCTAAAGCGCAGCACAATGCGACTGAAGCGCTGTGGCAGTTTGAGGGGTACAGGCTGAAGTCCTGGCTGGCATCGGGGAACCACGATGACCGTTGAGATTGAAGATAAAGGCGGGAACTGTGGTTCGATTGGCATGGGGAATGGCACCTGGTTTACCATCCTCGATATTCCGGGGGTGGAAAACCTTTTTAATACCCGTAAAACCAATGACCCGATTGACTGCACCCGCTCCAAAGCACGGAAGCTCGCTGACCTGATTGAGGCATGGGAGCCTCCTGACCACTGGTTCACCGGCATCGGCAAATCCGAAGGAAAGGCACTTCTTATCGCCTTCCTGCGTAACTGCAAAGGCTTTCGCACTCACTGATATCACAGGGGCTTCGGCCCCTTTCTTCTTAATCCCCTTTAATATCCGTTCCCCGCGTCACCGGACATACTGCCCTGAACTTACACAGGAGCATGAACATGTCACAGGTACAACTCGAAGTATTCATTCCGGCCTATCCATTCACGACCGCTGTCGGAACGCGTATTGAGCGCATTGAACTCAAGCGTCTGACTGTTAAGGACCTGAAGCAGGTTCGAAAAACCTCTAAAGACCCGGCTGACTGGGACGAACCACTGATTGCCCGCAGTACCGGCCTGCTCCCGGAGGACCTGGATAATATGGACCTGGCTGATTATCTGGAGCTGCAGAAACGATTTCAGCAAGTCACTGGGCTGGGCAAGAGCGACGAAAACGCTGATGCAGGCACAGGGGCTGCTGGCGAGGTGGTTTAGATTTCAGCCGGGGGAGATTGATGCCCTCGATACTGACGATCTGGAGATGTGGCTGGAGCAGGCTGAAGAGCAAATCAGAAGCGAGTTCGGCGATAATCAGTAACTCCTCATCACTTAACAGCCGCTACTCGCGGCTGTTCTGCATGGCTCTCAGACATTTTCCTTCCGTTTTTCTGCTTTCAGAGGATAACCACCGTGGCCAGTGAATTTTCAGTCGGCGTCATTATTGGCGGCATTGTCGGGAGCAGCTTCCGTTCTGCCGTCAGCGGTACCCGACGCGCCCTTGATTCCCTGGGCGATACATCGCGCCGCCTGCAGGAACGCCAGAACGCCTTAACCCGTGCAACTGAACGTTATGGTCAGTTAGGTTCTTCGCGGATGCAGCGCCTCAACAGTGAGCTGCTGCGGGTAAGCCGCACAATGGAGCAAATTGAGCGCCAGCAGCGCCGTCTGTCGGCGGTGTCGGCCACCAGTGACGCGCTGAAAGCTAACCGCATGGCGCTCTATGGCCAGGGCGCAGAAACCTATGCCATCGGCAGAACACTGGGCGCACCGGTCATGGCCTCGGTCAAACAATATGCCTCGTTTGAATCCCAGCTACGCGATATCAGCGTCACCGGCGATCTGGATTCCAGACAGGAACAGGCCATCGGTACCGCCATTCGTCAGGCATCCCTGCAGGTCAATCAGCTCCAGGAATCTCTGTTGGGCGGTGTGGGCCAACTGGTTGCCGATGGCATGAATCCGCAGCAGGCAGCGACCTTTGCCGGGATGCTCGGTAAAGCGGCCACGGCCACCAAAGCGGATATGACTGATCTCGCAAAAATGACCTACGCCTTTAGCGATGCGCTGAAAATTACCGATGCCAAAGAGCTGGAACAGGCGTTTGGGATTGCGGCAACCGGGGCTAAGCTCGGATCGTTTGAACTGAAGGATATGGCGAAAGCGTTACCTGGTATGGCCAAAGCCTTCGCTGCACGTGGTATTTACGGCAAAGACGCCATAACCCAGATCGTCGCCAGTCTGGAAGTTGGTAAAGGCAGCGGCTCAGCGGAAGAGGCCGTCACCAATATGTCCAACTGGCTGGCGGCGATGGGGCGCGGAGATACCATCCAGAAATATGCTAAAGCCGGGGTGGATTACCAGGGGTCAATGCAGAATTACGTCGCTCAGGGCTTTTCACAGTACGAAGCCTCACTGATGATTGCCAACCGTTTTATCGACGGTAAAGGTAAGGCGTTTTTACAGCAATGGAAAGCAGCAGGATCAAGAGGCGATCAGGAAGGCCAGCAGAAGCTAATGGAGTCATTTGGTCTGGCAGAAGTCTTCACTGATATCCAGACCGTTAACCATTTACTGTCAATGCGTCAGGGCTGGGATAAATACCTTTCCAGCAAGCAGGAAATGAATACCCCGTCAGCAATGTCTACGCTGGATAAGGATGCTGCAAAACAAAATAATACGCTCGAAGGTCGTTGGCGCAGAACGCAGATTGGTTTTAACGAGGCAGCCATCAGCATTGGTGAGTCACTACGCCCGGCCTTGATCCAACTGGGTGAGACTTTTATTCCTTTAATGGACAGTGTCGGCAAATGGATAGCGGCAAACCCGCAACTCGTCAGCGGCACCATAAAGGTTGTAGGAGCATTACTCGCTTTCAAGATGGCCACTATCGGTCTCAAGCTGGGGCTGAATCTCCTTATTTCCCCTTTTGTTAACGTCTGGAAAAATGCCGTTTTATTGCGGACTAACTGGCTTCGGCTGACGCTTGCGCTCGGTGAGGGCGGTAAGCTCCGCTGGCTGGTGACCGGCTTCAGCGCCGTCGCCAGAGGTGCCAGAACTCTGGGGGGCGTGCTGTCAGGTGGGCTGGTTCGCGGCATTATGATCGCTGGGCGTGCCGTTCTCTGGATTGGCCGGGCACTGCTGATGAATCCCATTGGTCTTGCCATCACCGCCGTCGCAGCGGCGGCTTATCTTATTTACCGCAACTGGGGGGCTGTCAGCAGCTGGTTTAAACAGCGCTGGGCTGACATTAAAGAGGCTTTTAACGGCGGCATCGCGGGGATTGGTAAGCTGCTGATTAACTGGTCGCCGGTTGGTCTGCTCTACAAAGCCTTTGCGGCTGCGCTGAAATATCTCGGCGTTGATCTGCCCGCGAAGTTCACCGACTTCGGTGGTCATCTTATCGACGGGTTAATAAACGGCATCAAAAACAAATGGGAGTCGCTCAAAACCACCGTCACAGACATGGGCGACAGCGTTGGTGGCTGGTTCAAGGAAAAGCTGGGCATTCATTCGCCGAGCCGTGTGTTTATCGGTTTTGGTGACAACATTGCGCAGGGTGCCGCTATCGGCCTGCAGCGCACCACACCACTTGCTGCACTGGCCGGGCAGCGTCTGGCAACTGAAATGACACCGGATGTTCCCCGTATCCCGTCGCCGGAAATTATGGCTGCGGGATATTCAGGCCGTGGCGCAGCTGCTTCTGGTGGCGGAGCGTCTGGCGGTATTCAGGTCAGCTTTAATCCTCAGTTTTTCCTCAATGGCAAAGAAACCGCAGCGCCAGCCGGACTGACCGGCGCACTGAATATGAGCCTGCATGAACTGGAGAAAATGCTGGAACGTCTGCTGGCTCAGAAACAACGTCGGGGGTACGAATAATGTTTGCGGTACTGGGTGATATTGAGTTTGAACTGATTACTTACTGGGACGGTTTCGAGGCCACTTTCGGTGTCGATTATGCCGAACATGCCCGCATAGAGGGTAAGCCCGGCCTGCAGTTCGTCGGCGATAAGCTGGACGAAATCCAGATAAGCCTGGTCTTCCATCAGCATTATTGTGTGCCCGACGTGGAGCTGGCGAGACTGAGAACGGCCATGAAATCCCATCAGGCGCTGGCGCTGGTTTTCGGCAACGGTGACTATCGCGGCTGGTTCGTGATTACCGACGTGACCGCGACCAGCGAGCAGACCGACAGCACCGGCAACGTGCTGGCCGTCAATGCCACCGCGTCTCTCCGGGAGTACATTGGCGACCCGAAAAACCCGCTGCAGCCGCCTGCAATACGCACGCAGGTACCCGGCGTCGGGGCGGTCTCCGGTGCCGTTCCTTCGCCCTCCGGGGTGGCGCAGTACGTTCGCGACGGCGTCAACTATGCCAAACAGGCGCAGTCTGTTCTCCAGACCACCATCAGCGCCGTTCGGGTGGCGCAGAAAATGAAGGATAACCCCGCCGTTGCACTGACCCGCGTGCCGGGGCTGATGAGCGGACTGGGCAACGTATCCGGGGCGTTAGGCCAGAGCGTTCCTGCGTTTAATGCGCTCTCTGAATCCATGCCTGATGCCATCAGTCTGGCCAGAGCCACCAGTGATGCGGCCACGTATGTCCAACAGGCACAGTCTTCGCTGAGCGACGTGGACGGCAGCAATATCGCAGCGGCGCTGGATGCTGTTTCCGGGCAGCTCAACTCCGCCAGCACCACGTTCACCCGGATGTCGCCGGGGTTAAGCTCCATGGCAGCCAAAATACTGGCGAGGAGTGTGTGATGTTTCTTGAACATGTCACCCGTGACGGAGAGCGCTGGGATTCTCTGGCATGGCAGTACTACGGCGACCCACTGGGCTATCCCCGGATAATTGCCGCCAATCCGCACGTGGCCATTACGCCGGTGCTGCCCTCCGGGTTGTTGTTACTGATCCCGGTTATCGAGCCTGAAGAAGTCAGTACAGAAGAGGATATTGCCCCATGGCTGAGATGAACAGCACTACACAGGCCGCATCAGCGTTAACCGGCGTCAGCGATGTTCTGAGTCCGGTATTTACTCTGTGGTATCTCCAGAAGAACATCACCACCGATATCGCCCCCTATGTCACCCGCGTGACCTACAGCGATAACATCAAAAGCGAGTCCGATACCATTGAGGTGGAGCTGGACGACACCGACGGTCGCTGGCTGGATAAGTGGTATCCGGGCAAGGGCGACACGCTGACGCTGAAAATGGGTTATCAGGGCGAGAAGCTGCTGTCCTGCGGTACGTTCTCGATAGACGAAATCGAGGTGAGTTCGCCCGCGTCTGTTGTCGCTATCCGGGGCGTGGCCACGTCGGTCAACAACGCCCTGCGGACAAAATCCAGTCGTGGTTTCGAGAGCACCACGCTGGCGGCCATCGCCGGGCGGATTGCCAAAAAGCATCAGCTGAAGCTGGTTGGCAGTATTGAGTCCATCAAAATTGACCGGGTGACCCAGTATGCAGAAACGGACGTGAGCTTCCTGCGTCGGCTGGCCAGCGAGTATGGTTATGCCGTAAAAGTGGTCAGCGACCAGCTGATTTTCTCTCATCTGGCCACGCTGCGCGGTCAGGAGCCGGTAAAACAGTTGAAGCCACAGGATGTGGCCAGCTTTTCCCTGCGTGACACCATCAACCGCGTCTACAAATCTGCGAAGGTAAAACATCAAAAGAGCAGCGATAAAAAGCTGATCGTCTACGAAGCTGATGGCGGCACCAGCGAAAGCGACAAACAAACCAAAGGTGGTAAGGTCACCAGTGCCGACACACTGAAGGTCAACAGCCGCGTCAGCGACCCGGACACCGCACGGATTAAAGCAGATTCGGCGCTGGCCAGGCATAACGAATACCAGCAGAACGGCTCCCTGACGCTGATGGGAACACCTCAACTGACAGCAGGCAACAAAATTGAACTGGTGGGTTTTGGACAGTTATCCGGGCCATGGCTGATAACCACTGCCCGCCATGCATTTGACCGCAACAGCGGCTACATCACCGAACTGGAGGTGGCGCGAGGGCCGGTCACGCAGGGCAAGGCGAAAAAAGGTAAAAAGACCGGCAAGAGTCAGACACTGACCGTCTATAAACCGGACGGCAGCACGTCCACGGTAACAAAGGAGAAAAAATAATGGCAGGCGTCACCCGTCAGGTCGGTACGGTCAGCGCCGTCGATGCCGACAAGGTTCAGGCCCGCGTTCGTCTGCCTGAGTGCGATAACCTGCGCACTAACTGGCTTAACGTGCTGCAGCGCAACACCCAGGATAACAAGGATTACTGGCTCCCTGACGTGGGGGAGCAGGTTGAGGTGCTGCTCGATGCCAACGGCGAGGATGGTGTCATTCTGGGCGCGGTGTACTCAGACGTCGATAAACCGCCGTTCAGCGACAAAAACGTCCGGGGCACGAAATACGCGGATGGCGCAGAGTTCAGCTATAACCGCGCGACCCATACGCTGACGGTCAAAGGTGGTATCGAGCGAGTAGTAATCGAGGTTGCGGTAGGTATCAGCCTGAAGGGGAAAACCATTGATTTGAACGCAGACACCACCACGGTGAACGGCAACCTTGAAATCAATGGCAATGCCCACGCCACAGGCGACATGCTGTCTGACGGCCAGAACTCCAATCATCACTCCCACTAACCTTCTTAAACGCCTTTAATATCGGCTAACCCTTCCGGGGGCAATACTGCCCCCATGAAAACGACCTCAGTATTCTGGCAACCGGCCCTGCAGGCCCCCGGCGAAATCGTCCGGGGGCTGGATGATATCTGGCAGGCCATTCAAATCATCCTGCGAACTCCTCGCGGCAGCGACCCGCATCGCCCGGAGTTCGGCAGCAACCTGCACCTTTATATCGACTGGCCCATCGACCGGGCCATTCCGCATGTGGTGCGCGAGTCTGTCGATGCCATCCGGCGCTGGGAGCCTCGCTGCCAGCTTATGTCGGTCAAACCCGCCGTCGACGGCGAACATCTTACGCTCCGGGTGAGCTGGAAAGGCTCTGACGGACAGCCCCGGACTCAGGAGTTGCTATGGCGCTGACAGAACCCGATTTTATTGAACGTGATGCCGACAAAATTACGGCTGAAATGATTGCTCAGTACGAAGCCGCAACCGGCAAGACGCTGTACCCCGCTCAGGCTGAGCGCCTGTTGATTGACCTGTGGGCATACCGCGAAATGCTGGTCAGGGTGGCGGTACAGGAAGCGGCCAAACAGAATCTGGTCGCCTTTGCCCGTGAGCCGATGATTGATTATCTCGGTGAACTGGTCGGCGTATACCGTCTTGCCGCGCAGCCTGCCACCACCACGCTCCAGTTCTCCGTGGATGAGGCACTGGCCATTGACGTGCTGATTCCGGCAGGCACCCGCGTCAGCGCTTCCGACAGCATTATTTTTGCCACCGATACGGACGTGGTACTGAAGGCCGGATTGCTGCTGGTCAATGCCACGGCCACCTGTACCGAACCGGGAGCCGATGGCAATGGCTGGCAACCTGCGCAGGTCAGTCAGTTGCTCGATGAGATTGATAACGTCGACCTGCAGGTGACCAATCTGATGGCAAGCTCTGGCGGTTCAGAGCAGGAAGACAATGACAGGCTCCGCGAGCGTATCAAACTGGCCCCGGAGTCATTCACCAACGCCGGAAGCCGTATGGCATACCGCTTTCATGCCATGCAGGCCCATCCCAACATCGTCGATGTTGCGGTGCTTTCCCCGGTTCCCGGCACAGTAGAACTGTATCCGCTGCTCAGCACCGGTCTGCCGGACGACAGCATCCTCACGCTGGTAGAGAGTTTCTGCTCGGACGAAAAAGTCAGGCCGCTCACTGATACCGTGCGGGCTAAAACACCTGTTCAGGTGGATTACGCCATTGAAGCCAACATCACTATCTATCGTGACCAGGATGCTAACTCGATAAAGGACAGCGCCAACAGCGCCATACAGAACTGGGTAGCGTCCCGTACCGCCACGCTGGGGCGCGATATTGTCCCCAGCCAGATTATCAGCGTGCTGTCCGTTGCCGGGGTCTATCAGGTCGAACTGGTGACACCGGTGCTGAAGGTGGTGGCAGAAAACGAATGGGCAAACTGTACGGCGATCACTCTTAACATGACCGGGGTGTCCGATGGCTGAGCCGTTACAACTTCCGCCACCGCTTGAGGGTGATATCAGCCTCAGAACGCTGGGAAGACTGGCCGGGCGGCTGGATAACATCGACCTGAGCGTACTGATGGTCTATCTCGTCGATATTGTCGACCGTTCCGCGCTGCCATGGCTGGGCGAGCAGTTCTCACTGTTCGGCGATGGCTGGGAGCTGGCGGAGTCGGACGATGTACGCCGCATGCTTATCAAATCCGCTATCGAGCTGCACCGCTACAAAGGGACGCCGTGGTCAATCAGGGAAATTATCCGCCGTTTCGGCTTTGGCGAAGTGGATCTGATTGAAGGCACTGGCCAGATTGGCTACGACGGCAAACACACTTACAACGGGCTATTCGTTCATGGCGATGCGGAAGCCTGGGCGGTATATCGCGTCATCCTTCAACAGCCCATCACTAACGATCAGGCGGCACTGTTACGTAAGACGCTCGCTGCTTTTGCTCCGGCCCGCTGCCATCTGGCGAGCCTTGAGTATCAGTCTGTCGCCATTCGCTACAACAACACCGTCAACTACGACGGCAGCTATAACCACGGGAGCAGTTAATTATGGCAAACCTACCTGAAACCCCGCAGTGGGAAGAAGGCATCTACCAGATTGAGGTCTCTGACCCCGTTCTGGGTGGGCCTGACGGAATTTCTAACCGTCAGGGTAAACAACTGGCCAGCCGCACGTTGTACCTGAAACAACAGGTTGAGAAAGGCGGTACAGACCTTGCGAATCACATCGCGGCAGCAGACCCGCATACCCAGTACGCACCGAAAGCCAGCCCGACATTCACCGGCACGCCAACAGCGCCCACGCCTGCAAATAGCGACAACAGCAAGAAGCTGGCGACGACGGAGTTTGTGGCCAAAGCACTTGCGGCGCTTGCAGGCAGCGCCCCTGAGACGCTGGATACGCTCAAAGAGCTGGCTGATGCCCTTGGTAACGATCCAAACTTTGCAACCACGGTCCTGAACAAACTGGCGGAGAAGCTGGCCAAAGACCAGAACGGCGCAGATATTCCTGACCCGGCGCTCTTTGTCAAAAACCTTGGTTTGGGAGAAG
>NZ_JAOWHW010000053.1:0-218 GCF_030332425.1 Citrobacter sp. Cpo142
TGCTGAAAAACGATAACCAACTGGCGATGTTATTCACGCTGGCCAACCTGTTTCGGGCGGACCAAATGATACGTCAGTGGGAGAGATCTCACTAAAAACTGGGGATAACGCCTTAAATGGCGAAGAAACGGTCTAAATAGGCTGATTCAAGGCATTTACGGGAGAAAAAATCGGCTCAAACATGAAGAAATGAAATGACTGAGTCAGCCGAGAAGAAT